>JBMDWQ010000299.1:0-2945 GCA_048594675.1 Microbacterium sp. | reverse complement strand
GCCCGGGTGGCGCGCCGTGCGGGTCGGGATGCGCTCTCCTCGGTGGGACTCGACGCCAAGTTCGACTCCTACCCCGACGATCTCTCCGGCGGTCAGCAGCAACGGGTGGCGATCGCCCGGGCGGTCGTCGGCGGCCGCCGGCTGATCCTCGCCGACGAACCGACCGGGGCGCTCGACTCGGTCACGGGCGAGTCGGTGATGAAGATGCTCCGCTCGCGGGTGGATCAGGGGGCAGCGGGAATCCTCGTCACACACGAGGCCCGCCACGCCGCGTGGGCCGACCGGATCGTGTTCCTCCGAGACGGGCGCATCGTCGACGAGTCGCAGCGCTCCGACGCCGACGCCCTCCTCACCGGCACTCCGCGATGAGCGGGACCACCTCCCGCGGTGCGCGCTGGCGCGTCGCGGCCCGTCTGGCGTCCCGGCAGGTCCGTCGCACGTGGGTGTCGAGCCTGCTGATCGTCTCGCTCGTGGTGCTCCCCATCGCGGGGCTCTCGGGAGCGGCTGTCCTCGTCTCCAGCACGATGGCCACCCCCGACGAACGGGCGAGCGTGGAGCTGGGAGCCGCGCAGGCATGGGTGAAGCCGGCGGGAGTGCCGGACGCTGACTTCTGGCAGTCGCCGACCGAGCCGGAGTGGAACGGCTACGGGGGACAGGCCGAGGGGTCGGTGCCGCAGCCGCCCGGCGAGATCCCGGCCGATCCGCTCGCGGCGCTTCCGGCCGGCACCCGCACGATCGAGGTCTCCTCGGGCCAGGTGCGGATGGCGACCGTGGCCGGCGCCACGATGGTCGACGCGTGGGCCGGCGCCGTGACCGACCCGGCTCTGGAAGGGCGGTTCACCCTGGTCTCCGGCCGGGCGCCCGAGAACGACCGAGAGGTCCTCGTGACCGCAGCGACGCTCGAGCGGGCCGGCACCCGCGTGGGGGGCCGGATCTCGCTCGACGATGCGGAGTACGCCGTCTCCGGCGTCATCGACATCGCCGTCGCGGCGGATGCGCAATCCGCCGTCGTCTTCACCGACCCGGAGGTCTTCGCCGGAAACGCCAAGTGGTACCTGCCCGACCTCGCTCTGTCGTGGGCGGACGTGCAGAAGCTCAACGAGGCGGGCATCGTCGCGTTCTCCCGCGAGGTCGTCCTCGACCCGCCCCCGTTCCAGGTGGACGGGTGGGGCACGATGGATCCCGCGCAGCGCGACCTGCAGGTGTGGTTCTCGATCACGGGAGTGATGGCAGCCGCGGCGGCGGCGGCCGGCTACATGGTCGTCATGCTCGCAGGAGCGGCGTTCGCGGTGAGCGCGCGTCGCCAACAGCGCGCGCTGGCGATCGCCGCGAGCGTCGGCGCGGATGCGCGCGACCTCGGGCGGGTCGTGCGCCTGCAGGGCACGGTGCTGGGAGCCGTGGGCGGGCTGATCGGTGTGGCCCTCGGCATCGGCGGGGCGGCCGCGCTCATGGGGATGATCGGCAACGGCTCAGCGACGATGTTCTGGGGCTTCCACGTGCCGTGGTGGCTGCTGGGGTGCGTGCTGGTGTTCGCCGTGATCGTGGGGACGGTCTCGGCGCTCGCCCCGGCGCGGGAGGTGGCCCGCTCCGACGCGCTCCGGGCCCTACGCGGTGCGCGCCGCCCGCAGAAGCTGACCGCGGCGCGCCCGCTGTGGGGGTCGCTCATGATCGTGGTCGGGATCGGCATCACGATCGTGTCGGGCCTCTCGGCCGCGGCGATGACCTTCAACGACGGCGTCGCCTACGACTCGCCGCTGCGATGGCTCCCCATCGCCGGTATCATCGGCGGCCCGATTCTCGCGCAGCTCGGTTTCGTGCTGTCGGGGCGGTGGCTCCTGTGGCTGACCTCACGCCTGCTGTCGCGACTGGGGCTTGCGGCGCGGATCGCCACGCGCGACGCCGTGGCCAACGGTGCACGTACCGTTCCGGCGTTCGCCTCGATCGGGGCGACGGTGTTCGTCGGTGTCTTCGCCGTGAGCATGGTGGCAGTCACCATGGCGCAGTCCGCGCGCACGTATAGCTACAACGCCCCTGTGGGCACCGCGATCGGCACGCTCTACTCGACAGGCCCCGAGCCTCTCACCGCCGCCCAGGCCACCGAAGCGGCGCGCGCGACGGCGGAGATGTTCGCGGAGGTCGGTGCGTCGGAGTCGGCGGCGGCCTGGCGCCAGAGCACCTTCGACTCGAATCCGGAAGCGGAGATCCCCGACGATCAGATACGCGCGGTTGCACTGATGCCGGAGCGGCATCTCCTCGACCCCGAGAGCCCGCAGGGATTCTCGTGGCAGAGCGAGCTGCAGGACCCGCGGAACAACCTCACGGTCCTGGACGCCGACGACCTCCCCGCCGTGATGGGACTCACGCTCACCCCGAGCCAGCGCGCCGCCTACGAGGGGGGAGCGGCCCTGGTGGCGGCGTCCGACCTCGTCACCGGCGGCACGATCGAGGTCTCGGCGTGGACCGAGCGGCAATGGCAGGACGGGAACGCGCCGAGCAACATCTTCCGGCCGTGGCCGGGGCAGGAACCGGCCCCGGCGGAGTGGTCGACCACGATCGAAGCGCTGACGGTCGATGCGCCGCACCAGCCGGTCGCCGTGGCCATCTCACCGCGGACCGCGGAGGGGCTGGGGATCCAGAGCCAGCCCGCCGTCGTGTACGGCGCCTTTGCCGCCCCGCCAACGACCGACCAGCGCGACCGTCTCATGGCCCTCGGCGAGGCCCTGCGCACCGACGACGCCGCGGCGTCGGTCTGGATCGAGTCCGGCCCGCCGGAAGCGGCCGTGTGGATCGTCCCGCTCCTGATTGCGATGGCCGTGCTCGTCGTCGGAGCCAGCGCCGTCGCGCTGGGGCTCGCGCGTTTCGAGCGAAGGCCGGACGATGCGACCCTGTCCGCCGTCGGGGGGACCACGGCGCTCCGCCGCCGGATCGCGTTCTGGCAGGGCCTG
>JBMDWQ010000298.1:0-23105 GCA_048594675.1 Microbacterium sp. | reverse complement strand
GCACCGCGCCCTCGGGGTCGAGCCGCAGCCCGTCGGCGCCGAGTGGTGAGGCCCAGTCGGCGATGCTCGTCTGCCAGTCCCGCCCCGTGGCGTGCTCGAGGAGGGCGGCGACTCCCTCGAAGGCGATCGTGGAATAGCGCGCGGCCGTTCCCGCGGCGAAGTCGTGTCCGCGCGTGGTCAGTTCCGTCCGCAGCGGCGCCTGTGTGTCCAGCGGCGGCTCCGTGATCCCCGATGTGTGGGAGACCAGGTGGCTGAGTCGGACGGTGTCCTCGCGCGCGGCCCCGAACTCGGGGACGGCGTCGCGCAGCGGCGTGTGCGGCGTGAGGAGCCCGCGTTCGACGGCCCGTGCGGCGCTGATGCCGGTGAGGACTTTGGTGATCGAGAACAGCGCGTGCGGATCATCGACCCGCGCGGGCCTGCCCTCGACGGTGCCGAACGCATCGAGGGCGATGACCCCTCCCGAGGTCGCGATCCCGAGGACTGCGCTGGGGAGGCGCCCCGCGCTCACGTGGCGACGGACCACATCAAAGGCCGCGGGGAAGGAAGCCGGAGGGGTGGCGGGCATGGCGTCAGCCTAACCGCACCTCGCGTGGCGGGATAGCGCTTTCCTCCTCGCATCCCTAGGGTGGACGTCGATGCCGCCCCCACCGGAGGAGAAACCGATGACCCAGCCTCTGCGCTGCGCGATCGTGGGCACCGGTGCCGTCGCGCACCTCCACGCCCGTGCCGTCGCCGCCTATCCCCATGCCGAGCTCGTAGCCGTCACCGATCGGGACCGCGCGGCGGCGGAGGCGTTCGCCGCCGCCTGGGGAGAGCCCGTCGTGCACGACACGCTCGACGACCTTCTCGCAGCGACGCACCCCGACGTGGTCCTGGTCTGCACGCCGCCGACCGCCCACCGGGACCAGGCGCTGGCCGCCCTCGCCGCGGGGGCCCACGTCGTCGTCGAGAAGCCCCCGGCGCCGTCGCTCGACGAGGTGGCGGACATGGTCGCGGCGGCAGAGGCCGCAGATCGCCGATTCGCGGTCGTGTTCCAGCAGCGCACCGGAACGGCCGCCGCTCACGTGCGCGACCTGCTCCGGCGCGGGGACCTGGGGCGCCCGCTCCTGGCGGTGTGTCAGACCCTCTGGTACCGCGGCGACGATTACTTCGCGGCGCCGTGGCGCGGTTCCTGGGCGACGGAGGGCGGCGGTACCACGCTCGGTCACGGGATCCACCAGCTCGACCTCCTCGGCTTTCTCCTCGGCGAGTGGACGAGCGTCCAAGGGAGGCTCTGGCGCCTGGACCGCGAGATCGAGACGGAGGACACCTCGACGGCCACGGTGACCTTCGCCGGCGGCGTCGTCGCCCAGGTGGTCACGAGCGCCGTCGCTCCGCGCGAGACCAGTTCGATCCGGATCGACACCCAGAAGGCCACCGTCACCGTCGATCACCTCTACGGGCACGGCCACGAGAACTGGCGCATCACTCCCGCACCCGGATACGAGAGGGAAGCGGAGGCATGGAGCCTTCCTGATCAGGAGGAGCGCAGCGATCACGCTGCGCTCCTGCGCGACGTGTTCGATGCGCTCCGCGCCGGTGCCCCGCTGCCGCCCACGGCCACCGATCCGGAGCGTTCGCTCGGCCTCGTCGCGGCGATCTACGCCTCCGCCGCTGCGGACGGGACCGTGGTCACGCCCGCCGATCTCGCCGCGCATCCCACGCATCGCGCCGGTTTCGCCAGTCCCGTGATCGACCAGCGCGGCATCGGCGCCGGGGGCACCGGCGGTGCCCGAGACTGACGGCTGTGGCAGGCTGTGACCGGTGTCAGTCGCCGCTCACCCCCATCGGAAAGCGATTTCCGAGATTCCTTGCAAAACGATTCATCGCGTAGTACGGTAACCGGCAAGCGCTTTCCCATCACCCGAGCGTCCCCCATCGTCATCGGAGGCCGTACGTGCGGGAGGCGTCCTGCACACACGGACAACGAGCGTCCGCCGCCCCTCGGACGCGGACGTTCGAAGAGAGGACAAGGATGTTCACGAAGAATCGGGTCGCCGCCGTCGTCGCCCTCGCGACCGGCGCCGCTCTGGCCCTCGCCGGCTGCGCCGGATCCAGCGAACCGGCGGCATCGTTCGATCCCGATGAGAAGGTCACGCTGACCTTCACGTGGTGGGGCAACGACGATCGTGCCGCCCGCTACGAGTCGCTCATCGACGCGTTCAACGAGAAGTACCCCAACATCACCATCAAGGGGCAGTTCACCGACTTCCCGAGCTACTGGGAGAAGCGGCAGACCGAGGCGGCCGGCGGCGGCCTCCCCGACGTGTGGCAGTTTTCCGACAGCTACCTGCGTCAGTACGGCGAGCCGGGCTATGTGCTCGACCTGCAGACCGTCTCCGACTACATCGACTTCTCGACCTTCGACGACGCTCTGCTGGGCACCGGTCAGCTGGGCGGCACGCAGTACTCCCTCCCCACCGGCTACAGCGCGTGGGCGAACTTCGTGAACGACGATCTCCTCGCCGAGTATGACCTCACCGCGCCCGAAGGGGGCACGTCGTTCGAGGACTACACCGCCTGGATGAAGGACGTGACCGACAAGACCGGCGGCAAGGTCTACGGCGGCACGGACATGACCCAGCGCATCCAGACCTTCGAGCTCGCGCTGCGGGCAGAGGGCAAGAACCTCTACACCGACGACGGCAAGCTCGGCTTCACGGAAGACGAGCTGAAGGCGTTCTGGGAGTCCGGAGCCGCCGCCCGCGACGGCATCACCATCCCGCAGAGCAAGCTGGAGGAGATCACGCCCAAGTCCGGCTTCGGAGCGGGCCTGACGGCGAGCGAGACGAGCTGGAGCAACTTCCTGGGCGGCTACCTCGCCGATTCGGGGGCCTCGTCGCTGACCCTCGTCGCCCCGCCCACCGCCAAGGCCGGCTCGCAGGACCTCTACCGTCAGGCCGGTCTGCAGATGGCCATCTCGGCGAAGACCAAGCACCCCGAAGCGGCGGCGATCTTCCTCGACTTCGTCGTCAACAGCAAGGAGGCCGGCGAGATCTTCGGCACGACCCTCGGCTTCCCCGCCTCGAGCTCCAAGCTCGCCGGTGCCGTGCTGGAGGGACCGGACAAGCAGGTGGCCGACTACCTCGAGTCCGTGTCGGACCGCATCGGCGCCGCCCCGCCGGTGCCGGTCGTGGGCTACGGCGCGCTCGAGCAGAAGTTCTGGGATCTCGGCAAGGCCCTCGGCCTCGGCGCGATCACCGTGGATGAGGCCGTCAAGCAGTTCTTCGACGAGGCGAACGTCGTCCTCCAGGGCTGAGCGCCGCATCGAGAACGCACTGGCCTAGCACCGATCAAGGAGAAACGATGGCAACGGATTCGGGCGTCACGGCCACGCTCCCGCGCACGACCGAACCCTCCTCCCGTCCGGCGGGCAGCCGCCGGACGGGAGGGCGCCTGCGCCGGCGGGAGAACGCCGCGGGCTACCTCTTCCTGTCTCCGTGGCTGGTCGGCTTTTTCCTCCTCACCGCGGGGCCGATGCTCTTCTCGCTCTACCTCGCCTTCACGAGCTACAACCTCTTCAGCGCGCCGAAGTGGATCGGGCTCGGCAACTTCGAGCGCATGCTCCAGGACGACGTGTGGTGGGACTCGGTCCGCATCACGCTGCTCTATGTGCTCGTGGGAACCCCGATCAAGCTCGCCGCGGCGCTCGGGGTCGCCATGCTGCTGAACTTCCGCAGCCGCGGCACGGGGTTCTTCCGCTCCGCCTTCTATGCGCCCTCGCTCATTGGGGCGAGCGTCAGCATCGCGATCGTGTGGCGCGCGATGTTCTCCACCGGCGGGCCCGTCGACAGCTCGTTGAGTCTGTTCGGCATCGACATCGGCGGCTGGGTCGGAGTCCCCTCGCTCATCCTCCCGATGATGATCCTCCTCGCCGTCTGGCAGTTCGGTGCCCCGATGGTGATCTTCCTCGCCGGGCTCAAGCAGGTGCCGCAGGAGCTCTACGAGGCGGCCTCGGTGGATGGCGCTGGCCCCTTCCGGAAGTTCCGCAGCGTGACCCTTCCGATGTTGTCGCCCGTGATCTTCTTCAACCTGCTGCTGGAGATGATCCACGCCTTCCAGATCTTCGCCTCCGCCTACATCATCGGCTCGGGGACGGGGGGACCGGCCGGGGCCACGAACTTCTACACCGTGTACCTCTACACGCGCGCCTTCACGAACAGTCAGATGGGCTACGCCTCGGCGATGGCGTGGGCGCTGCTGATCGTGGTGGCCGCGATCGCCTTCGTCATGTTCCGCACCTCGAACTCGTGGGTGCACTACGCGGGAGACAACCGATGACCGCTCCACTGTCGCCGCTGGCGGGAGCCTCCACGACGGCGCCCACCCTCGAGACCATCACGGCCGTGCTCCCGCGGGGCGCGACGCCGCCGCGGAGGAGGTTCGGCAAGCGCCGCACGTGGCAGACGGTGCTGTGGGCCGTGGTGATGGTCGTCCTGACCGCGATCATCCTGTATCCGCTCGCCTGGATGCTCTCCGCGTCGTTCAAGCCGACCGCCGAGTTCGGCGCGAACCAGGACTTCCTCCCGCACTCGCCCACGATCGGCAACTACGTCAAGGTGCTCGAGGGTGTCGGCGGCGTGCCGCTGTGGCAGTTCTTCCTGAACTCGTTCGTGCTGGCCATCGGCTCGGTCATCGGCACGGTGATCTCCGCGTCGCTGGCCGCCTACGCCTTCGCGCGCGTGCGCTTCGCCGGGAGCGGCGTGTGGTTCGCGGTCATGATCGGCACGCTCCTGCTGCCGTTCCACGTGCTGATCATCCCGCAGTACATGCTCTACCGGAACCTCGAACTCGTCGACACGTTCGCGCCGTTGCTGCTGGGCAAGTTCCTCGCCACCGAGGCCTTCTTCGTCTTCCTCATCGTGCAGTTCATCCGCGCCCTGCCACGGGACATGGACGAGGCGGCCCGCATCGACGGGTGTGGCCACGGGCGCATCTACTGGTCGATCATCCTGCCGCTGGTCAAGCCGGCGCTCGTGACGGCATCGATCTTCGCGTTCATCTGGAGCTGGAACGACTTCCTCGGGCCGCTCCTGTACCTCAACTCGACCGAGCTGTACCCGCTGCCGCTCGCGCTGCGCGTGTTCAACGATCAGACCTCGACCTCGGACTACGGGGCGACGGTCGCCGTGTCGGTGCTGGCGCTCTTGCCGATCCTGCTCTTCTTCATCGTCTTCCAGCGCTTCCTCGTCGAGGGGGTCTCCACCCAGGGGCTCAAGGGATGACGACGATGTACGGGCGCCGCGCCGGCCGACGGTCCCGCGCCGCCTCGCGTCGCCGTCCCGAGGTGGACGGCAGCCTGCTGCGCTGGCCGGGCGCCGCGCGGCCGTTCGCGTTGTTCGCCGAGGTGCTGTGGGTGGGCGCTCTGGTCTTCGTCGTGGCGCTTCCCGTGATCACCTGGCCGGCGGCGGTCGCTGCCGGGGCCACTCACATGCGCCGATTCCTGTACGCCGAGGCGACGGCGCCGTCGACGTTCTTCCGCGACGCCGTCCGCGCGCTTCCGGGCGCCCTGCTCCCGGGCATCGGGACGGCGATCCTCGGCGTCGTCGTGGCGGTCGATCTCGCGCTCCTGGCCGACGGAGTGCTTCCCGGCGGCGCGCTCGTGGCGACCGTGATCGGCGCGGCCGGTGTCGCGGTGCTCGTCCTCACGGTCCTCGCCGCATCGCTGTGGTCGCCCGGCGCGGCCTGGCACGACGTGTGGCGCGTGCTGCCGCGGGTGGCGCGTGCGGATCTCTCGGGCACTCTCTCGATCGCCGTCGCGGTGGGACTGGCCGCCGTCATCACCTGGCAGTTCCTTCCGCTCGTGATCCCGGCCCTCGGGATGCTCGTCTTCGCGGCGGTGGCTCTGGGGGAGCGGCGGCTCGTGCGGTGGACCGCCGCGGCGGACCGGTCCGGAGACCACCTCACAGGGTGAGCCGGTCGCCGATCAGCGCCAGGTTCTGGATCGCGGCGAGGCCGTACTGGGACGCGTCATTGGTCGAGACCGTCGGCACTTCATCGACGGGGCGGAGCACCCCCGGACCCTCGATGCGGCGCAGCGCGAAGTCGCGTCGGTGCACGAGCCACTCGCCCATGCCGTCGAAGGCCCGCCAGGCCAGTCGCGCGAGGTCGTCGTCGCCGGTCGCGGCGGCCGCGTACGCCGCGAGGCGGCTGTGCGCCTGCTCGAGATGGATGCCGGTGAGGGGCGTCCCCACCACCCGCTCCTGCTCCGCCGGGGAGGCGAGGTAGAGCCGGCAGTACTCCTGCCAGGCCCGGGCGAAGCCGGGAACGTCGACGAGTGAGATGAGCTCGCTGCACACCTCCACGAGACCGAACACGGCGCTGAGGTGAGAGACCGCGATGCGCTCGCGCGACGTGTCGAACCGTCCGGCGTCGAGGTCGTAGAGCGCTTCGCCGGTGAGGAAGCCGTGGGGGAGGGCGGCGATGTCGGCCATCGTGCCCAGCAGGCGATCGCGGGAACGCTCGTTGCCGGTGCGCTCCCAATCGGTGAGCCAGGTCGCCGCGAGGGCGCCCCAGTCCGTGCCGAGGCCGACCGCCAGCGCCGAGCGGTCGGGGCGGTAGGTGGTGGCGTCGACGCGCACCTTGCGCGTCGGATCGGTGTCGAGGAAGCGCTCGTCGCTGTCGCGCAGCTCGGTGAGGAGGTCGCCGACGCGTTCGTCGGCGGTGAGGTAGTGGAGGAACCGCCGGTAGATCGGGCTGCTGATGCGCAGCTGCTTGGCGCTGCATCCCCAGTGCTGCACGTTGTGGCGCGAGCCGAGGCCCTTCCACCTGCCCGCGTGGTAGACGTCGACCTCGCCCGTGTGCCGGGTCATCGCCTCGGCCAGCCGGAAGACGTCGGCGCGCCCGGATCGGAGGTAGGAGTACCAGAGCCAGAGGTCGGGCGACAGCTCGCTGTTGTCCCACGCGTAGCCACCCACGTCGTAGCGCCAGACGTGACGGTCGTGGTCGTAGGCGTGCATGACGTCGCCGTAGTTCCAGAACCCGTACCAGCGGCGCTGGTCGACCTGGCCCAGGTAGTAGGCGAGCAGGAAGTCGATGCTGTCCTCGATCGCGGCGCGCGCGGGAGTGCTGCGGTCCACGGGCGCCCAGTCGCCGAACACACCGACGCGGTGCAGGTGCTCGGGCGTCGGCTGCAGGAGGGGTGGCGTCTGCAGGTCGGCGACGTCGTGGGCGGCCTCGGTGAGAGGAGGGGTCGCGTCATAGGCGTACAGGGTGAGCTCGTGCGTGCGTGCGATGCCGTGGGGGTCGCCGAATCCGGGCTCGTAGTCCTCGTACGTGATCTCCAGGGCGTCGAGCTGACTCGCGTAGTCGTCCTGGCCGAGCCCGTCATGGTAGAACCGCAGGTCCATCGGCGGGGCCTCGGGCGCATGGAGCCACGCGGTCACCGTCGCCCGGTCGCTCGCGGCGTCCCGCACGTCGAGCTGGCCGGGATGCGACTGCCAGAACGAGCGCACGCCGATGCCGAACCCGCCGCCGGGGTCGCTCACCGAGACGAGGCCGTCCGACCTCGTTCCGGCGCCGGCATCGATCCAGGCGTGTCCGGGCGCCGTGCGCTTGCGGATGCCGAACCCGTCGGCGCTCAGCTGGGTGAGCGTCACATCCCCCCACGTCGGCACGAAGCGGAGGCGGTGGGAGACCTCGGGGTTCCATTCCTCCAGGGGCGGGGTCGCGCGCCCGTGGATCTGGGCGGCGCGCACGGCGGCGCCCGGGTCGCGACGAAGGCCCGTGATCCCCTGCACCGCCTCGGCGAAGAAGCCGCCGTCGGTGCCGGCCAGACGCACGTGACGGTCGTAGGCCGGTGCCCGCAGCGGCACATCGGCGCGCACGCCGAGCCCGGCCAGGAAGTCGGTCGCGGCATCGCCGTCCCACACGAAGGTGTGGACGAGGCGGACGCGGTCGGCGCCGGCGAGGACGACCAGGCGGAGTGTGAAGGGCAGCCACTCCCGGTCGCCCGCCACCGCGCGATGGCGGCCCTCCACACGCACGACGGCGCGGACGGGGCCGCGCTGCTCCACCTCGACGGCCGTGACGAGCGACTGGAACGCCGACCGCCGGCCGCCCCCGTCGTCACTGGGCGCGTCGTCCTGCACGAGACTCACGAGCCGAAGGTCCTCGGCGACGGTCGTCCTGCCGCGTGCGATGCGGCGCACGATCGCGCTCGATTCCCCCGGTGCGGCACACTCCACCCGCAGCGATCCTGTGGAGACCACGACGGCCCCGGTCGACTCTTCGACGATGACCGGGTGCGGGTGGCGGGGAAGCGGAGTCGAGGCAGCCGCGACGATCTCGTACTCACCGGGATCCTCCGTCGCGCCCAGCGCGGCCCCGGCCCACTTGACTGAGCCGTCGGGCCAGGTCGCCAGTGTCCAGAACTGGGCCGGCTCGACGCCACCCCCGATGCGGCGCAGACGCAGGTCAGCGGGATCGCGCACGGTTCCCCTCGGCACCGGAGCCCCCCACGTGACACCCGCCGGAAGACGAATCGGCGTCTTCCCGTCGAGCCAGCGCAGCGGGATCGTGACGGCGGACGGGGCGGTCATAGCGGGTGGACCTCCAGGTCTCGGTAGCACGCGGAGAGGGGGGACATCTGGCGGAAGCCGATCCGCCCCTCGTGTGCCCGCGGCCCGGTCGACTCGTCGTCGAGCCAGGTGAACAGGGTCAGGTCATCGATCGCGAAGCTCACGCGTGGTCCGTCCTTCACGACCGTGATCCGGTAGAACGCGTCGCGGGCATCGACGACGGGCGGGAGCGGATCGGCGCCTTGGGCCACGAGATGGAACCCCGGGGACTTGCGGAGGTTGCAGGTATGGAACGCCCGTTCGTCCTCCCAGCGTCGCCGGAAGTACGACACGTGCAGCGTCCGCAGGTCGCCGGAGTGGTACTGCGGATACGAGCCGTCGCGCGGAGCGACTCCCTCGTCGAAGATGCCGCCGCCCGCGACGGACGACGCGCCGAAGAACAGCATCGCGAGCCCGGGCTCGGCGCGCGGGGAGAACTCCCACGTGATGCGGATGCGGTCGCCGAAGACCTCCGGGCACCAGAGCGTCCAATGGTCGTCGAGGCCTCCGCCTGCCGACAGCACCAGGCCGTCGGCATCCTCTGCCACACGCACGGGTCCTTCGGCGATCCACCCCTCGAGGTCCGACCGCCGACGCAGCGGGTTGCGGTAGGGCACCGGCGCGCTCATCCCTTCACCGATCCGATCAGCATCCCCTTGGCGAAGTGCTTCTGCAGGAACGGGTAGAAGAGGAGGATCGGCAGGGTCGCCACGACGATGACGGCGAACTTGATGCCCTGCGCGGGCGGCAGCTGGCTCGGGTCGGCATCGACGATCGAGAGGTCGGTGGCCACCGTGACCTGGCGGAGGAACATCTGCAGCGTCCACATCGAGCTGTCGTTGAGGTAGAGCAGCGGCGACATGAAGTCGTTCCAGATGCCCACGGCGTAGAAGAGGGCGAAGGTGGCCAGCACCGGCTTGGACAGCGGCAGGATGACGCTCCACAGTGTCTGCAGCTCGTTCGCCCCGTCGATCTTCGCCGACTCCTCCAGCTCGGCGGGAAGCTGCTGGAAGAAGTTCTTGATGATGATGAGGCTGAACGGGTTGATCGCCATCGGCAGGATGAGCGCCCAGTAGCTGTTGAGGAGCCCCAGGTCCTTGACGACGAGGAACGTGGGAATCATGCCGCCCGAGAACACCATCGTGAACACGATGAGGGAGAGCATGAGGCGTCGCCCGGGGAGGTTGCCCTTGGACAGCGGGTAGGCCATCGACGCCGTCAGCAGCAGTTGCACGACCGTTCCCACCGCCGTCACGGCGATCGTCGTGATCATCGCCCGCAGGAACGCGGGGCTCGTGAGGATCGCCTCGTACGCCCGCAGGCTGAAGGTCTCGGGCCAGAGGAAGAAGGAGCGGGTGGCCAGCTCCGACTCCGTCGCGAACGACCCCGCCGTCACGTAGATGAAGGGGACGAGGGCGATGACACCCACCGCGAGGAGCAGGACGATGTTGACGACGTCGAACACCCGTCCGGCGCGCGTGTTGAACCGGTACTTCTCGCGAGCCATCAGAAGATCCCCGTCTGGTTGAAGCGGCGAGCGAGCCAGTTGGCCCCGAAGATGAGGACGACGCCGACGACGGCCTTGAACAGGCCCACCGCGGTGCTGTAGCTGTAAGCGCCCTGCGTGATGCCCATGAAGTAGACGTAGGTGTCGAAGACGTCGGCGACCTGACGGTTGAGGGCGTTGGTCATGAGGTAGATCTGCTCGAACCCGGTGTTGAGCACCTGCCCCATCTGCAGCACGAGCATGACCACCACCGTCGGCATGATCGAGGGGAGCGTGATGTGCCAGACCCGCTGGAAGCGTCCTGCGCCGTCGATGATGGCGGCTTCGTACTGCTCCTGATCCACGCTCGCGAGGGCGGCGAGGAAGATGATCGTGCCCCAGCCGGTGTTCTTCCAGATGTCCTGGAGCACGATGATCGGCCGGAACCAGGCCGGATCGGTGAGGAAGCTGATGTCGGTGCCGAGGATGCCGTTGACCAGCGAGAACAGAGGCCCGGTGTCGAGGGCGAAGAGCAGATAGGTGAGGGAGGCGACGACCGTCCACGACAGGAAGTGGGGGATGTAGATGAGCGTCTGCACGCTGCGTTTGAGGATGTTCAGGCGGAGCTCGTTCAGCAGCAGCGCCACGACGATCGTCAGCGGGAAGGCGATCACGAGGCTCAGCAGCGCCAGGATCAGGGTGTTGGCGAGGAGCCTCGGGAAATCCGGGCTCGCGAAGAAGGCCTCGAAGTGCTCGAAGCCGACCCAGGGGCTGTCGCCGATGCCGAGGAACGGCACGTAGTCCTTGAAGGCGATGATCGCCCCGCCCATGGGGCCGTAGCGGAACAGGGCGAAGTACACGATCCCGGGCAGGAGCAGCAGGTAGAGCCACTTGAACTGCGTGAAATGCACCCGGACGCCGGCTCGGCGTTTGCGCGGGGGCACGACGATGGCCTCGGTCGAGTCCACCGCGTTGTCGAGAACAACCATGTTCGTCCTGTCTGTGGAGAGGGGCGGGCACCGCGGCGCCCGCCCCTCGTGACGGGTGGGGCCGCGCTCAGCCGGCCTGACCGGCGAGCTCGTTGACCTCGGCGATCACGTCGTCCCCGCCACTGGTGCGCCACAGCTCGAGCGCCGCCAGCAGGGCGTTGCGGTCGATCTGTCCGGCGATGTACTGCAGTCGGGCATCGGAGACGATCGTGTCCAGCTGCGCGCCCCGCGACGTGTACGTCTTCGAGACGAAGGCGGCCGCCGGGTCGTACGTCGCCGATGCGAGGTCGGACTCTTCGATCGCCTTGCGCTTGTCGTACATCTCCTGCTCGTAGTCCGACGCCTGCTTGGGGAGATAGCCCTGGAAGCCCGTGACGTTCATGCCGAGCTGCGAGTAGCTGAGCACGTCGTCCTTCAGCGTCTGGGGAGCATCGTCCACCGCGACGGCGAGGTCGCCCTCGAGCGTGTACGTCTTGCCCTCGATGCCGTTGTTGAGAATGGGGCCGGCCTCGGGGGAGTTGAGCTTGTCGAGCACTTCGAGCACCGCGCGCAGCTGCTCCTCCGTGCGCACCTTGTCGCGCGGGATCGCGAGGAAGCCGTTGTAGCCGGTCGTCGGGTGCGCGTGGAGCTCGCCGTCGGGGCCGATGAGATTGCCCGTGATGTCGACGTAGTCCTGGAAGTCGTCAGGGTTGGACTCCTTCAGCAGGCTCATGAGCACGGCCGCGCGGGAATGCACGTCGATGATGATCCCGCCCTTCCCGTTGAGGAACGGCTCGTTCCAGTTGGCCGAGTCGAACGTCGCGAAGTCGGGGTTGACGAGTCCTTCGTCGACGAGCCGCTTCTCGTACTCGACCGCCTCCAGCCACTCGTCGGTCGTGAAGCTCGGCACGAGCGTGCCGCCGCGCTCAGTCCACCGGTTGCCGGCGCCGTGCCACGTCTCGATCACGTCGTAGGGGCTGTTCGTGCCGATCGCTCCCGGCCACTTGGGGATGATGATCCCGTACGTGTCGTCCTTGCCGTTGCCGTCGGGGTCCCGCTCGGTGAAGGCCTTCGCCACCTCGTACAGGTCGTCGACGGTCTTGGGCAGTTCGAGTCCGACCTCGGCGAGCCAGTCCTTGCGGATGATGACGGCAGTGCGCATGATGTCGCGAGCGCGGAAGATGCCGTACACCTTGCCGTTGACGCTGGCCGCCTTCTCGATCTCCGGCAGGGTCGTCTTCAGGTTCGGATAGTCGTCGAGGTAGTCGCCGAGCTCCCAGAACGCGCCCGCCTCGGCATTGCGCACGAAGCCGGGATCCTTGCCCTGGATGACCATGACGTGGGGGATGTCGTCGCCGGCGAGGGTGATGTTGGTGCGGTCGCCGTAGGAGGAGTTGGGCACCCAGGTGATGTCGAGATCGACGCCGGCGATCTCTTCCAGCGCCGCATGGATCTCATTGTCGGGCTCGGGCGCGGTGGTCACGAGGTAGGGCACCATCAGCGAGATGCTGTCGAGGTCCGCCGGTTCTGTGCTGCCGCCGTTCGTGCATCCGGCGAGGGCGAGGGCGCCGGCGGTGACCAGCGCCACTGCGGTCAGTCGTCTGCTGCGTTGCATGGGAACTCCTTTATGGGGTGTGGTGCGCGCGGTGCGCGGAGAGGGGCTGCCCCGGAGGGCGGTCCCGGGTCAGGTCGGTTGCTCTGCCACGAGGCGGTCGTTGGCGGTGAAGAATGCGACACACAGGGCCGTGGCGATGCTCAGCCACCCGCCGATCGTGAGGAGGGGCAGAAGGCCCGGCACGAGGAGGGTCGCGATGACCACGCCGGTCGCCGCCACCAGCAGCAGGAGCGCCGGGGCGAGGTTGCGCAGCATCCAGCGTGACGCCGTGGGCAGGTAGGCCCCGAGCGGCAGCTCGTAGTGCGTGTACAAGACGGTGACGATCGCCGCGAGCGCGAAGGCGAACGCGAAGGCGCCCGCGACGGCGATCGAGCTCGCCGAGCCGAAGGAGCCGGCGACGGTGACCGCCCCCAGCTGCAGGCCCAGCAAGGCGGCCGCCAGCATCGGGGGGCCCACGACGAGGTTGGCGCGGACGAGGTCGGTGCGCCACGCCTTCGCGAACGAGCGGACGACCGGAAACCTCTCGTGGCGAAGCCGTCGCCGGGTCAGCGTCGTCGCGGCGACGGTCGCCGGCGCCGCACCCAGGACGACGCCGCCGGCGAGCGCGAACACCGCCCAGAGCACATTCAGCACGAAGGCCCACCACACCCACTCGCACGCTGCATGAGCGCGCAGCGCCCAGGTGGAGACGGACGAAGAGGGGGAGGTCATGGGAATCACCATCGATTTCCGCGCCGGGGGAATGCGCTTTCCGGGAGCGTAACCCGCGAGATGAAACGTGTCAACCAGGGGGACGAGGTCCCGGTCGCCGCTTGCGGAAAGCGCGTTCCGATGTCAGGATGGCTGCACCTGGAAAGCGCTTACCTGCATGATTGCGGGCATTTCGGCGCCCGAGAGAAGGAAACACCGTGTCAGAGACGACCACCCGTGACGACGTCGCCGTCGACGTGACGAGCCCTGCCGCCGTCACGCCGCCCTCTCCCGCTGTCCGCGAGGTCGGCATCATCATGAACGGCGTCTCCGGACGCATGGGCTACCGCCAGCACCTCGTGCGCTCGATCCTCGCGATCCGTGACGAAGGCGGCATCGAGCTGCCCGGCGGCTCGCGCCTGACCGTCCGCCCGCTCCTGGTCGGGCGCAGCGAGGCGAAGCTCGCCGACCTCGCCGCACGCCACGGGATCGAGGACTACACGACCGATCTGGACGCCGCCCTCGCCGACCCACGCTGGGAGATCTACGCCGACTTCCTCGTTACGAAGGCCCGCGCGTCGGCGCTGCGCAAGGCGATCGCCGCGGGAAAGACGATCTACACCGAGAAGCCCACGGCTGAGACGGTGGACGAGGCGCTCGAGCTCGCACGTCTGGCCGCGGCGGCCGGCGTGAAGACCGGCGTCGTCCACGACAAGCTCTACCTGCCCGGGCTGCAGAAGCTCAAGCGCCTCATCGACTCCGGGTTCTTCGGTCGCATCCTCTCGGTGCGCGGCGAGTTCGGCTACTGGGTGTTCGAGGGGGACTGGCAGCCGGCGCAGCGCCCCAGCTGGAACTACCGCGCCGAAGACGGCGGCGGGATCATCGTCGACATGTTCCCGCACTGGAACTACGTGCTGGAGAACCTGTTCGGCGACGTGAAGAGCGTGTACGCGCAGGCGGCCGTGCACATCCCCGAACGCTGGGACGAGAACGGCGAGCGCTATACCGCGACGGCCGAGGACGCCGCGTACGGCGTGTTCGAGCTGGCGGGAGGCGTCGTGGCGCAGATCAACTCGTCGTGGACGGTGCGCGTGGACCGCGATGAGCTCGTGCAGTTCCAGGTCGACGGCACGCACGGCTCGGCCGTGGTGGGGCTGTTCGGGGCGAAGATCCAGCACCGCAACCAGACGCCGAAGCCGGTGTGGAACCCCGACCTCGCCGATGACCACGACTACGACGCCGACTGGGCGACGGTCCCCACGAACGAGGTGTTCCAGAACGGCTTCCGCCAGCAGTGGGAGGAGTTCCTCGTCTCCTACGCGGACGGGACGCCCTATCCGTTCGACCTCCTCTCCGGCGCCCGCGGCGTGCAGCTGGCCGAGGCCGGCCTGCGTTCCTCTGCCGAGGGCCGCCGGATCGAGCTCCCCGTCCTCTCGCTGGACTGAGCGGACGCGCCATGACCGATCTCCCCCTCCTCTCCTCCCCCGGTGCGGTCCGTCGCGTGGCGCTGGCCGCTCCGGCCGAGCGGGCGCGTCCCACGGAGGCGCTGCGCAGCCGCGTCGCCTTCGCCGCCGCCCACGTCGTCCCGCTCGTGTCGGCCGACAACACGCCGGGTCGCCCCGCCGAGATCGACTGGGACGCGACCCTCGCCTTCCGCCGACACGTCTACTCGTGGGGACTGGGCGTGGCCGACGCCATGGACACCGCCCAGCGGAACATGGGGCTCGACGCCGCCGCCACCCGTGAGCTGATCGCCCGCTCGGCGGCGGTCGCCCGGGAGGAAGGCGGCGCGGTGGTCGTGGGGGTCAACACCGACCATGTCGACGCCGAGCACCTCACGCTGACCGAGGTGGTCGACGCCTACAAGGCCCAGCTCCACTTCGCCGAGGAGCAGGGCGCGGGGCCGGTGCTCATGGCGTCCCGTCACCTCGCGCGCGCCGCGGAGTCGGCCGAGGACTACCGCCGGGTGTACCGCGACGTGCTGGCGGCAGCCTCCGCCCCGGTCGTGCTGCACTGGCTCGGCACGGCGTTCGATCCGCAGCTGGCGGGGTACTTCGGCTCCGACGACTGGCGTGCGGCGGCCGAGGTGCTGCTGCAGGTGATCGCCGAGAATCCCGGCACGGTGGCGGGGGTCAAGATGAGCCTCCTCGATGCGGAGTCGGAGGTCTCGGTGCGCGAGCGCCTGCCCGAGGGGGTGCGCATGTTCACCGGCGACGACTTCAACTACGTCGGGCTCATCGGCGGCAGCGAGGTGCCGGAAGCCCCGCAGCCGCCCCGCGACCCGTCGTCTGCCCGCCAGCACTCCGACGCCCTCCTCGGCGCCTTCGCCGCGATCGCTCCCGTCGCCTCCGCGGCGATCCAGGCGCTGGACGACGGTCGCCCCGACCGGTACCTCGCGATCCTCGGTCCCACCGAGGAGCTCAGCCGTCAGGTGTTCGCGGCGCCGACCTTCTACTACAAGACCGGCGTCGCCTTCCTGTCGTGGCTGAACGGCCACCAGGCGGCGTTCCAGATGGTGGGCGGGCTGCACTCGGCGCGGAGCCTCCCGCACCTGTCGCGGATCGTGGAACTCGCGAACGCCTCGGGTGCGCTGGAGGATCCGGGCCTCGCCGCGGCGCGGTGGACGGCGATGCTCCGCCTGAACGGGGTGGACGCATGACAGTCCCCGATCCGCGCCTGTCGATCAACCAGGCGACGATCAAGCGTGCCGATCTCGCCACCGCCCTGCGCGTCACGGCCGAGGCGGGCATCGAGGCGATCGGACTGTGGCGGGAGCCGGTGCAGGAGGTCGGTCTCGCCGAGGCCGCCCGCATGCTCGCCGGATCGGGACTGCGGTTCACGACCCACTGCCGCTCCGGGTTCTTCACGATGCCCGACGGCCCCGCCCGGCGCGCCTCGCTCGATGACAACCGACGGGCGATCGACGAAGCGGCCACCCTCGCCGCGGCGGGCGCCCCCGGCTCCACCGCGGTGCTCGTGCTCGTCGCCGGTGGCCTTCCGGAGGGATCCCGCGATCTCGCGGGTGCCCGCGGCCGGGTGCGCGATGCGATCGGCGAGCTGGCCCCGGATGCCCGAGCTGCCGGGGTGACGCTCGCGATCGAGCCGCTGCATCCGATGTACGCATCGGACCGGTGCGTCGTCTCGACGCTCGGTCAGGCCCTGGACATCGCGGCCGACTTCGATCCCGCGGTCGTGGGAGCCGCCGTCGACACCTTCCACATCTGGTGGGACCCCGACGTGCTGCCGGCCATCGCCCGCGCGGGCCGGGAGGGTCGGATCGCGACCTACCAGGTGTGCGACTGGAAGACCCCGCTCCCGGCCGACGTGCTGCTGTCGCGCCACTACCCCGGCGACGGCGTGATCGACCTCGGCGCCCTCACGCGTGCCGTCGTCGCGACGGGATACGACCGCGACATCGAGGTGGAGATCTTCCACGAGGAGATCTGGGACACCGACCCGGCCGAGGCGCTCCGCCGCACGGCCGCGGGCTTCGCCGCCGCCGTTTCCCCCCACCTCCCGCCGATCGCGGGCCAGGGTGCGGGCACGGCGCCGACGGGCACCCCCCTAGAATCACGAGCATGACCGACGACGCCTCCGCTGTTCCGCGCGTGGGTGCGGTGACTCTCGACGACGTCGCACGCGAGGCGGGTGTGTCGCTGGCGACGGCGTCACGGGCGCTCAACGGCTCCACGCGGAAGGTCGCGGACTCCTACCGTGAGCGGGTCGAGGCAGCCGCCGAGCGACTGGGGTACACCGCGAACCTCTCGGCTCAGGCCACGGCGCGCGGCACCTCGGCCATCATTGCGCTCCTGGTGGCCGACATCGCCGACCCGTACTTCGGTCAGATCGCCTCCGGGGTCGCACGCGGCGCCGACGAAGCGGGGCTGATCGTGACCGTGGCCATCACCGAGCGCGATCCCGAACGCGAGGTCCGCCTGGTCCGGGCCCTTCGCGGACAGCGACCGCGGGGGCTGATCCTGGCCGCGTCGCGCTCGTCGTCGGAGCTCTCGCGAGAGCTCGCGGCCGAGATCGACCTCGTCTCGGCCGCGGGAGGCCGCGTCGTCGCGCTCGGCGCCGACATGCCCGGCGTCCGGACGGTGACCCTCGACAACCGGGGTGGTGCGGAGGCGCTCGGCGCCGCGCTCGCCGGCCGGGGATATCGGGAGGCCGTCGTGCTGGCGGCGGCAGAAGGCACCATCACCTCAGACGACCGCGTGGACGGCTTCGTCGCCGGGTTCACGGCGGGGGGCGGCACAGCGCCCCGCATTCTGCGCGGAACCTTCAGCCGCGACTCCGGACACGAGCTCATGACGCAGGCGCTGTCGGAGGGGATCGCCCCCGGCACCGTCGTGTTCGGCATCAGCGACGTCGTGGCCATCGGGGCCCTCGCCGCCCTGCGCGCGGCCGGCCGGAGCGTCGGCGACGACGTCGCCCTCGCCGGCTTCGACGACATCCCCACCGGCCGCGATGTGTCGCCCGCGCTGACGACGGTGCGCATCCCGCTCGAAGACGTGGGCTACCGGGCCTTCCGTGCCGCGATCGACGCCGACTGGACGGGCGAATCAGAGACCCTGCGCCTCGAGGTGCTGCTGCGGGAGAGCACCCCTCCGCGACCGGCGACCTCGTCACGATGACGCGCGTCGTCCTCGCCCTCGACAGCTTCAAGGGCTCCCTCGGCGCCGCTGCCGCCGTCGCCGCTCTGGCCCGGGGATGGCGCGAGGCCGACCCGTCGGCCGCGATCCTCGCGCGGCCGATGGCCGACGGCGGGGAGGGGACACTGGACGCCTTCGCGTCGGCCGTCGCCGATGCGGAGCGCGTTCCCGTCGTCGTCCGTGGCCCGCACGGGCGCGCCGTGGCCGCGTCGTGGCTGCTGCTTCCCGCTGCCCCCGTCTCGCAGGCTTCCCCGGGCGCGACGGAGCGTGGCGCGGGTGAGCGGGTCGGCGTGGTGGAGCTGGCCGCGACGAGCGGGATCGAGATGCTCGGGGGCGAGCTCCGGCCGTGGGACGCCGACACCGTCGGGTTCGGTCAGGCGATCGCTGCGGCCCTGGATCGCGGAGTCGATCGCCTCGTCGTCGGGATCGGCTCGTCGGCGTCGACCGACGGCGGAGCCGGGATGCTGACGGCGCTCGGCGCGCGAGTCCTGGACGCCGCCGGGGCGCCGGTGGCGCCCGGCGCCCGCGGATTGCGCGAGGCCGCTTCGCTCGACCTGTCCGGACTGCGCCCCCTCCCGCCCGGCGGGGTGACCGTGCTCTCCGACGTCACCCACGTCCTCGCCGGGCCCGAGGGCGCCGCCGCCGTGTTCGGCCCGCAGAAGGGCCTCGGTCCGGACGACGTGCCGCTCGTCGATGCCGCCCTCGCGCGGTGGGCCGGCCTCCTCCGCGCGTATCCCAGGTTGTCGGGTGCCGATCCCGACCTTCCGGGCGCGGGAGCGGCGGGAGGCACGGGGCTGGCGCTCGCGGCGTGGGGCGCGCGCCTGCGGCCGGGTGCCGACGACGTCGCCCGCCTCGTCGGTCTCGATGAGGCGATCGCCTCCGCCGACGTCGTGGTCACGGGGGAGGGAGCCTTCGACGGCCAGTCGGCGGCGGGCAAGGTGCCCGGACTGGTAGCCGCGCGGGCGGCCGCCGCGGGCGTGCCCGTCGTCCTGGTGGCGGGGCGGATCGACCCCGCGGCGGACGTGTCCGGTTTCGCCGCAACGGTGTCGCTCACAGAGCGCGCCGGCGGCGCGCGCGAGTCGCTCGCCGACCCTGCCCGCTGGCTGCACGAGGCCGGCCGCGACCTCGGCCGCCTCTCCGCCTAGCCCGCCGCGGCGGGAGCGAGCACGACCAGCTCTCGCGTGGCGCGGGTCATGGCGACGTAGCGATCGACGGCGCCGGTGAGCCCCGCACCCAGCCGGTCGGGGTCCACGAGCACGACGAGGTCGAATTCGAGCCCCTTGGCCTCCCACGGCGAGAGGGAGCGGACGCGGGGGTGCGCGTCGCGCGGCTCGCCGCCGACCACCACGGCGATCCCTTCCTCGTTCCGGGCGAGCCATTCCTCGAGCACGGCATCGAGCTCCTCCACCGCTCCGGTGCGCACGGGGATGCCCGTCGCGCGCACCGAGACCGGCACGTTGGCGTCGGGAAGCGCGGCGCGGATGACGGGAGCGGCGACCTCCATCACCTCCGCGGGAGTGCGGTAGTTGATCGTCAGCTCGGCGCGCGCCGCGCGTTCCAGGCCCACGCGGGAGAGTCGCTCCTCCCACGACTCGGGGAACCCCTCGCGCGCCTGGGCGCGGTCTCCGACCACCGTCACGCTCCGCGAGGGACACCGCCGCAGCAGCATGCGCCACTGCGCATCGGTCAGCTCCTGCGCCTCGTCGATGATGAGGTGGGCGAACGTGCCGGTCGCCGCATCCGCGGCGGGCGCTCCCGCATCGTCGGCCAGCAGGCTGTTCTCGGCGTCTTGGCCGGTGAGGATCGACATCAGCTTGAGGTCGCTGTCGTCGGCGGCGACGAGGTCTTCCACCACACGGGCGCGCACCGCCCGCTCCGCCGCTTGCGACGCCGCGTGGCGGTGGCGACGACGGACCTCCTCGGGATCGCCGATCCGGGCGCGGGCCTCGTCGAGGAGGGGGAGGTCGGCCGTCGTCCACGCCGCCGGGTCGGCGCGGATCAGCACGGCGCGCTCCGCGTCGGTGAGGAACGGCGCGCACTCCTGAAGGTACGACGGCACGCGGTACAGATCCGCCACGACGCGGGCGGGATCGAGGATCGGCCAGGCGCGGCGGAACGCGCGGCCCAGCTCCTCGTCGCGGGCCAGGGCCCGGTGCACCCGGACGAGATCGCCGTCGACGTCGCCGTGCTCGTCCACGAGGATGTCGAGGAGCTCCTCCCACACCTGGTCGCGGGCATCGTTGTGGGGGAGGGTGCGGTCGGCGGTGGCGAAGGCGTCGGCCCAGTGCTGCGGGGTCACCCAGAGGTCGCGCCACGGCGTCTCCACGAGGAGCGCGCGGGTCGGCGGCTGCTCGTACACGCGGACAGCCGGCTCGACGGCGTCCAGGAGGCGCGCGTCACCCTTGAGTCGAGCGACACGAGGATCCTCCTCCGTGCGCGCGGTCGCGCCTTCCGGAACGAGGTCGCGCGGGGTGCACAGCAGCACGCCCTCCTCGCCGAGGCTCGGGAGGACGTCCTCCACGTACGCCAGGTACGGGGTGTGCGGGCCCACGACGAGGATCCCGCCCTTGCCCGGCCCCAGCCGCGGATCGGCGTACTGGAGGTAGGCGGCGCGGTGCAGGGCGACGACGGTCTTGCCCGTTCCCGGACCGCCGTCGACGACGAGCGCGCCGGCCGCGGGCGCCCGGATGATGGCGTCCTGATCGGACTGGATCGTGCCCAGCACGTCGCGCATGCGCGAGGACCGGGTGGCGCCGAGGCTCGCGATGAACGCGGACTGGTCATCGGGGGAGAGGTCGGCGGTGGCCTCGCCGTCGAAGATCTCGTCGCCGTAGTCGACGACCGCTCCTCCGCGCCATCGGTAGCGTCGCCGGCTGCGCACACCGTGCCGGTGGGCGAGGGTCGCCGCGAAGAAGGGCTCGGCGGCCGGCGTCCGCCAATCCACGAGCAGCACCTCTCCGTCATCCCCGCTGATGCCGAAGCGCCCGATGTACTGGACAGACCCGTCGTCGTGGACGATTCGGCCGAGACACGCGTCGATGCCGAAGCGTCGGAGGATCCGCAGTCGCGCCGTCATCCGGTGCACGGCCAGGTCGCGCTCCAGGGCCGCTTCGCCGTGTCGTGTCGGGGTGCGCAGCTGCTCGGCGCGGCGACGCTCGAGGTCGTCGCGCTCGTGCGCCAGGGCGGTCGAGATGGCGGCGAACTGCCGCTCGTCGGCCGCGATGCGCGCGGGGGTGGCCTTGTCGGACAGGTGGGGCGGAAGAGCGAACACGGGTCTCCTCATCAGCGGGCGGCCGACCAGTATCCGCCCCGCGGGGGCCCTTGCCGCAAGCCCCCACCCCCGCGATATCCTGGAGGTGGCAGGCGGGGTGGCTCTCAGCGATCGCGGTAGGCCTCCGCCACCCATCGGGCGTACGACTCCCACGGCGGGGCGCCCTCGCCCACCGCGAGGATGTGCGCACACAGCCGTGCATCGGCGCGGAACCACTCCCCGCCGACGCGGAGGTCGGCGAACTCCCGATGGCGTTGCTGCTCGAGGTCGCGCCCGCCGCGCTCGAAGGCCAGGAGCTCCTCGTGGCGCACCGCGGCCAGGCGCTGCCGTGGCCGGTGCGACGTGCCGATCTTGATGCGTTCCCGCCAGCGGACGTAGTAGACGATGTCGATGCGCGGCGGCGGCAGGTCCGGATCGGGGGCGTCGCCCACTCGCCATCCGCACACGCCGCATCGCCACCCGTCATGTCCGCGGGAGCCCCGCGGGGCTCCGCAGAGCAGGCACGGCGCCGGCAGGAGATCATCGGGGGCCACGAGCGCGATGCTAGACGCCGCCACCGACGTGGGCCGCATCCTCGGCCGGGTGCTACCAGACGCGCAGGCCCGGCGTCAATGGGGCGACCCCGCTCGGGATGATCCCCTACCGTGGGGTACGCAACATCAGGTGGGACAGGGTCGAGCAGGCGGTGTTTCGGGTCACCGTTCTTCTCCCCGCCTCACCGGAGGAGGTCCCGGCCGATCGGCTTCGGCCCGGGGCCTTCTCCCGTTCCGGCGCGGGTCTCCGGGTGTGAGCGAGGCTCTGGATCCGCGCCCCGGTCACCGCATCGTGTCGAGGATCCCGGTGAGGTGCGCGAACGTCGTCCGGGGGTTGAGGATCGCGAACCGGGCGTTCGTGCGTCCGGCGTGGCTGGACGGGGTGACGAAGGCGTGCTGCTCGTCCAACAGCCGGTTCGACCACGCGACGTAGTCCGCCTTCTCCCAGCCGACGCGCTCGAAGACGACGACGCCGAGCTGCGGACGACGCACGAGCCGCACTTCCGGCCGCGCCTCGATCTCCGCGGCGATCTGCTGCGCCAGCTCGAGCGACGCCGTGATGGCATCGCGATACACGGCGGCGCCATACGTCGCGAGCGAGAACCACAGCGGCAGTCCCCGCGGGCGACGCGTGAGGTGCGCGGCGAAGTCCGAGGGGCGCCAGTCGCTCGTCTCGGTGAGGGTGTCGAGGTACTCCGCGTGTTGGGTGTGTGCGCGACGCCCGAGCTCGGGATCGCGATAGATCAGCGCGCACGCGTCGAACGGGGCGAAGAGCCACTTGTGCGGATCGACCACGAGGGAGTCGGCGTGCTCGACGCCCGCGAAACGGTCCCGCGCACGAGGGCTCAGCATGGCGGCGAGCCCATAGGCGCCGTCGACATGGAGCCAGACTCCGTGGGCGCGCGTCACCGCCGCGATGCCGGCGAGATCGTCGACGATCCCGAAGTTCGTCGACCCCGCCGTCGCCACGACGGCGAACACGCTGTCGCCGTGCGCCTCCAGCGCCTCGCGCACCGCTTCGCCTCGCAGCACCCCGCCGGCGTCGGGGGTCACCGTCACGACGTCGACGTCCATCACGCGCGCCGCGGAGGCGATCGAGGAGTGCGCCTCCGCGCTGCAGACGATCCGCCAGCGGTCGGGACGCGCACCGGCGTCCGCCGCGGCGTGCCGGGCGGCCACGAGCGCGGAGAGGTTCCCCAGCGTGCCGCCCTGGACGAACGCCCCGCCGGCCCCCGTCGGCAGCCCGAACTCCGCCGCCAGCCAGCGCAGCACCTCGTTCTCGGCGTGCACCGC
>JBMDWQ010000297.1:0-5016 GCA_048594675.1 Microbacterium sp. | reverse complement strand
GACGAAGGCGAGGGCGAGCAGGAGCCCGGCGCGGAGGATGAACGGCCGCCGGCGATCGAGCGGGTGCCGGGACCTGTCGCTCAGCGTGCCGGCGATCGGATTGAGGAAGAAGTCCCACGCCTTGGGGGCGAACACGATCAGGCCGGCGATGACCGCTTCGACTCCGAGCAGGTCCGTGAGGAAAGGCATGAGGATGAGTCCGGGCACCGTTCCATAGGTGCCGGACGCGACGCCGCCCAGGGCGTAGCCGGCTCGGGTTCGGCGGGGGAGGCCTGTCATGTGCGTGATCGTAGGGGTGGTCGGTCAGGTCGTCGTCCGATTTGCGCCACTACCGTCAGGGCGCGCGCTCGATTCGGCGCGTTCCGTCGTCCGGGATACACGCACCGTTCGGCATCATCCCCGCACGACGGCGTGACCTGGAGCGCGCTCCAGGTGCCAAGCTGGACGAGGTGCGGCGACATCGGTGCCGAGCCGCGCGAGGGAGGAATCGAATGACGGCAACACTGTCGCCGGGTGAGGTGGTCGAGCGGACGGGGCTTTCTCTCGACACACTCCGGTACTACGAGAAGGAGCACCTGCTCGGTCCGGTCGCTCGAGCTGCCGGGGGGCACCGGCGCTACTCCGAAGACGACGTGTTCTGGGTCGGGCTCCTGAGCTGCCTGCGTTCGGCGGGCCTCGGGATCGCCGACCTGCGCGAGTTCACCTCGATCCTGCGCGGCACGGCCTCGTCCGACGATCGCGTCGCCTTCCTTACCGCTCATCGTGCCGAGCTGCAACGCCGCATGTCGCAGCTCGAGCGCGCGATCGGGGTGCTCGACGAGAAGATCGCGCACTACGCGGCCGCGGACTGACGTCGGGGCGATGCGCCGCTACGGCGTGAGGGGATCCGCCGCGAGATCCCGCACGTGGTAGAACTCCTGGTCCCACAGGGCGTAGACGAGCCACGCGGGGAGGCCGTAGGACGACTGCAGATAATCCGCCTGCGAAGCGTGGATGCGCCACCCGTCGTGTTTCTTTCCCACCTCTGCCGACATCGCGTACTCGGGGTCGGGCTGGTTGGCGACGACGAGCTTTCCCTGCTCACCGCCGAACAGTTCCAGAGCGGTCGTCGGACTGATCGTGTAAACGAGGTGCGCGGGACCCCGGTAGGAGCCGCCTTCGGCCGCCACACGTGCGATCGCGAGCTCGGTGATCCGCCCCGCCTCCATGTGGTCCTTGTGGCCGGTCGCCCCGCTCGCGGGCCAGAAACCGACGACCACATCCGGCCGCACGCGCTTCAGCGTCTCGACGACCCGGGAGACGAGCTCCTCTTCCGACACGCCGGGAACGCCGCCGTCGGGGTAGTCCCACACCTCGTGTTCATCGACGCCCAAGTGGAAGCTGTTCTTCAGGGCCTCCGCTTTGCGCACGATCCCCAGGTCGCTCTGCCTGGCGACTTCCGGTGTCTGGTGCCCCGCCTCGCCGGCGGTCATCGTGATCATGGCCGTGTAGGCGCCGTCGCGATCCTTCGCGCGCCAGAAGAGTCCGTTCACGGTCTGTTCGTCGTCGGGGTGGGCGAACACCCCGAGCACCCGCGTTCCCTTGAGCTCGCCGATGACGGAGTCGACGCCGCGCGCCGAGGGCATGTGGAAGAGGTGGCGTCCTGCCCAGTACCCGCCGGCGATGGCGAGAAGGAGGACGGCACCGACGACGATGAGCGCGATCCAGCGCTTGCGCATGGGAACTCCTGATTCGGGTGAGTCGACGCTGACGGTGGACGCAGTCTATCGACGCCGCGATATGCCGCGATCGCTGCACGCGGCGTCGCCGTCAGTGGCGTGCGCGCCGCTCTCGAACACGGGAGACGATGAGCGCGATCACCATGAGCACCGCCGTGCCCGCAGCGCAGATCAGGGAGATCGGAACGACGTAGAACCAGCCGATTCGGATCGCATCGAGACCGCCGTACTCGGTGCCGGACTGCATCCAGGCGGCGAAGAAGGGCACGATGACCCCGAGGGCGGCGACACAGAGGCAGAAGATGATGAAGTTCCGTCCGGCGCGCATGACTCCACCCTACGAGATCATCTACACTCCATTGAGTACACGTGTACTAATTGGAGGATGGCATGATCCTGATCGCGATCATCGCGTGCGAAGTGGCCTTCTGGGTCGCGATCCTCGCGGGGCTCTCCGCGCGCTATCTGCTGCGCCGGCGTCGACTGGGGCTCGTCCTCCTGGCTCTTGCGCCCGTTATCGACGCGGTGCTCCTGATCCTCGTCGCGGTCGACCTGCTCGGCGGTGGTACGGCGTCGTGGCATCACGGGCTGGCCGCCCTCTACATCGGTGTGTCGATCGCCTACGGCCACCGCATGATCGCGTGGGCGGATTCTGTGTTCGCCCGCCGATTCGACGGTGCGCCGCCACGGCCGAAGCTCTATGGCGCGGCGTACACCCGGGCATGCTGGCGTGATGTCGGCCTCACCCTTGTGGCCGCCGCGATCGCCGCCGGCATCATCGGTGCGCTGGTTCTCGTGGTGGACGCGCCCGAGCGCACGGCGGCGCTCGAAGGGTATCTGCGGATCCTCGGGATCATCGTCGCCGTCGATGTCATCTGGGCGGTGAGCTACACCGTGTGGCCGCGACGAGAACCGGCGGCCGCGCTCGAGGCTCGGAGCTGATCGTGGTCACCCGAATCGATCCGCACCAGCGCGAGCGGGAGATCGCGGCCGCCGCTCTCCGGGTGCTGGAGCGCGACGGGATCGCCGGGGTGAGCGTTCGCGCCGTGGCGGCGGAGTCGGGGCTCGCGGTCGCGTCGCTTCGGCGCGCGTTTCCCACGCAGGCGGCACTGCGCCGTTTCTGTCTGGCCGAGATCCGCAGTCGTGCGGGCGCTCGAATCCGCGCGGTGGAGGGTGAGGGAATGGCGCGAGCCGTCGGCGTTCTCGAGGAGCTACTGCCATTGGACGCGGAGCGGCGGCTGGAACTTGTCGCTCAACTTCAGCTCGGACTTCTCGCGATCACCGACGAGAGCCTGAGCGGCGAAGCACGCGCTCTCCACGACGACGTCCGTGGAGTCTGTCGTGCAGTCCTCGCGGTGACGGCACCTGATGATGGAGCGGGCGACCTCGACGACGCGGCGGCTCGTCTTCATGCCTTCCTCGACGGCCTCGCGCTCCATGCGCTCACGGCACCCGACGAGACCGACGCCGCGGCCGTGCGCAACCGCGTGCGTGCATACCTCGAGGACGCTCGCCTCTCACGAGCTTTCGTGGAGCGACACGTGGGCGCATCCGAACTCACAACCACCACCGGACAAGAAGGAGAAGACACATGAACCGGATTGGGCGAGCCGTCGTACGCGTTCCCGACCTCGAGGCGGCGGTGTCGTTCTATGGGGCTGCTTTCGGATTCTCGGTACTGTTCGATCGGGAGATCTACCCGGGTTTCCGCGCCGTTCACGTCGGGCCTGGCGGCGCAGGCGACGCCGGGATCTGGCTGTTTCCCGATGCCGAGGCACGGGGCTCCGACGAGCCCGTCGTCGTGATCTACAGCGACGACTTCGACACAGACGTCGTTCGCTTGCGTTCGATGGGCGCCGCGCTGTCCGAGGTCTCGCGTGAGCCGAGCGGTCGGTCGGTTATCCTGCGCGACAGCGGGGAGAACACCCTCGTGCTGGCCGAGGCATGAGCGACGGCGTTAACGTCAGGGCATCGCGTCGCCGATGTAGGAGTACTTGAGGAAGACATCGGACGCCCATCCGGCCTCATCGAGCACGCCCTGGACGGCGGAGAGCATGTACCGCGAGTCCCACCCGAGGTAGAGGAACTGGCCCGGGGCGATCTCGTCCCACTGGCCGTTCCACGCCATCGCGGGGTACACGGGCCCACCGCGGCGTGCGCTGAAGTCGATGACGCTCTGGCGGGACTCCGCCCACAGGCGCTGGAAGATGCGGTGGAAGAGGTACTTGACGTCCTTGACCTCCCAGTGCTCGCCGCGGAACTCGACGTAGTCGAACTCGCGCTGCCATCCCGGAGGCCATCCGCGACGCATCTTGGCGTCGAGCACGGGGGTGAGGTTGTCGTCGTCGATGCCGACGACATCGGGCCGTGACCACACGCGCATGAAGGCGGCGGTGAGATGCTCCGTACGGGCGGCGATCGCGGCCGTTCCCCACGTGACGGTCTCGGCGACCTCCCGGCTGAGCGCGATATCGCTCCGGGCGTAGATACCCCGCTTGGTGGGGAAGTCGAGGTCGAAGGCCCGCTCGGCCAGCTCGGGTTCGAGGAGGGCGAGGTTTCCGAGTGTGGGCGCGAGGGCACGGTGCGCGTTCTGCTCGTCGTCGCTGAGGTCTGCCCAGCGGCGCGTGCCGTCACCGCTCCACTCGTCACCCGGAGCCAGCGGAACCAGGTGGTCGAGGTCGACGGGCTCGTGGGGCGAGACGTCGGAGAGGCGGCCGAGCACGTAGGTGGCGTGGGGGAGTGCGCTGTACTTGAGTCCGACCCGCGTCCTCTGGTCGGACGGCGTGATGCGTCCGATCGCGTGCGAGAGAGCGTCGATCCCGAGGGTCGACGCACGGCACAGGCGGGCGACGAGACGATCGTTGGAAAGCCCCAGGATCTCCCGGCGCAACAGGAGCGACTGCAGGTACTCGACGATTCTCACGAGGTCGTGCGCGGGGAGCGAACCGTGGAGATAGTCCCGATACAGGCCCATGACGAGCGGGTACATTCCTCGCCCGAAGGTGTTCAGCCAGGCGAACTGATCGCGCAGCGCCGTGTCGTCGATCGCCGCCGGCTCGATCAGCGTGCGGTAGATCTCCGAGAACTCGCGCCACTGTGCGGCGTGGATGCGAAGGGAATCGATGTCCAGCCGGGGGAAGCGCGCGCGGAAGGTGTCGTAGACGCCGCGCCCGCCGGTGACGGTGACTTCGCGCCCCGTGAGCATCACGAGGTAGTGGCGCCAGAACGCTCCGATCTCGTCTCCGGTGTTCTGCTCGATGGGAAGCCAGTACTCGCGCTCGATCTCGGTCTGCTCGCC
>JBMDWQ010000296.1:0-55908 GCA_048594675.1 Microbacterium sp. | reverse complement strand
TTGCGTGGCTGGTCGCGCTGCTGCTGGTGGCGGAGCTGATGCGCAACACCGGCAAGTTCACGATGGCTGACGTCCTCTCCTTCCGGCTCAAACAGGGCCCGGTGCGGATGGCGGCGGCGATCACGACGCTCGCCGTGTGCTTCTTCTACCTGCTCGCGCAGATGGCGGGTGCCGGTGGCCTCGTCTCGCTCCTGCTCGGGATCACCGAGCAGCTGGGGCAGTCGATCGTCGTGGCCGTCGTGGGCGTGCTGATGATCGTCTACGTCCTCGTGGGCGGGATGAAGGGCACCACGTGGGTGCAGATCGTGAAGGCCTTCCTCCTCATCGGCGGCGCGATCGTGATGACCATCTGGGTGCTCGCGATCAACGGCTTCAACCTGAACACGCTGCTGGAGGGCGCGGTCGCGGCCTCCACGACCGACCCGAAGGACGCGATCCTCGGGCCAGGTCTGCAGTACGGCAAGAACCCATGGGACTTCATCTCGCTCGCCGTCGCGCTGGTGCTCGGCACCGCGGGGCTCCCGCACGTGCTGATGCGGTTCTACACGGTGCCGACGGCCAAGGAGGCCCGTCGCTCGGTGGTCTGGGCGATCTGGCTGATCGGCCTCTTCTACCTCCTCACCCTCGTGCTCGGCTACGGAGCGGGGGCGCTGGTCGGGCCGGCGGAGATCGCGGCGGCGCCCGGTGGCGTCAACTCCGCGGCACCGTTGCTGGCTCTTCACCTCGGCGGGCCGATCCTCCTCGGGTTCATCTCGGCGGTCGCCTTCGCGACGATCCTCGCCGTCGTCGCCGGGCTCACGATCACGGCGGCCGCGTCGTTCGCGCACGACATCTACGCCAACGTCGTGAAGAAGGGCAAGGTGCCCGCCGACGGGGAGGTCAAGGTCGCGCGGCGCACCGTCGTGGTGATCGGGGTCCTGGCGATCCTCGGCGGGATCGGTGTGCAGGGCCAGAACGTCGCCTTCCTGGTGGCGTTGGCCTTCGCCGTGGCGGCGTCTGCCAACCTGCCGACGATCATCTACTCGCTCTTCTGGCGCCACTTCACCACGCGGGGCGCGGTCTGGAGCATGTACGGGGGGCTGGCGGCAGCGCTCGTCCTCATCGTGCTGTCGCCCGTGTTCTGGGGCACCGAGACGAGTGTCTTCAAGAACACCGGCACCGCGATCTGGCCGCTCAACAACCCGGGCATCGTCTCGATCCCGTTGGGGTTCTTCCTCGGCTGGCTCGGTTCTGTGACCTCCCGTCGCGGATCCGAGGACCCGGTGAAGGCGGCGGAGATGGACGTCCGGTCGCTCACGGGACACGGCGCAGAGAAAGCGGTCGACCACTGAGGTCGGGGTCACCGGCACCGACGGCCCCGCGCAGGAACATCTGCGCGGGGCCGTCGGCCGTCCGGCGCGCGGCCTACTCGCTCGCGGACGACCCCGCTGCCGCGCGTCCCTGCCCCGCGCGCGGCGTGCGAGGCGCGGGGGCCTCGAGGTTCAGAAGGAACAGCTTGTGCTCCGGGCTGCGGCCGTACTCGCCGGGACTGCCGTCGGCGCGGACCACCCGGTGGGCGGGAACGATGATCGAGATCGGAGTGCGCGCGCAGGCACTGCCGACGGCGCGGTGGGCGCCGGGGGAGCCCGCGCGGATGGCCACCTCGCCGTAGGACGCCGTCTCGCCGTACGGGATCTCGCACACCGCCTGGAGCGCCGCTTTCGTGAAGCCGTCGACGAGTCGCCAATCCACGCGCACGTCGAACTCCCTCCGGTCGCCGGCGAAATACTCGTCTAGCTGATCGGCGACGGGCGCGACGGTATCGGGGCGGTGCTCGGGAACGACGTGGAGGACGCGACTGGATGCCTCGACCGCGTGATCGACCGGGCCGCCGAGGAGATCGAGGGTGACGAGCCCGTCCGCCGTGACGACGAGGAACGCGTCGCCGAGTGGCGTGGGGTGCACCGAGTAGTGAGCGAAGGTCATGTCCCCATGATGGCCGTCGCCCGACGGCCCGAGTCGTTCGGTACCGGTCTCTGGGGAGGCGACCTCTCTGTGTGCCGGTGGGGAGGAGTGCCCGGCGGCTGCTGTCCGACGGTCCCACAGGCCCCGGATCGCGCGAAACTCGGCAGCGGATACGGCCATCGACCCACCGCGGTGCCTAAGGTGACGTGTGTGTGGCGAGCGAACGGTGGCGCCGTGCGGGACGTGAACGACGTGGCGCACGAGGAAACGGTGACTCCCGCGACTCTCGACGTGGCCGAACCGGGCACCGAGGTCGCGCACGTCGCGATCGCTCAGCGCACGCGTCTTCGGGAAGAGGCGGCCCAGATCGGTGGCCGCTCCACGCTCTTGCACTACACCGACGACGGCGACGCGGGCATCGACATCACCAAGGCCCACCCGGGCAGTCTGCCGCAGTTCATCACGGGGCGATCGACGCTCCTGTCCAATCTCTTCCGCGACGAAGTGGCGCTGCGGACGGCCCGGCTCGCGGCGGAACGCATCGCCGCGAAAGATGTCGAGCTGCGCACTGCCCGCGGGCTCGACACGGTGCACTTGGCCGTCGGAATGGCTTCGTGGCGTATCGGGGGCGTGGTCTACACCGCGCCCGTTCTGTTGCGGCCGCTCGCGATTCGGCGTCATCACTCCGACTTCGACCTGACGCTGCACGGCCGATTCGCGATCAATCCTGAACTCGTCGATGCCGCGCGCACCCACTTCGGCATCGAGCTCGACGGCCGCGCGCTGGCCGACATGGCCTACGACGAGAACGTCTTCAAGCCGCAGCCGGTGATCGATCGCCTGCGGTCCCTCACAGCGCACATCCCCACGTTCACCGTGCTGCCGCGACTGATCGTCTCGACGTTCGCCGACGCCGCGTCCGACCTCGAACGCGATGCCGCTCACTTGGACCACCCGGTGCTGAACGCGCTCGCGGGTCACGCCGCCGATCGCGAGGCGCTCTCGCTGGTGCGTGCGCTTCCCGAGTTCGACGGCCCCGACGACCGGCCGCCGGCCTCCGACCGGCTTCTCCTCGACGCCGATGCCGAGCAGGAGGCGGTGCTCGCCCGCATCCGGGCGGGGCAGTCCCTCGCCGTCCACACCCTCCCCGGCACCGGCGGCACCCAGACGATCATCAACGCCGTCGGTGAGCTCGTCCGCTCCGGCAAGCGCGTGCTCGTGGTGAGCACCCGTCGTTCGACGCTCGACGGCGTTCGCCATCGCCTGGCCGGCATCGGCCTGGCGGGTCTCGCTGTCACGCCCCGACGCCTCCACCGCGACCTCATCCGCGCGATCGCGCGCAACGAGAAGGCCGTGCCGCCGAAGGTCAGCGACGTCGACGACGCGCTCGTGCGCCTGCGCACCGTTCTGCGGGACTACCGCAACGCGCTCACGCAGCGCAATGGACAACTCGGCGTCTCGCCGCTCGAGGTGCTGCGGAAGCTCGCGACGATCGCGGCGCGTTCGCCGCAGCCGTCGGCGACGACGCGCTTCGACCTTCCGACGCTCCAGCGCCTGTCCACCCGTCGCGCGGAGGCGGCCAGCGCGCTGGCCGATGCGGCACGGCTGGGCGAGTTCCGCTTCGGGCCGAACGACTCGCCGTGGTACGGGGTGTCCTTCGAGAGCACGGAGGCGGCGCGGTCCGCTCATGCCCTTGCGGGCCGGCTCCACCGGTCGGAAGTGCCGGGGATCCTCGAGCGCGGGTACGAGCTCATCGCCCAGACGCGCATGCGCCCCTTCGCCACCGTGTCCGAGCTGGGCTCCTACATCCGTCTGCTGCAGGGGATCCGCGCCTCGCTCGACCGCTTCAGCCTCACGGTTTTCGAACGCCCCCTCGACGAGCTCATCCAGGCGCACGGCAACCGGCGCGATTCCCCCTCGATGTCCAGCGCGCAACGTCGACGGCTGCGGCGGCTTTCCCGCGAGTACGTGCGTCCGGGCATGCACATCGGCGACATGTACGAGGCGCTCGTGAAGGTGCAGCAGCAGCGGACCCAGTGGCAGCGCCTCGTCGAGGCGGGTGTGACGCCCGAGATCCCCCTGGGACTCGACGACGTCGCCACCGCGTGGCAGCGCGTCGATGCCGACCTCACCACACTCGACGCCGCACTCGGCCGTACCGAGCCGCTCGCCGGGCTCCCCGTGGCGCAGCTCCTGCGCACGTTGTCGGGACTGGCCGCGGAGTCCGACGTGTTCGACAACCTCGTCGAGCGGGCGACGTTGCGCGATCAGCTCGCCGAGCTCGGGCTGGAGGGTCTGCTCACCGAACTGTCGGTGCGTCATGTGTCCGAAGAGGATGTCGCCGCGGAGTTCGAGTTCACGTGGTGGCAGTCGGCCCTCGAGGCCATGCTGCGGTCGGACCGCGCGCTCCTCGGTGCCAACACCTCGGTCGTCGACCGTCTCGAACGCGACTTCCGCCTCGTCGATGAGGCGCACGCCGCATTCGGCGGTCCGCTCCTGGCGGCAGAGCTCGCGACGCGCTGGAAGATCGCGATCGTCGACGAGGCCGAGGAGGCGACGGCGCTCAAGGCCGCGCTCCGCGGGGGTGCGGCGTCGGCCGCCGAACTGGTCTCGGCTGCTCCCACGCTCCTGCGCACCCTCGCGCCGGTGTGGATCTCGTCTCCCTACGACGTTCCCGCCATCCCCGATCAGCCCCCGTTCGACGTCGTGATCGTCGCCGATGCGGCCGCCATCTGTCTCGCAGAGGCCGCGCCGGCTCTGCGCCGGGCGCGTCAAGTGGTGCTCTTCGGTGATCCGGTGACCCAGAAGCCGACCCCGTTCCGCATCGCGGCGGGTCGCCCCGAGGAGGCCGACGAGTTCGAGGTCGCCTTCGACGAGACGAGCGTGTTCGAGCGGATGGCCGAGCTCGTGCCCGTGGAGACCCTCACTCGTAGCTACCGCGCGGGCGGCGAGGATCTGGCGGAGCTCGTCAACGACGCCTTCTACGGCGGCGAGCTGGTCTCATTGCCGTGGGCCGGCTCGTACCTCGGACGGGGAAGTCTCAGCGTCGACTACGTCGAGGGCGGCACCGGCACACCGGACCCCGAGACGGGCGCGGTGGAGAGTCCCGACGCCGAGGTCGCGCGCGTGGTGACCCTCGTCGTCGAGCACGCTGTGAACCGGCCGTCCGAGTCGCTCATGGTCGTCACGGCTTCCGTCCGCCACGCGGAACGGGTGCGCGCGGCCGTCGAAGCGGCGTTCGCCGGCCGGAGCGATGTCGCCGACTTCGTGGGCCGCGACACCGCGGAGCCCTTCGCCGTGCTGACCCTCGAGGAGTCGGTGGCCGAGAGCCGCGACCGCGTCGTCTTCTCCCTCGGCTTCGGCCTGACGCGCCACGGGCGGGTGCTCAGCGACTTCGGCGACCTGTCGGGACCGGATGGCGAGCGCCTGCTCACGGTCGGGATGACCCGCGCGCGTCGGTCGATGGTGATCGTCTCCTCCATCCGTCCCTCGGCGTTCGAAGAGGGGCGTCTGGAGTCGGGCGCTGCGAGCCTCATGGCCATCCTCAGCGGAATCGCCGCGCGCTCGCGTGCTGCCCGCCTCGAGGATCTCGCCGACCCGCTCACCCTCGTGCTCGCTCAGCACCTCCGTCGACTCGGGATCGCGGTGGACGTGGACTATCGCGGCCTCCTCCCCATCGTCGCCCAGCATCGCGGCAAGGCCGTGGTCGCCGTCAGCGACCCCGAGACCACGGGGGAGTCGCTCCGCGAGTCGCTGAGGCTCCGTCCGCAGACGCTCCGCCGCCTCGGCTGGCACTACGTGCGCGTTCACGCCTTCGACCTCTACAGCGATCCGGCCGGCGTCGCTTCGCGGATCGCTGCGATCCTCGGCATCGAGCCCGAGACTCCCACGGCCGACACCGCGACCGAGCCCGTGGATGTCGGGGACTGACGGCCAGCGCGTCGAACGCGTTCCCGGCGCGCGTCGTGCGCGCCTGACAGCCGTTCCCGGAACCGATGCGACGCCGGACCTCCCCGCCGAAGACGACGACGTCCCGGCCACCTCGGTGACCGGGACGCCAGGGCCGAACGACGAGCGGATGAAGCGCGACGTTCCGCCGCACTACTAGAGCTTGGGGGTCTCCGACTCGCGCTTCTCGAGCAGGTCGCGGATCTGCACGAGCAGTTCCTGTTCGGTGGGAAGCGGAGTCTCCTCCTCGACCACGCCGGCCTTGGCCGCGGCGCGCTCCTTGAACTTGTTCATCGGGTAGACGAAGACGACGTACACGACGATCGCCACGGCGAGGAATGAGATGATCGCGCTCAGCAGCCCGCCCAAGGGGAAGGTGACGGGGTCGCCGTGCAGACCGATGACCTGCGGCCCTGCGGCTCCGGTCTTGGGATCCGGCTTCCAGAAGATCTCGATGAGCGGGTTGATGATGCTGGTGACGACGGCGGTGACGAGTGCGGTGAACGCTCCGCCGATGACGACCGCGACGGCAAGGTCGATGACGTTGCCGCGCATGATGAAATCCTTGAAGCCTTTGATCACGAGGTGCTCCTGTTCTGGGCGTGGAAAGTGGGGGGACGCGGTCAGGCGCCCGACGATGCCGCCGGTGCCTTCGTCTCGGTCTTCGATGATGACGCAGGCGCGGCGCCGCCGCCACCACCCTCGCCGCCGGAGGACTTTGCGCCCGAGCGGGAGTCGGTGCGGTAGAAGCCGGAGCCGTTGAAGGTCACCCCGACCGATCCGTACTGCTTGCGCAGGACGCCGCCGCACTCGGGGCATTCGGTGAGGGCGGCGTCGCTGAACGACTGCACGGCGTCGAACTGGTGACCGCAGGTCTTGCAGGCATAGGAGTAGGTGGGCATGGCGTCCTCGGAGAGATGATCAGCGTCGGTGCGACGCGAGAGTGACGGTTCGTGTGGGGGTGACGACTCCGTCGACCGGTTGGTCGTGCACATCACGGGGCACTTCCTCCAGCAGCTCGGAGTCGAAGATGACGGCGTAGACGGGAGGGCACCGCTCCATCGAGCCGATGGTCTTGTCGAAGTAGCCACGCCCCCAGCCCAGGCGCATGCCGGTTCGGTCGACCGCTGCGGCGGGGATGATGAGGAGGTCGACGTCGTTGACGGCGAGCGGACTCAACACCTCACCCACGGGCTCGGGCATTCCGAACAGCCCCTCGACGATGTCGCCGTGCTCGTCAGCCACCGCCCAGTCCAGCAAGCCGTCGGCGCGCGTGATCGGCAGGAGCACCCGGATCCCGCGCCGGACCGCGTCGACGATGAACGCGTGGGTCCCCGGCTCGGTGGGAGCCGACAGGAAGCAGGAGACCGAGCGTGCGCCGGCGTCGGCGATGAGACGGTCCAGCTGGGTCTTCACCCCGTCCGCGTCGGACTCGAACGAGGTCTCGGGGCGCTGCTGACGGCGCTCCCGCAGCTCCGCGCGCAACGCGCGCTTCGCATTGTCTATGGCCCCGGTCATCCTCCGATTGTAGGTGCGGGCGGGAGGGGAACGCGGTCGCCGGTGTCAACCCTCGGATGTCGTGTCGGCCCGGTGGTTACTCTGGAGGAATGACCTCACGCATCAAGGCCGTCATTCCTGCCGCGGGACTGGGAACACGATTCCTTCCCGCCACCAAGGCCATGCCGAAGGAGATGCTCCCCGTCGTCGACAAGCCGGCGATCCAGTACGTCGTCGAAGAAGCGGTGGAAGCGGGCATCGAGGACATCCTCGTCATCCTCGGGCGCAACAAGAACAACATCTCCAATCACTTCGACGCGGTGCCCGAGCTGGAGACGAGCCTCAGCAACAAGGGGGATCTGCAGCGTCTGCTGCGGGTGAAGGAGTCCAGCGACCTCGCCGACATCCACTACGTCCGTCAGGGCGAGCCGAAGGGACTCGGCCACGCGGTGCTCCGGGCGCAGGCACATGTCGGCACGTCCACGTTCGCGGTGCTCCTCGGCGACGACCTCATCGACGACCGCGACCCGCTGCTGACCACCATGATCGCCGCGAACGAGCGCTCGGGTCTCACGGTCATCGCGCTCATGGAAGTCGATCCCGATCACATCCACATGTATGGCGCGGCAGCGGTGGAGCCGACGGATGACCCCGACGTGGTCACGGTGACCGGACTGGTCGAGAAGCCCAGCAAGGAGGAGGCGCCCTCGAACCTCGCCGTCATCGGTCGCTACGTCCTCACTCCGAACGTCTTCGAGATCCTGGAGCGCACCGAGCCCGGCAAGGGCGGCGAGATCCAGCTCACCGACGCGCTGCAAGAGCTGGCCACGACCGACGGGGTGCTCGGTGTCGTCTTCCGCGGTCGCCGCTACGACACCGGCGATAGGGTGGACTACATCAAGGCCATCGTGCAGCTGGCCGCCGATCGCGAAGACCTCGGACCGGAGCTGCGTCCCTGGCTCAAGGAGTTCGCGGCGAACCTCTGACGCCGCGCTGTCGGAGGGGGAGCGGATGGACCTCACGGTGCCGCGCCAGCACGGTCCGGTGTCCATCCGGCTCGTCCGGCAACGCGATGCGCGGGTGCTCCAGTCGGAGCTGCTCGGCAACCGCGGGTGGCTGCGTCCCTGGGAGGCGACCAGTCCCGACGGTCCTGTCTCGTTCGACATGAAGCTCGCGATCCGGCGCCTGCTGCAGCAGTACCGCGACGGCGGTGGGGTGCCCCTCGTGATGGAGTACGAGGGCGAAGTCGCCGGACAGCTCAACGTGTGGGGAGTCTCGCGCGGGTCGTTGTCGTCGGCGACGATCGGCTATTGGGTGAGCGAGCGTTTCGCCGGGCGAGGGATCACGCCCACGAGCGTGGCCCTCGCGACAGATCTCTGTTTTCACGAGTTGCGCCTCCACCGGATGGAGATCTGCATTCGGCCGGAGAACCGCGCGAGCCTTCGCGTCGTCGAGAAGCTCGGGTTCCGTTACGAGGGGCTGCGACGTCGGTACATCCACATCGACGGCGACTGGCGCGATCATTACTGCTTCGCCCTCGTGCGCGAAGAGGTGCCGGAGGGCGTGCTGAACCGTTGGGTGTCGGGCCGCGCGCCCGCTCACGCCGCCGATGTACCTCCGGCCGACCGTCTTCCGGGCGTCGTCAAACCTTCGACCTCAGATCGAACCTGAGACACGCGGCGACGCGACGCTCCGAATCGTCCACTGCCGCTTACCGTTGACGGCATGGGCGGGCAGGTACTCGGAGGCGGCGTGATCGTCTTGGTCGCCGTGCTCCTGTGGCTCGTCTACCTCCTTCCGTCCTGGCAGGGTCGGCATCGCTTCGACGCCGCCGAGCGCAACGCCGTGCGCCTCAACCAGGCCCTTCGTGTGCTCGCCGAGACCAGCGAGACGCCGCAGGAAGTCCGGCTCGAGCTCAACGCCCGCACGGCCCTGGCCCAGCAGAAGCTCGCCCGGCGCGCGCAGCTGGAGCGGGAGCAGCGCGAGCTGGAGAACGCCCGCGCCGAGCAGGAGGCCGCCCAGGCGCGCGCGGCTGCCGAAGCCGCGATCGCCCGGCAACGTGCCGTCGCCGAGCGGGAGCGTGCGCTCGCCGAGGCGCGACTGGCCGCCGCCGCTCCGGAAGTCCGTCGTGCCCGCGCGCGCCGCCGGGCACGCCTCGTCGCCAGCGCGATCGCCGTTCTCTCCCTCGCTGCCGCAGCCTGGGGTGTGTATGAGCTGGTGACGGCAGGGGCAGCGACCTGGCTCGTCGTCGGCGTCGTCATCGGGGTCGTCGCTCTCACCGTCTTGCAGCGGATGGCCGCCGTTCAGCGTCGTGCCGCCGTGCGCGCCGTCGCCACGCCCCGGGAGCGGGACGTGGCAGTCGCGAGCGTTCCCGATTTCGCTGTCGAGGCCGAACGCACCGCGTGGGTGCCCCGCGAGCTGCCCCGACCGCTCACGGCATCGGCGGGATCACGCGCCGCGGCGCTCCTGGACGGAGCAGCCGCGCAGGAGGCCCTTCGTCAAGCCGCCTTCGACGAGGCCGTCCGGGCACAGGCCGCCCGCACGGCGCCGCCGTCGCTGGACGAGGTCCGACGGAGCCGGCCGGCTGCCGCTTCTGCCGAGGCGCCCGACTTCTCGCGCATGGGCTACGTCGACGACGCGGCGATCGAAGAGCACGTCCGTTCACTCCTGGAACGTCGCGCCGCCGGCATGTGACACCGGGGCGGTCGCCTCACGCGCGCGCGAGCACCCGACCGCCGCCGATCACGAGCTCTCGCGGGGGAACGCGGACGAGAGCATCCATGGCGTTCTCCGCATCCAGGAGCACGATGTCGGCGCGGTCCCCGGCCCGGAATCGGTGCCGATCGAGGCCCGCGAAGGGGGCCGAGTCGCCGGTGGCGATGTCGACGACGCGGCGAAGGTCCTCGTCGTGGACGAGGCCAGAGGCGCGGGCGTACTGCCAAGCGATGCCGAGGAGATCGCCCGTGCCGTAGGGGCTCCACAGGTCGCGGATGCCGTCGGTCCCGAACCCGAAGCGCACCCCCGCCTCATCGAGCTCGGCGAGCGGGAGCTGTGGAAGGCGGAGTGGGGCCACGGTGGTCATCGTGATGTCGAGCGCAGCCATCGCCTGGAGCAGGTCGCGGCGTCGTGGCGGACTCACCTGCGCCAGCGCGAAGCCGTGCGCGACGTTGACCCGACCACCGAGGCCCAGCGCCTCGGTGCGGGCGATGATCAGCTCGATCTGGAACGCACCCAGCTCGGCCGGATCATGAAGGTGGATGTCCACACCGACGCCGTGCTCCGCGGCGATCGCGAAGATCGTGTCGAGCTGTCCGACGGGGTCGCGATCGATCGAGGCGGGGTCGAGACCGCCGATGTGGTCTGCGCCCGCGCGAGCGGCATCCGCCAGCAGGGCGCTGACGCCGGGGCGCCGCAGCACGCCGTCCTGCGGGAAGGCGACGATCTCCACCCGGAGCGCGTCGCCGTACTCTGCGGCAGCTTCCCGCACCGCCTCGATGCCCCGCAGCCCGACCCCGAGGTCGACGTCGACGTGGGTGCGGATCGCCGTCGTCCCGTGACGGACGAGCTCCCCGAGCACACGCGCGCTGATCTCCCGGCTCGGGATCCCCAGGTCGTCGCGGCGCGCCCTCTCGTGCCGGATACGGCCCTCGGTGCCGCCGTCGCCGCCGTACGACTCCCACGGGTGTCCCCACCACGACTTGTCCACGTGGGCGTGCGTGTTGACGAGGCCCGGTAGCGCGAGCAGGCCGCGCCCGTCGACCACCTCGACGCCCGGCATGACCTCGGTCGATGCGGGGGTGATCGCGGCGATCGTCGCGCCCGCCATGCGCACGTCGACGGCGGCGTCCGCAGCGAACTCGTCGGACAAGCCGAGCCGGACGTTGCGGACGATCAGCGGCGAGCTGGGAGAGGGCATTGCTCCATTGTCCCGTGCGAGGACGGGGGAGTGAGCGTGATAGGCTCGACGAGGTTCACGGGCCTGTGGCGCAGTTGGTAGCGCGCCTCGTTCGCATCGAGGAGGTCAGGGGTTCAAATCCCCTCAGGTCCACCAAACGCTTCATGTTAAAACACCGATCCGCTTGCATGCGGGTCGGTGTTTGTGCTGATGAAGGCTGGTTTCTTGCCCGCGACATGCCGCTCGGCTCGACGGCCGATGCTCGGTTCGAGTATGGCGCTGAACGTGGCGGTGGGGACTGTGGAGACCTGGTCGGTTGAGGTGATGTAGATCTTCTCGAAGAAGGCCTGGTTGAAGAGTCGTCGGATGCTGTCGGTGGCTCTCTCGTAGACGGTGTGGCAGTCAGTGGCGAGGTCGAGGGCTTCGCTGAGTTCTGCTTGTTCGTCTGCGTAGTCGGATGCTGCGGCTTCGAGGCGCTGCTCGATTCGGGTGAGGGCCGGGGTGATACGGTCCTGTTCTTGTTTGAGGAGATCGATCGGGATCGCGCCGGCGTAGTGGGCTTGGAGTAGCTTGTCCCGTTGTGCGAGGAGTTCGCCCTGCTGCTTGATGAGGTCCTCGCGTTCGAAGCGGGCTTGCGCGGTCAGAACGCTGAACTCTTCCGCGATGGAGGCTCTGAGCGCTTCGACTGATTCTGGCCGGGGCTGGATGCGCGCGTAGTGGTCGACGATGAGCTGTTCGACGATGTCGACGTGCATGGCTTTGCGGGTGCAGTCGTTGGCTTTGCGGTGACGGCCTGAGCAGATGAAGTAGGGGTAGATGATGCCCTTCTTGTTCTTCGCGTGGGTGAGGAGCAGACGTGATTCGCAATCACCGCAGTACAGCGACCCTTTGAGGTAGTGGTCGTGGGTTTGCGTCTTGTCTCCGGCGAGGTTGTTGGCGCGGAGCACGTTCTGCACTTGCTCCCACGTGCCGGGGTCGACGAGTGGTTCGTGCTGTCCTTCGTGCTCGGCGCCTTCGAAGATGATGGTGCCCTTGTAGTAGGGGTTCTGCAGGGTGCGGTGCAGGGTGGACACGTGGATCGGTTTGGATGGACGCCGGGGTGTGGGTACTGAGGTCAGTCCACGGACGGTGAGTTCGTCGAGGAGCGTGTTCAGTGTCCATTCCCCGCTGGCGTAGGCGGTGAATGCCCAGGTGATCAGTGGTGCACGGTCGGGGTCGGTGTCGACGGTGCGCAGTTCGTATCCGTCGGCGGTGCGGGTTTGGATGTTGCGGTAACCGATGGGGGCTTTGCCGGTGGTACCGCCGTTCATCGCTTTGGTGCGCAGGCCTTTCAGGACTTCTTGGGCGAGGTTTGCTGAGTACCATTCCGAGATCGATGCCATGATGCCGTGCTGAAGTTGCCCGGCGGGGGTGTCGTCGATGTTCTCTGCGGCGGAGACCAGCGCGACTCCGTTGGTGCGGAGTTCGCTGTGGATGAGGGCGTCATCGAGGCGGTTGCGGGCGAGACGGTCGACTTTGGGGATGATGCAGTAGTCGATGTCGTGTTCTTTGACGTAGCTCAGGAGCGAGAGGAGTGCTTTGCGGCGGGAGAGGGACTTGCCTGATTCGCCGGGTTCAACGAACTCTTCGATGATCACGGAGTTCATGCTCGCGGCTTTGCGTTCGACTGCTCGGCGCTGGTCGGGGAGTGAGTAGCCTTCGTCGCGTCCGCCTCGGCGGGCCTGTTCGGTGGTTGACACGCGAAGGTAGCTGACGGCCAGCGCGGTGCGTTTCTTGGACATGATCGAGTGTTCCTTTCATCAGGGGCGAGCGCTGCCACATTTCCTGATGAGAACACTGATCCCCACCCGCCAAGCAGCGGGTGGGGAGCCTGGCCCCTGTGCGGGGCGAAACGTTGATGGTGCGGCGCTCGGTGCGAGTGCGTACCTACGTCAAGTTTACCGCAGAGAGCCTTGGCAGGAGAGGGACGGGGGTACTTCCGTCCTGCGGTGACTCGGTGTGGCGATGCTACCTGGGCACGGTGCTTGCGGGAGGGTCATGATGCTGCGCGTCGAGGCGCGGGGGTGTGCCGGAGCGGGAACGAGGCCATCGACTGGTTGGCGTGTGTGCGGTCGCCGTACCGCTGTGAGAAGACGTGCCCCACGATCGCTTTGGCAAGGAGCGTCACATCCGGCGGTGTCCGGTCTTGCGTACGCACCCCGAGAGTTCCACCTCGAGATGCAGGCATGCGCTTAGGCTCAGCGGGTGACTGCATGACCGTCCTCGCTCGCGTCGGACTCGACGGTTCGGGGTGCGACACTTCCCTGGTGCCAGTCGGCCAGCGCCTGCATGATGCCGTGCTGCAGTCGCCGCGCGGGAGTCAGATCGGGCTCGACGGTGGGTTCGGGAGTCATGGTGTTCCTCTCAAAGGGGGTCAGAGTTCACTGCGGAGCAGGAACGCGTTCTCGGCGTCAGCACGACGGGTGACGTCGTCCATGACGAAGTCGATGAAGTCTGCGTCGCGGTCCGTGATGGGTGTTTCTTCTCCTGAGGGGACGGGGTCTTCGCCTGGCCAGGCGGTTTGCCGGGAGGGGCGGTCGCGGTCGAGGCGGGTGCCGGAGATCTGCACCCATTCGCGGAGCCTGGCGCGTGCGGCGGCGAAGTCGGTCATGAAGGAGATGGGGCCGGCGGCGTCTTGTTCGGGGTCGTAGCAGCCGAGCCACCGGGTGTGGAGGGCGGAGAGCTCCCACACGAGTTCGGGGTGGCGGTGCCACATCGGTGGGACGATCTGCGCAGGCAGCGCGAACTCGTGCCGCAGCCAGTTGACCCACTCGTTGAGGGCGAGCCATTCGTGTTCGGCGTCGTCGGAGGAGAGGGTGCGCCAGTTGATCGGGCGGGGGATGGGCGGCATGTCACCACCGCCCATCCCCGGTGTGGGGGCATCGGTTCCGACTTCGCCTTCGTCGGGGTCGTCGCCTGACTCGTCGAGATCGGGTTCGTCATGCTCGGGTTCGAAGTCGACGTCTGGGTCCCCGGGGTCGGGACTGTGGGTCGGGTCGATGTCCACCACGATCAACCTCCTTCCTGCCGGTTATCGGCCTGCGGCTTCCATCGCGGGAGCCTCGGTCTCCCGCGTCGCGGTCGGGGCGGGGGAGCCGAGCTGGGCGGCTCGGTCGGGTTCCTCCCGCTCTGCCTGCCGCTCGGCTTCACGCTCTGCCTGACGCTCTGCAGACGGCCGGCGGTCGATGGCGAAGTCGGTGATGTTCGGGTCGGGGGCGATGCGCTTGGCGACGAACTGCTCGTCGGTGCGCTCTTGACCGTTGACCTCGCGGGTGTATTCGCGGGTGTAGCCCTGGGCGACGATGTCGTCGCCCTTGACATACCGTTCGGCGGAGCGCTCCGCGGACTTCCCGAACTGGATGAGGTCGTGGTAGGTCGGGTCGAGCTTGCGGAACGACCCGTCCTGCTGGGGTTCGTAGTGGTTGATGCCGACGCGGGCGTAGAAGCGCGCCTGCCCGGACTCGGAGAACGTGAGGCGGGGGTCAGCGGAGATGAAGCCGTTGATCGCCTGCGACGTCTTGATGGCCATGCGAAGGGGTCCTTCCTGATGAACAACGCAAATGTCTGGTGCCCCCGCGCCCTGGATTGGGCGGGGAACACCAGACAGGTGCGTTGCGCGAGCCCCAAAACCGATGAGGCCAGTGGTGCCGGGTTAGGTGGCCCGGAGGAGCTTCTCGATGTCTTTCCGGTCGGCCTTGAGCTGGTCGGCGTCTTTGCGGGCGGGCCAGGGGCGCAGGTCGGTGACGATGGGGCGTGCGGTGCGGAGCATCACGACCCCGGTCCCGAAGGGGAGGGTGCGGATGACGTCCGGGGGCATGATCGGGACGCGGCGGATGGAGCGCTGTGCGGAGCGGTGCCCTTGCTCACCGATCGTGACGGAGTCAGTGATCTCGTCCCGCTCCCCAACCAACGATGAAAGGTCCTGCAAATCGCGGGAGTTGGACGCGCCGCCGAGGATGATCTTCACGATCGAGGCATCCCAGATCGCGTTCGCGTTGTTCTCTCCCCATTTCTCCCTGGCCTGGGCGAGGGACTGCAGCACCGGCAACGTCGTGATCCCCGTACCCCCGCCCTCGGCCATGAGCGTCGGGAGCGAGGGGAGGGGTGCGAGGTTCCCGATCTCATCGAGCGCGAGCAGCATCGGCGGATCCAGCCGGGTGCCTGGGGAGGTTGCGGCGATCTTCCGGCCGGTTTCCACGAGGTCTTCGATGAACGCCGCGACCAACGCCGACGACGCCCCAGCCCCCGCGCCCGTGGCCAACAGATACAGGGTGCCGCGGCTGCGAATGAAGGTCTCCGGGTCGAACCGGTCGCGAGGCCCCGGTGTAACCGCCTCCAGAACCCGAGGATCGGCGAACGCGCTGAACGCCAGGGAGACGCCTTGCCAGATCGAGTCGCGTGTTTTCGGGTCGGCTTGCAGCATCGCATCCAGCGACTCCGCCCAGCCAGGCGCTGCAGCAGGGCTTGCTTGCATGATGCGTACGGCGTCTGCTGCAGCGGTGGGGTTGAGCGCCCACTGGTAGAGGGTGGCGGCGTCGCGCCCGTCGAGGGCCGCGGCATGGAGGAGCCCCTGGATCGCAGAGGCGGTCTTGCCCTGCCAGAAGTCACCCCCGGATACGGACCCGAAGTTCGTGGCCGTGGCGAGCCCGGTGGCGCGGATCATCGCCGTGAGGGGGTCTTCGCATCCCCGCACCGGTGACCACTTCATCCCCGCAGGCAGCCCGTCTGCGAGATGCTGCGGGTCGAACACCGCCACCGGCCCCACTCGTTGTCGTGCACGCATCGTGGCGGTGAGGTTGTCGGGCCGGGTGGAGGTCGTGATCACCGCGCCGGGTGCGTCGAGGATCGCATTGATCACGACGTGCAGGCCCTTGCCCGAACGGGGTGGGCCGATCAGGAGGATCGAGTCTTCCACCGTCGCCCACACCTCCCGCCCCTTCGACCGGCCCAACACATAGCCGACATCCGCGGCCGTCGGCTGCTCAAGAGACGGACGGTAGGTGCCGGCCCGTGAGACGAGGGTCTTTGCGGACGCGACTTTCTCCACCTCGCGGGGTGTCGCGACACCTTGCAGCAGGCGCGGGTCCTGCGCCTTGGCCTCCTTCGCGCGTGCGATCAGACGCCACACCCACCACGCCAAGATTCCGAGCAGTGCGAGCATGAGGGCGAGCACGGCCCAGTAGACGACCGGGTTCAGGCTCGGCGCGCCCATCCCCTGGCCGGGGTCTGCCGGGGCGAACAGCACCCCGAGCCCGGTTGCGGGGCCACCGGTGGGTTGCGGATGACCGGTGAGGAACGCGGTGATGGTTCCTGACAGGCGGAGGAGTCCTGCGAGGGCGGCGAATCCTGCCAGGGCCGCGAGTCCCAGGTTCGCGAGGAGTTGGGAGGGCTGGTGCGGGTTCATCCGAGCCCTCCCACCACGTGCGTGGTCCCGGAGATCCGCCCGAACAGCAGCAGCTCGCCACCAGGGGCGAGCTCCCGGTCCTCGACCACGTGCCGCACGTGCCCGTCACCGTTCGTGGAGGAGTGGCGGATGATGACTGCCAGAGCGACATCCTCACCGGGAATGAACCCCTCACCGGACGCCTCGAACAACACCGGCACCCGAGACCGCGCGGCGGTGTCGGCTGTTGGCGCAGCTTCACTCGCCTCGTCAGGTGCTGGTTCGGGTGCTGGGGGTGGTGGGGTGAGGACGTCGGTGTAGGTGGTGCCGTCCCGCTCGATGATCTCCACCCGGATCGGCACCCGGCGGCTCCGAAGGATCCCGTCGAGCGTGCCGCCCAGCCCCGAACGGTCGACCGGATCGGCTGTGACCGCCTCCCCGTCGAGGGTGAGTGTGACGCGGTCGTCGTCGCCGACGCGGACGAGCAGATGGGGGAGCACGACCGGCATGCTCACCTGGCCGGATTGCTCCGGGGTGCGGTGCTTTCTGAGGGTGCGTCGTGAGGTCTTATGTTCGCTCATTTTTCGCCTCCGGTCATCCGGGTGGTGGTGTCGAAGGTGGTCAGTTCGTCCGGGTGGAGCTGGTGCTGCACGACGAAGGAGCGTTCCTTGATCCGCCACAACCCCTGCCCGGTACCCAGGCCCGGTAGGAGGGACTGTTCGGTGCCGGTGAGCCCGAGAGCTTGCGCGGTGGTGCCGAGCTGGTCGGCTTCTTGCCGGTAGATGATCCGTGTCTCCGCATTCGCGAGTAGACTGTTCGCAAGCGATCGCATCGCGGAGCCGGAGTCGCCGACGTTGTCGAGGTCGGTGAGCTTGTGGAAGATCAGCATGTTCGCGATCCCGTAATGACGAGCGAGCCGCCACTGCGCATCCATCCGTTTCAGCAGCGCTGGATGCGACATCAGCCGCCAGGCTTCGTCGTAGATCACCCACCGCTGCCCACCGTTCGGGTCCAGCAGTGCGGACTCCATCCACGCCGACGAACACGTCATCAACACGCTGATCAGCGTCGAGTTCTCCGCGACCCGCGACAGATCCAGCGAGATCATCGGCAACGTCGGATCAAACGCGACCGTCGACGGCCCATCGAAGAGACCCTGCAAGTCGCCTGCGACCAGGCGCCGCAACGCGTGCCCGACAAGCCGTCCGTCTTCTGCGAGTCGACCGTCGGTGTCGTCATCTGGGTGTGGGGGGAGGATGCGGTCGACGACCATCGGCAGGATCGGGACGTCGTTGCTCGCGACGACTGCGGCGAGGGCCACATCGATCGAGGTGTGCTCCAGCGGCGACAGTGACCGCTCCAGTACCGTCTCCGCCAGCGCGCCGATGAGCTCGCGACGACGCGAGGCGACCTGTGTCCGCCACTCCACATCGGACAACCCCGACGGGCGGTGGCCCTCATCGAGCGGGTTGAGACGGTTCTTCAGGCCGTGGCCGAGGACGATCGCTTTCCCGCCGACGGCTTCGGCGACAGGGGTGTGTTCACCTTTCGGGTCCCCGGGCACGTACACGCGCCGCCCGAACGGAATCGACCTCGTATACAGCGACTTCGCAAGCGATGACTTCCCGGAACCGACGATGCCGGCGAGCACGATGTTCGGGGCAGTGATGATGCCCCGCCGATACAGCACCCACGGGTCGTACACGAAGGAGCCGCCGGAGTACATGTCCTGCCCGACGAACACCCCCTCCGGGCCGAGGCCGCCTTCTGCCAGGAACGGGTATGCGCCCGCGAGAGCGGCGCTGGTGTCCTGATGGGCGGGAAGCCGCAGACCCCGATACGACCGCAGCGCGGCGGGGCCCGGTTCCCCGGCCTTCGGGAGGTAGGTGGTGGCCCGCCGCTCCGCAGCCTCCTGCTCGCGTAGGGCGCGGGCTTCGGCTTTGCGGGCGGCGGTGTCGTCGGCATGGACTTTCGCGACCGCTTTACGGCGGGCCTTGCGTTGCTTGCGGTGTTCGGACTCCGGCCCGATCAGGACACTGGAGTAGACGCGACGATTCGTGGCGTTCACGAAAACACTCCTTCCTGCACGCCGCCCAGGACGGGCAAACGGCGTGCAGGAAGGAGGTGGGAAACCCAGGCCCCACAACGCGCGGGTGGAGGGTTCAGATCGTGCGTGCCAGGGGGAGCGCAGCGGCGGTGAACGCCTGCGCTTGCTGCCCGACGAGGCGGCGGGTTTCGCAGGAGGCCTGGATCGCTGCTTGCTCGATCTTCGACACGGCCGCTTCGAGTTCCTCACTGGTGGGGGCGCTGACGGACAGTAGGCCGGTGTAGCGGAGGATGCCGTGACCGCTGGTGAGGTCTGCTTCCTGTTGCAGCACGTCCTGGTATTCGGCGGTCTGCTGAGCGTCTTCGACCTGCCCGATCTTCTGCCGCTGCGCGGCGTCAGAGATGTACTCGACCTTCTTCTTCCTGATGTCCCTGGCCGCCTGATCAGACCGGACCGGGGTGCACAGCAGCGAGAACGCCCGCCGCACCCCGGACGCGAGCAGCACCGGCGACAAAAACCCCGGATACACGAGCGACCGGGGCCATTCGCTGACCCACAGCACCGCATGATGCGCACTGTCGGACTTCAGCCCGTCCCAGGTTTCCTCGATGGAGACGGGGCCTGCGGTGGCGAGGTCTTGTCCGAGGTTCCCTGACCGTTCGAGGGTCGCGGCGATCGCGGGATCGTAGGCGGAGCGGAGGATCACGGCGAGCTGACCGGGGGTGAGCCAGTCGCTGGCTTTCAGATCGGCTGCATGCAGCGCCGCGGTGAGGGTGTTCATCTCTTGCCGCAGCACCGCGGCGGCACCTTTGATGCCGCCGCCTGCGGTGCGGATCGCACGGGAAGCGGCCTTCATGTCCAGGGCGATCGAGATCGTGGTCGCGTGACGTTCCCCGGCAGGCCCCGCCCGGTCGATGAGTTCGGCGTAGGTGCGCGAGGTCCAGGACTCGTCCTCTGGGGTGCCGTGTTCGGCCCACCACTGCGCAAGCCCGGTCCCGGAGTCGGGCAGGGTGCGTTCGAGAACTTGGAGGCGTGCGATCCTCCCGGACCGGCAGCAGGTGGCGAGTACCCGCCCCCAGCTGGTGACGCGGCGTTCCTGCTCGCCGGGGTCGAGGAGCACGAACGCCGGATGTGTCACCTCGAGCAGTGCGGTCAGGGTCGCGGCGTGCGGGTGGTGCACCATCACCGCCCCGGTCACCGGGTCCTCGTATTGGCGCAGCGCCGCCATGTCGCCGGGGAGCGCGAGCGTGCCCGCGGGCCGAGGTTTGACGACCCGGAGCCGGTAGATCGTCTGCTTCACGGTGACGCGCCATACCCAGTGCCCGGCGATCGGGATCCACTCGACGGCTTTGCGGCCCGAGATGGGGACCCATGTGATTGCCAGGCAGGTTACCCAGATGGGGGCGGTGTAGGCGAGGATCATTCCGCCTCCGGCGTAGAGGGAGCCGATGAACACCGCCCCGGCGATGGCGACGGTGATGACCTGCGATACGGACAGGCCGAGGATCAGGCCGCGCCTCGTGAGGCGAGAGAACTTCACCGGCGACAGCGGGTAGTCGTCCTGCTTCTTGTTCGGGGATTGCTTGGCCACGGGTTTACTCCTTTCCCTTCGGTGCTGTGTTCGGGGGCGGCGGGCTGCTCGCCTCCGGCGCTGATTCCGGTGCGTGCGGGTTCGCCTTTGGCGGTGCCGGGATTTGCGGGGTGTTCGCTGCAGGGGGTGGGGTGTCGTTCCCGGCACCGGTGGCCTGCTGATCGGCGGCGTTTCCGATGGTCTGGCCGAGCTTGGGGCCCGCGGTCGCGGAGTCTTTCGCGACCTTTGCTGCGATGACTGCCGCCGCGACCGGGCCTGCCGCCGCCGCACCACCAGCTGCGGCACCACCACCTGCCGCGCTTCCGCCAGCGGCACCGCCTCCTGCTGCACCGCCACTGGCCGCGCCCCCACCGGCCGCGCCGCCGCCCGTTGCACCACCGCCTGCCGGGGGTTTCCCGCCGGAGGGAGCCGGGGCCTCGCCGCCGCCGTTGTTTTTTCCGTCGAGGACTTTCTGTGGTCCTTCGCCGGAGGGTTTCGGGGAGGTGGGGACGGGGCGGTTCATGGACTGCTTGGCTTCTTGTTCTGCGCTCATGGCGTGATACATGTCGAAGCCGACGAAGCTGATGAATTTGTAGACCATGTAGGGCGCGAAGGCTGCGACGAACATGAGCACGATGCCTGCGATGGGGTCCGCGATCGAGGCGAGGTCGAAGTCGATCGGCTGCGACACCTGGGTGATCGCGACGAGGAACACGACGACGAGGACGAGTTTGGAGAAGATCAGCGCGATCACGAACGACGCCCACTTCCCGAACCAGCCGCGGGTGACATCCCAGCTCGCGCCGCTGATCGCGATGGGTCCGAGGACGATCGCGACGAGCAGGAGTGCTTTGCGGATCAGCAGCGAGAACCACACGATCGCGGACGCGGTGATCGCGAGGCCGGCGAAGAAGATCGTGATGATCGCACCGACGCCGGGGGCGGCGATGTTGATGCCGGTGAGTCCAGCGGCGAGGAGGGCGATCTTGTCGCCCATGTCTTCCATCGAGTTCCCGGTGGCTTGGATGATCCCGATGGTGAGCTGGTCGGTGATTTCCAGCAGTGTCGCGGTGAGGGTGAGGATCAGGAACGACCCGAGCACGCTTTTTGCGAGCCCCAACGCGGCACGGGACAAGGCGGTGGGGTCGCGTCTGATGAGCCCGGTGATCAGTTGCAGGCAGAAGAAGACGAGCATGATCATCACGGCGATGCCGAAGAGGATGTTGTAGACGCCGACGTACTCCGCGGATTGCACGTCGACGAGGGTGGTGGTGTCGAAGATGTACCAGACGCCTTCGAACAGCCATGCGGCCGCTTGCCCCATGGCTTGTGCGAGCCAGTCGAAGGGGGCCGCAACCAGGGTCGCGGCCCCCTCCCCGACGGCATCACAGACATTGGAGATGACGGGAACGTCACATAACGCCACAGCAGATCCCTCCTTCCAGTGAGCCGGATAGCGGCGGTTAGACGGACTGGCCGACGTTCCAGAAGAAGTTGATGAGGGTGACGCTTGCGCCGCAGATGACGGCCGCGCCGCAGGAGATGAGGACGCCGATCTTCCCGCGCCCGGCCAGATGCGGGTTGGAGGAGTTTGCGCCGAAGCCCCAGATGATCGCCGAGACGATCAGGGCGAGGACGGACAGGATGAGCCCGATCGTCATGACGGCGCCGACGATGGTGCGCAGCTGGCTGATGCCGGGGAGCCCGTCACTGTTCGGGTTGATGTCCACCTGCATCGGTGCGAGCGCGGCGAGCTGGGGGAGGGTCTGGGTGGTGAGGTCGAGGATGACGGACACGGGGCTACTCCTTCACGGGTCACAAGGCGGTACGTCCCTGTCCGTGATCGGACGGGGTAACGCACAGGTGCGACCCGCACACCCCACGGCCCGCGCTCGCCAAGGTCCGCGCGGAGGTCCGCACAACCCGGTGGCATGCAAAAGGGCGGGACGGAGAACCATGAAGGGTCTTCCGTCCCGCCCGATAGGTGCAGTGTGTGGGGGTTAGAGGTTGCTGCCGAGGGTGAGGAGCCAGTTCATCCAGGTGACTCCTGCCCCGGCGAGGGCTGCCGCGCCGAGCGCGGTCCATACGCCGATTCGGGCTTTCGTGGCGACCTGGTGGTGCCCGTTCGCTGACGCGACCGCCCACGTGATGGCGCAGACGATGATCATGAGCACCGCGATGATCAGCACGATCGTCAGCAGCGCCCCGATGACCTCCTCCACCTCGGTGGCACCGTTCACGGCACCGAAGTCAGGGAACACGTCGGCTGCCAAAGGGCCGGCGAGGTAGTAGCTGGTGTGGGGCATGCGGGATCAGCCTTCTTTCACAGAGATATGGATGTGGTCGAAGTGACCTCCGGTGACATCACCGGGGTCGTGCATGCCGCCCCCGTTGTAGGGCCGCCACCCCTCTTCTGGGGACCAGATCTTCCCCTGCCAGATGAGGTAGGAGATCCCCAGGGCGTCTGCGTTGGCTTCGAGCCAGTCGGTGATCTGCCACCCATAGGTGGTCTGCTCACTAGTGGGGTAATGGCCGATCTCGTTCCCCACGGTCACATCGCACGCTCGCCCTTCCGGGTGATCTGATTTCTGGCCGGGCCTCGGGGAGTAGCACGCCCACCCGGTGTCAGGGAAGGCGTTGCGGGTCTGAGTGACCATGTGCGCGGTGCGGGCGGTGACCTGCCCGCCCGTCCCCGAAGGGTCCTCCACCATCACAGCCCCGTCTCCGGTGAATTCACTCGCCTCTGAGCCAGCGCCGGCAGGAGCGCAGCCGGGACCTGTGGTAGAGCCGCCGGAGGATTCTGCCGCGCCGTGTTCTTCGAGCCACTTGTCGGCGTCGATCGAGTCGGTGCCGGTGGTGCCGGGGCGGATCTCGAAGTGCAAGTGTGGTCCGGTGGAGTAGCCGGAGGAGCCGACGTCACCGATATGGGTGCCGGCGGTGACGGTCTGGCCTTCTTCGACGTGGATGCCGTGCGACCACATGTGCGCGTAGGCGGAGCGGACCGCTTCACCGTTCACGGTGTGCTCGATGATGACGAGGCCGCCGTAGCCGCCGTTGAACTCCGACCACACGACTCGCCCGTCGGCAATCGCATAGATCGGGGTGCCGTCGGCTGCGGCGTAGTCGGTGCCGCCGTGGTAGTCGCGCTCCCCGGTGAACGGGTCTGCCCGCCACCCCCAGTCACTCGTCTTCGTCCACGAACCTTCCGGAAGCGGGAACACGACCCGAGAGGTCTCCGGCACCGTCCCGCTCTCACCGCTGCCGCCTGGCTTGGTAGGGGTGGTGAGGGCGGTGAGGATCGCTTCGGCGACGGGCTGATAGTTCTGATCCCGGTCCGGGTACGCGGACACTTCGACGGCTTGGGCGGCTTCACCCATGTCCATTGACTGCCAGCCGGGGATATCGAGCAGGCCCCTGGGTGAGGGGTAGTTGGGTCCGGTGGGGCCGCCGTAGAACGCGCGTGCTTGGTAGGTGGTGTCCATGAGTTCCGCGACGGTTCCCCACCCGGACTGGGGGCGCATCTGGAACAGGCCCAGGCTGTCGTGGTCGGAACCGTTGCCGTCATTCGGGTAGTCCCCGGATTCGGGGTAGGTACCAGTGTTTGCGAGCTGCCGGAGCGTGGACTCGGTCAGCGCGGCCATGAGCGCGATCGTCACCCCGCGGGTATCGATGCCCTCGGTCTGCCCGCCGACGGTGATGATCGTGGCGGCGTGGGTGAGCTGCTTCTTGTTCAGCGTGAACGTCACCCCGTCCTTCGTCGTCACGTCCAGCGAGTCGGGGATCGGCCCCACCTGCAGTGATGATCCGGGCAGGCAGGAGGCGTTCGCGGCCGGGTTCACCAGCACCCCGACCGCGACGAGGATGCTCGCGGGTCCCAGGCACAGGGCTGCGATCGCGAGTCCTGCGAGAAGTTTCTTCAACACGACACTGCCCCCTTCTCGGTCAGCGGAGGGGGTTGTCAAGCTCGGACAGGCGCAGCACATGGCACCGGTCGAACGCAGGCTCACAGGCCAGGAACACCGTGAAAGACACCGGGTGATCGCTGGTCATCTGATGCCCCGCCGTGCCACCTGCCCGATGCCTCGTGGCGTCGATGGTGACCGCGGTCATCCCGTCGATGAGTGTTCCCGAGCGATCCTGCGCGACAGCGTCATCCCACGCCGCAGGCACCACTGCGGTATCGATGGTGAGGGTCTGGGAGGTGGAGTGGCCGGTGACCTGCCGCCACACGTCCGCCGCCGGGAAATAGGTGGCGATATCGGAGGCGAGGCCTGCGGTTTCGGTTCCGGACGGGTCCGCGTCGGTGAGGATCACCTGCCCGTAGTCGGCCGGGCGCAGCCCGGTCGCGGTGTCCCAGGTGAAGAGCGCTTCAGCGACGGCTTCGGCATACCGGATCGGGTCATTCGTCCTCGGAAGCGGTGCGAGGTCGGCAGGTGACGTCGGTACCGGGTCGGAAGGTTCGGTCTGTGCAGGCGGGGTTGTGGTGTGGGGGTTTTCGTGGGGGCGGGCGATGAGGCCGTAGATGCCGATGCCTACGAGGGTGAGCAGGACGAGTCCTGCGGCGATGAGGCTGATCAACAGCGCACGGCCCCGCTTGCGCGGGGCCGTGCCGGTGGTGTCGAGTGACATGAGGGGTGGTGTCCTTTCACAACTGCGGATGCGATTTCGCGTGTGCTGTGCAGGTGTGGACCACCCACCCCAAACCCGGAGTCAGTCGGCTGTCAGAAAAGGCGACTCACTGCCGCTACGAGCGTGAGCGGCGGCGTCGAGGAACGCGTTGGCTTTCTCCCGGTGCCTGGTGATCGCCTCCCACTGTTCAGTAGTGGCGTACTGGCCGACCAGAGTCGCGTCGTTGATCTCCCACCAGCCCTCGGCCTTCTGCAGAATGTCCACCAATCTGCGGGAGTGGTACCGGCCGCGCACTTCTTCTGCCGACGCCGACTCCTCACTGTCTACGGCTGCCGGTGTGGGGGTGAGGGCGAGTTTGCGGATGCGGTTGACGGCGCTGGTCGCCGCGCGGGAGCGTTCCACCGGCCGGTCGATCATCAGGAGCGCTTCGAGTTCTTCGGCTGCCGCTTCACGAACCGCAGACGTGGCGGTCTCGTTCACGGCGGTCTTCTCAAGCCAGCACACCCCGCGCAGCGCCATCACCTCGTGGTAGCGGCCGTGGACCTTCCCGTCCGTGTTGATCTCGACGACGGCTTCCGCCGCGGCCTGGCGGACACGCTCGTCTTCATCGTCGTTCGTTGCCAGGCGCTGCAAGGCGAGGACTTGTTCGAGCTGCTGCGAGGAATCGCGGCCCGTGACCGCTTGCGCGGCCTGGACGCGGGACTTCCGCTTCGACGGTGGTTGTGATTCCCAACCACCGCTCTGAGCTGATTGATGCGAGCCGACAATCATCGCCTCCCTCTCCTCGCCGTCCGCGTCGGGATCTTCGGCGTCGTCGGTGCCGGGGAGCGGGGGCGCGCCGAATCTGGTTGCTGCTTGGCGGCGGGCGTTCTCTTCGGCGAGCAGGGCCTTGTATTCGGCGTAGAGGGCGGCTTTCTCAGTGGCGGTGAGGTCTTTGCGGAGTAGGTTGTCGTCCTGGATCGCGAGGAGGGTTCGGAGCTTGTCGGACACTTCCGCTGCCACCCAGACGGGGACGGTGGTGTGTCCGAACCGCCGCATGACTTCAAGGCGACGCCGCCCGGAGATGAGGACTCTGTCGGTGGTGACCACGATCGGGCACAGCAACCCCAAGGACTGGATCGAGGCGGCAAGGTCGGTGAGGTCTCCGAGCTCGCGCCGGTAGGAACGTCCCAGAATGATCTCGGAAATGGGGAACTCGTCGATCAGATGCCCTGTGCTGGTGTCGATCTGCGTGCTCATGCCGCTTCACCGCCTTGCGTGTATTTTCGGGATGCCGCTTTCAGGGCACGGTCGGCGAGGAGGTCTTCGGTGCGGTCGCCCAGGAGCAGGCGGGCGAAGATTCCCAGCCGTGCCGGGTCGGTCCCGGTGACGGTCTTCTTCGACCGGGGACCCAGCAGCAGCCGCAGGAGCCCGCTCCACTCGTGTTGGGAGTAGCCCAGGCGTTGCCGCATCGCGTCGTCTTTGCGGAGCACGTCGATCCCGGACTGAGTGCTCGCAAGACTCGTCAGGCGGTGGCAGATGTACTCCACCGCGGTCTCGATCGTTCGCGGATGCCACCCGGTCGTTACCAGGAACACTGACGCTGATCGCACGACCCGTTCCACGGCGACCATCGGGGATTCTGGAGGTGTGGCAGCGGCGAGTACGTGGTAAAAGAACGTCTCGTAGTGACCTGCCCGCACCGGATACTCGTCCGGGCGATGTTCGGGCCGGCGGGCCTTGTCGGTCGAGGTGAGGAGACGCTCGGCGTGGACCTCGGCGGCGATGCCGAGCTCGACCGCTCGGGTGATCGCCGCCCACGGGTCGTCCGCCTTGATCACCCACGGGGTACGCATCGCCATGAACGCCTCGTACACCGCGTCGGCCGGGTCGCGATGCCATGACCGGGCCAGGGCGAGGTACTTCTGCTCGGTGTACTCCATCAAAGCCCGTGCCGCCGGATGCTTCCGCCACAGGTCGTCGGTGGCGAGAGTAGTGAGTAGGGCGCGCAGGCCCTCGCTCGACACGAAATCGTGTTCTAGGCTCCGCTCAGTTTGGTGCTCGTGCTGCGTCATCGCAGGCTCCTCTCTGTCTGGTGAGAGACAGGTGCGCGAGCTGCACCCCAAAATTCCACCGGGCGGTCACCAGCACGCACCACGCAGAACCCGTTATGGTGAGGAATGGGTTGACCTGACCCGCTGACCGCAGCTCGAATAGCATCGGATCTCCTACCGACTGGATGCGCATGCGCCATCGCATGCGTTGCTATGCTCGTCAGGTCGAACTCATGACAGCGCTACGAACACGGTTACGGGTCGACGCCGACCAGCGTGCCAACACACCTAACACGGCCCGCGTGTTGCGGCGCGCCTGAGGGCGCGAGAACGAGCAGAAACCCGACAGGTAATGAGCGCAATGCCCGCTCTCAGGCGCGGCGTTGTGAAGCCCGGAACTGTCTCGGAGTCATCCGCATCCGCTGGGTGAAGACGGCGGTTGCATGGCCTCGATCGCTCCATCCTGCGAGCCGCACGACTTCCGACACAGGTTCCGAGGTACGCACCAGAAGCTCCGCCATCCGCTCCACGCGCACTCCGGTGAGGTACTGCGCCGGCGTGATGCCGTAGCCATGGACGAAGACCCGTGCCAGCTGCGCACGCGACAGATTGACGTGCCTTCCAAGCCTGTCCAGGGTCCACGACTCTCGGTAGTGCTCACGCAGGAGCCGCGCAGCGTGGCGAGCTTCCAGACGGATTCCGTGTCGTGCCCCTGTCGGCTCCGAGCCTTGAGCAGGAAGGAAGCATCGCCGTTCAGGAAGAACACTCAGCGCAGTGGAGATCAGGCCGTGAGAGCGGCCAATGGTGTGGCGGCGCGTCATCATGACGAAGAGCGTGCGCAGACGCGACAAAGAGTCGGTGCCGATATCGAAAAGTTGAGCCTCATCGCTGTCGCAGTATTTGATCACGTTGCGGGCATGGTCCCGATCTGTAAACGCATGCGCGTAAGCCCAGTACTCCAGGCCAACCAGATACTCGTGCTCCAGGAAGACTGCGAACGCATCAACGCGATCATTGCCGATGACGCGGCCATCGCACGTGCACTTGATCGAAACTATCTGACCTGCACGCGCCTCGACTGCCCCGAAGTCTCCGGTGACGTTGACACGCCCATCGAGGATGTAGATCAGGCAGGTCCGCTCGATCGGGAAGACACATTCAGGAGAACGGGGCGAGAGCCGAACGACCCGAAACGGAGCCTCCGGGCGAAAGGGGGGAGCGTCGACAGGTCCATGCTGTCGAAGGTCATGGTTCAGCACGGAGGCATCCATCCCTGAGCATGAACGTCCCCGACGCAGCACCTCATGACCACCAAGGACATCAGAGCAGTCTACTCGCGGTCGTCTCATTTGAGACGACCGATAGGAGGAGAGCGTACGATGGTCGTGATTCCGAGGATGATTGTGCACGCTCATCGGCGAAGGGGGCGGCTCATGCACTCAAGCGAACACGCCGCGGTCGTGGAAATTCTTCGCGGTGTCGGGGGGGCTCGCAGCGGCAATCCGGCGTGATCTCAACGCTGCAGCCGAGAAGTTCGGTATACACGCAGCCCGTGACCTGGTTCTTCTGCTTGAAATCGCCTTGACTCCCGGTCGCCCACAGATCGACCTCGCTCGTTCGGTGGAGCTTGATAAGACAACCTGCATGTTAGCCATTGATCGGCTCGTCAGTTCCGGACTCCTCACCCGAACAAGGTCGGCCTCCGACCGTCGAATTCGGATTCCGTCCCTCACACCGAGCGGCGAGGCTCTCGTGCGTCGTCTCTACGCGGATGACTGCGGCGTGATCGCTCGCATCATTCGCCTCGGCGACAAAGAACGAACGGAATTCTTCTGTACACTCAACGCACTTACACATGAACCCCATCCATGATCCGCCTTGTCTGGCATGTGACTCTTAGGTGATCACGGCGCTTCGCGCTCGACGGCGCGGCTTGCGTCCTCCGCTGCCGCCGGTCGTGGCCGCCCCAGCGCCGATAGGCGCGCAGATGCGGTCTTCGCGACGTAGGCGATCCCGCGGCCGGTCCCGTCACGAACTGTGCGGTGCAGGTTCTCCTGCCCACCGGAGACGATGTCGCCGGCACGTTGGCTGCCACGTCGGAGGAGTTCGCTTGCCGGAACCCAGCGCAAACCCGAACGAGCTTTGACCGTCGACGCGATTCGCGCACGTCGCTCACTCAGTGTTGGGTCCGTCAGGCGCGCAAGCGCGTCACCCTCCGCTGCCTGCTCGGGCTGTTCGATCGCCACAGAGGTCGTCGCCACGGAGTCGTCCGTATCGGGCACCGTGCTTAGGAGGTCGCTCTCTTCCTCGTCCATTATTTCTGGTTCCTTTCAGCAGTGGCCGGATCGGATCTCAGCCAACGGCCCACGGTGGTTGCATGCACGCCGAGCTTGTCGGCGATCTGCCGATTCGATAGCCCCTCACGACTCAACATCGCCGCCTCGTCCTTGGCGTCCTTGCCTTCACGGGGCGAGCGATGATGGTCTGATTTGGGGGCCCTCTCATCGCCGTTCATCGGTCGTGTCGGCTCTTTGTCTTCTCGGGGTCCGGGCGCGGCGACCTTCTCGTCTGACAGCGGGAGAGCCGCCACCTGTGTCGATGCGTCGTGTTGTGGGGCGGGGAGTGCCCGAGTTGTCGTGGTAGCAGGGGTGGCGGGAGTCCTCTGGGGCTGTTGTCGTCGGTAGTGGCCAAGCTCGACAGTGAGGTGGGTGACGGCGAGCAGCACGATCGGCGGGACCGAGGCTACGAGCGCGGCGAGGATGCTCGGCACGGTGTCATCTGCTGCGACCAGCGCGTGCGTGACGTTTGCTGCCACCGACACCAGAGCGGCCCCGCCGAGCAGCATCCACGGATACCGAGTCGCACGCGCCCCGTAGGGGGAGAGCGCGACGACGGACATGGTGGCGATGACGATGATCCCGTCCACGATCAGTGGCCACACCCATGCCAACTCCGCCGGTGTCCCCGCACGGTGGGCGAGGTCCGCGAGCGCGGTGAACGACATCCAGAATGCTCCCGCCCCGAGGAGCACGGTGCCGCTGATCGAGGCGGCCACCACCCACACCCCGACCCGCTGCGGGTTCTGGCTGGTCATAGTGCTGGCACGGCGACATCCACCGATGCCGTCTTTGATACCGGGGCGGCTTTCCCCAGTTCCTCAGTACGTGGCGCGCCCGCCTCCTCACGAGCGGGGGTGGTGTCTCGGGAGGCGTCCGGGCCGTTCCTGTCGAGGCCGGGCGGGTACCCGTCGCCGATGCTGGTGTCGGGGAGCTTGTCGAGGATGTCGAGGGCGATCTTCCGCACCCGTTCCCCGGTGTCGCGCACCACGTCGACGGGCTGCTTGTCGGGGACGGCTTCCGCCCACGATGCGACATAGGGGATCGTGTATCCGGTGGTGTCCATGCCGTGAGCTGCGCCGATCATCATCGCCACCGATTCGGCCTCCACCTCCCTGATCCCGCGATGGTGGGTGACTGAGTCTGCCGGGTGGTGCATCCGAACATGCCCGAGCTCGTGGGCGAGGGTTTTCACCCGCGCCGCATCATCCATGTCCGCACGGACCAGCACCTGCTTCGAGTCGTAGATTGTGACCCCGTTCGCGCCCCAGATCGATGACGCGTCCACCGCATCCGCCAGCTCGAACCCCTCACCTGTGACCTGTGCGGCGAGGCCGTCCCAGAGCCCTGCCGGCGCTTGTCCCTCCAGCAGGCGCGGCATCGGCCGTTCCGGGATCTCTGCCCCGGAGGTCTGGGAGACGTCCCATACGTAGGCGGGCTTCACGTTCACGATCTTCGAGCGGACCACCTCACCCGGATCCGGTTTCTCCCGCGCGGCGAGCCTGCGCCATGACATCGGATCCGACGGATTCTTCGACGCGAACCGGCCCAGCACGGGTGCGTAGATCATGTACCCGGACTGGCCCTTATCGACTGACCGGCCGAGCTGCTTCCACTGGTTGAAGCCCGCCACGTACGTCGGTGCCGACTCACTCACCCTGCCCTCCTCGTACGCGCCGGCGTGCTGGGCGTAGATGAGAAGCGTGTTGCGGAACGATCGTGAGCGGAACCGGGCCGCGAACTCCAACGCCCGCTTCCAGTCCTCGCCCGTCGTCAGTCCCTCGACCGCGGTCTCGAGCAGCTGCCCCAGCTGCTCGAGCTTCTCCTCCCTGGCTGCCTGCGCTTCTGCCGGGGAACGTCTGGGCCTGGCCATACCGATCACCACCTTCACGATCGCGCCGACCCCACGTCCAGACCGGCTCTTCGTGATGACAGGTGCGGAGGCCGGACCCCAAATCTCCAAGCCGAGGCGACGTTGACGGCCCTGCGCCGCCCGCGTATAGTGGTGGGTGTTAGCCCCGTGTGGACCGCTGGCTTCGGCCAAGTCGCCGGGGCTCTGATCTTTTAAGGCGACAACGATGTCCGATGCCTGGATCGATGACTGGCTAGGAACTGCGCGCTTCCAGGCCTACGTGAATGCTTGCCACGGTGACCGCACACGTGCTCTTGCCCTCTACGACTGGAACGTCACCCTCGGCCAAGCGCTCATGCGGGACATCGCCCACTTCGAGATCGCGATGCGCAACGCCTACGACGCCACGATCGATGGCCTCTGGGCGAATAGCACCCATTGGCTGCTGGACCCCGATTCGCCGGCAGTGACCCCGATCTGGCGCGTCAAGAAAGACAGATCCGGTCTCAAGCGAGGCAGTGATGTGAACTACCTCAACCGGCGCGCCGTCGACGCCGCGATCCGCAAGTGCGGTGGCACGAAAGCCACGCCAGGGAAAGTCATCGCCGAACTTAGCTTCGGGTTCTGGCGACACCTCACTGCGGCTTCCCACGAGAAGACTCTCTGGGTGCCCTACCTGCACCACGCCTATCCCGCGAAGACGCAGCGCAAAGCGGTCGACGACGTGATCGGCAACATCAACACCGTACGCAACCGCATCGCTCACCACGAACCCATCTTCGATCGCCCGGTTGCCGCGCAAGAACCCGCGCAGCTGCACACTGATTTGATGCATGTTCTGTCGCTTCTTGCCCCGGACGCACACCAGCACCTCGCACCGAACTCCACCGTCACCACGGTGATCGGCCAAAGGCCCTGACTGGGGAGACGCATCATGACGGCACTGATCATCCGCCCCACCACCGGTCGCATGGAAGTTCACTGGCTTCGAGCGCCACGTGGAGACGAACCGGCGAACAGAGAGATGTTCCGGACCGCAACTGGACTCTCGATCAGGCCGACATGGGTACGTTCCGCGCCCGACGAGCCAGGACACGGGCACTGGACGATCAGCCGTGAACACCTCACCGACGTCGCCCGCGCGATCGCTGTTCGAGACGGCCGCGTCGAGATCGAGATGCACTACAACGAGTCCGAACGATGCGACAACCGCTGCCAGAATGCCACCGGCAACGACTGCACCTGCACCTGCGAAGGGAAATACCACGGCGCAGGAGAGCACGCCTCATGGCGTCAAGTCGCCGATACCACTCTGGTGAAATCAGAAGGCATCAAGATCGTCACACGCGTTCTCACCCGCGCGGAAGCCCTCGGCTCCTAACGGTCTTCTGGAATCAGCGCCTCGGTGACCTCGTTCCGTGGCAGGAGGAGTGCGGCAACCTGCTCACGGTCCTCCTCGTTCACCTCGTCCTCGTAAAGATCGGTGAGTAGATACCGGATCGCGCCGCCGAAACCGGCCCACCGCTCCCACTCTTCATCAGCGTCTGCGCTCCACTGAGAGAACGTTCCATCTGGGAGCGAGCACACGATCTCGGTAGCGCTCCCAGACGCCCACAGGGGAAGCCAATCTGCATCGCCGTGGTCGCGTCGAAGGCATGAAGCCGGACTCCACTCCGACAAGTCAATGCTCTGCGCCCGATACCCAAGTGACGGATGCACGCTTTCCCCACCGTGCACAGCGATCGCAGCGACCACTTCGGGTAGGCCACGCGCACGGATCCGCTCAGCCAGACTCTTCGGGGTGAGCTCCATGCACCCAATTCTATGGACCCCGGCGACTCACGCCCGTCCCTGCACGCCTCGCAATTCGCCGTATTACGAGCCACCCACCATCTCTACGTGGGTACCCGTGCCGGTCTTGGGCATTGTGTGTGGGGGCATGTGCCCTGAGTGATCGCTGGCGCTGTCGTTGCTGCTGCGCCGATAGTCACATCTGACACCGCTGCGCGGTGGCTGTACTGGTTGGGCAATCCTGCGGATTGCCTTTCGGCTGCTTGATTGTGCGGGACCATTCCCTTCTGCGCAAGGCACGCAAAAATTCTCCCCGATAATCGATCTCCTTCCCCTCGTGTGGGGGAGGAGATTTTTTGACTCTTCGGCCTTGCGCATTCATTCCTGGCCCCGTTTCTCGGCATGTGCCGAAAGGCAATGGCAGGGAGGGGAAGAGCACACCACCCGGTGTGACACCCCTCCGGGAACAGGAAAGGAAACCAGAGCCATGACCATCATCGACACCATCCAGACACAGACCGCGGACACTGCTGAGGCGGTGGCGGAGGTTCGCCGGATCAGCCCTCACGATCTGATCGTGGAGGACAACATCCGCTCACACATCGACCTCGACCGCGCGTTCGTGAATTCGATCAAGCTCCACGGCGTGATCGTGCCGATCCTCGCCCACCCCGACCAGGACGGCAACATCATCGTTCGTGACGGTCAGCGCCGCACCCTCGCCGCACGCGAGGCAGACCTCGCCGACATGCCCGTCTATGTCGTGGACGCGGCAGATGAGAAGCGCATCCGCATCATCCAGCAGTACATCACCAACGAGCACCGCACCAGCCTCACCGACGCTGACCGTGCCGAGGCATGGCGGCAACTCGCGCTCGACGGGATGAGCGTCACCGCTATCGCCAAGCAGACCGGCACCAAGCGCAACATCGTGAAGACCGGCCTCACCGTCGCCGGAAGCGACATCGCACGCAAGGCCGTCACCGAGCACGCGATAACCCTCGATCAGGCGCTCATCCTCACCCAGTTCGAAGACGACCCCGATGTCCTGAAGCAACTCACCAAGGTTGCATCTCGCGCCCCTGAACAGTTCGACCACCTGGCTCAGCGCATGCTCGACGACAAGGCGATCAAGGAAGAGATCACCCAGCTTCGCGAGAAGTACGAGGCCGAGGGTTTCACCGTCGTGGACTACCCACTATGGAAGGACGAGAACGTCGCGTTCCTGTACGACCTGCTCACCGCAGACGGGGAACGCCGCACCGAAGAAAACTACGCCGGGAAGGAAGGCTACGCCGTTGCGATCGGTGAGCGGTGGCGGCGTGTGGAAGTCGCGCACGTCGTGGTCGGCTGGCGCGAACTCGGACTGACGAGCATCCGCCACAGCCAGCCCAGCCGGGGCGGGGCGATGAGCGAGGAAGAGAAAGCCGAGCGTCGCCGCGTGATCGCGAACAACAAGGCATGGGTCAGCGCGGAGAAAGTACGCCGCGCATGGGTCACCAAACTCCTGGGGCGTAAGCGTCTGCCGTCCCAGGCGCTCGCGTTCGCCGCGACCGTGATCGCTGACGACCGAAACGTTGTCGCCCGCGCCGCCAACGACGGGCACGACATGGCCTCCACCCTGCTCAACCTCGACACCGGACGGCACTACGGCATGCCTCACCCCGTCGCGGCGATGACGAAAACAACGCCCACCAAGGCGGGGCACGCGCTTCTCGCCCTCGCACTGGGGGCGCTGGAAGCGGCCACGGACAAGAACAGTTGGCGCAACCCCAACGAGTCCACCCGCCGCTACCTCACCCAGCTCGCCGCATGGGGGTACGCCCTCTCGGACGTCGAAACCCTCATCACCGACCCCGACAGCGCGAACCGCACCGAGAACGAGGACGAGGACACGACCGACGAGCACCCCAGCAACGAGGGGAACCGCGACGAGGACACCCCCGAGACCGACCCCAGCGAAGACACCACCGGGGAAGACGTGCCCGCCGAAGAAGAGCCCGAGGCCGAAACCGTGACGGACGCCGACGCGACCACCGACGCAGGTGACCAGGCGGAGGGCGCGGGGGAGGTGTACGCGGAAGCCGCGTAAGTCGCCCCGCACTCCGGGTGCCGGTCACTTACCGCGCAGCGACCGGCACCCCCCACCCCCTCAACAGATTCTTCTTGGCAGGAGCCATCACCATGAGTACCCATCTTCTTGACCAGCTCAGCGACATCGACCCCGCCGACCAGGAACGCTACGCACGAATTGTGCTTGCCCACCTGACGATCCCAGGCGAGCCGCACCCCACCCTCGCCCAGCTCGACGGAAGTAACGCTTTCACCGTCGCCCGTTACATCCTCGACACCTACCCGCACCCCAAGAACGAGGCTGACATCCTCGAATCCCTCAGCCATGTCCGCTTCGGCACCCATCAGGTGATCATCCCCACCGACCCGGAATGGCCGACCGGCCTCACCGACCTCGGCACCGACCAGCCCCTCGCGTTATGGGTGAAGGGCGATCTCACCCTCATCAGTACCCCGGATCGGGCGGTTACGATCACCGGAGCGAGAGCCGCCACCCGGTACGGGGAAACCGTCGCGTCCGAGTTCTCCGACGACCTCGCCCGCGCCGGTCACGCGGTGATCACCGGGGGAGCGTACGGGATCGATACTGCCGTAACCCGCGCGGCTCGCGACCATGCCGTCGTCGTGCTGGCCTCTGGGATCGAGCGTGCATACCCTGCGGGGAACCAGAGCCTGTTGCAGTGCGTTGCACGCAACGGTCTGCTGCTGAGCGAAGCACCCCCGCATGTTGCACCGACCCGCACCCGGTTCATTGCACGCTCCCGCATCCTCGCAGCCCTCAGCCGTGCAACGATCATCGCCGAAGCAAGCACACGCTCAGGAGCGATCACCGTCGCGAACATCGCGCACCGCCTCGACCGCATCGTCGGTGCAGTGCCCGGCCCGATCACCAGCGCCGCGAGTAGCGGATGCCATGTCCTCATCCGTGAGGGCATCGCCCGACTCATCACCCACTCCAGCGAGGTCACCACAGACCCCGCCGCGTAGCTGCCGACCATCAGGGATGGTGTCGACCCCGGACAAACCCACCAGACGGCACCATCCCTGAGTCGCCCTCCCCGTCAAATGGCACCATCCCGTGCCCGTCGTCATCACCGAACATCACCGACCAGAGCCATGACCGAACAGCACCAACCTCGACCCGTCCATCTCATCAGCCGGCCCTGAAATCTGCTCCGCCGGCCACTCTCACCATGCCCCGAGTCTCTTCTTCTCACAGTCGGATACACGTCTTGCATTTACACGCCGTGCCCCCAGCCAGACCGCCCCGAAGGGCACGCTCTGGCACCCGCGCTCCGCGCGGCCGGAAACCCCGAACAGCGCACCAGATGTGTCGCCGAAACCAGAGAATGACCGTCCATCTCGGCCGGAGCAAGAGCCACGACATCGCGTGAGCCTGCCACCGGACACGGGGAGCCGACGGGAAGAATACCCCGCGCTTGCCCGAGCCGTTGACGGGCAGCACCGAACGGACGACGAATGTCGAACTCGAGAACCTCAGGCCGCGCCCACCCGACACGGGGGAAGGACCACCATGTTCGCGCCGCTGCGATCACCCGCACTCCCCGCAGAAAATGCACGCGGGAATACCACTGCACCTAGGGCGCGACGGCGAAGGTGCAGTGCTCGACCTCTGCAACTACAGCGCGGAGCGTGCTGCACCACCCGGCAGGACAGTCGTGCGCTCTGCGTGCACGCAGCAACTGAGGCGTTGCAACAGTCCGGAGCCGTGCAACAGGGGGCTTCACGAATGCTGCAGCACCCGGTAAAATCGAACTCACCAGGCGAGCAATACACGATTGACGTTTCAGGACGCACCACCGGTGCGAAGGGGCTCAGCCACCAACAACACACCCGAGCACGCACGTGCTCGACTCGTTGAAGGAGGCCCACCATGTTTCTCATCTCCCTCGCCATGCGCCCCGCAGCCGCCGTCTACTACTGGTGCCAACGCTGGCTCCCCAGCAACCGCCTCACCGCGCTCCTGCGCACCAGGCGCGGCTACCGGTGGGGCATCCCCGCCGTCCTCCTCGGAGCGACCTACTTCATCGCGGGCATCGCCTGCTACGGAGCCATCAGACTCGGCCACACCGAATGGTTCTACCTCGGCATGCTCATCTGCTGGTGGGCCGCCCTCAAACTCATCGCCCACGGCATCACCGCCACCATCCGGCTCATCGGAGCACGCGCACACGAAAACCTCGCCGTGCGCCGCGCAATCCGAGACCGAGAACACGCCGTAGCGGAGCCAGGCGTTGAACCGCTTACCTACAGTGCTGCTGACCGTCGCCAGATCACCCGCGATGTCCGCCAAGCTCTTATCTCGCAGTAACCACTACACGGCGCGAAACGTCAACGTTGGTGAAAGCCTTGCTGCGAGCTGAGCTGAGCACAAGAGACAACGATGCTGGTGCGAATGGGGCGTCGCGAGCCCGAAATTGGACCCGATCGAAACTCACAAAAGCAGCTAAAGTGCCTGACTGCCGTGTGGGAGCAGGCGACTCTTTGTCGCGCTGAGGAGCCGTCGGGGCTGGATGTCGGGATGGTTTCGAACCTTAGTAGACGCAATCGAACACCCTGGACGGCGAGGAAGACAGACGCTATACGAATTGCTCGAGCGAACGGTGAGGGCGTGCTGTCGGAACTCTAAGCCCTGATCCACGTGCGCCTCACAGCGCACGTGGATCAGGGCTTAGAACGGCAATGGTGCCACGAATAAGGACTCCGCACTCTGCTTGGGCCATCCCGTCACGCCGGGTCGCAGCAGCACAAGCGCAAGGTTAGTATCTCATGCCATGAGCTACACAGGCTTGTACACCTGAGTGAATCGAGTCGGCGAGCTCGATGACCTTACCAACTCGAAGCCTGCCTCCGTCGCAATATTGTAAACCTCATCCGGACTGCGAATCCAGCCTTCAGCAGCACAGATCATCTTCAGATGCACGCTCGGACTCTCCAGGCTCGCGGCTGGATCCACTTCGCTGATGACCAGCTCATTGGCATCGTCCATCGACCTTCGGATCGTGCCGAGCAAATCCTTGCATTGCTCGTCGGACCAGTCCGCCAATATCGCATTCAAAAGGTAACAATCAAAACTCTCGGGAACTCGCTCAAAAAAGCTTCCGCCCATGGCATCTAAGCGCGACGACAATCCCCGCTGATCGATTAAGTCACGAGCTGACTCAACGCGACCCGGCAGGTCAAATACGACCCCATGGACAGTAGGATTGTTCTCGGCAATCGCAATCAATATGTTTCCGTTTCCACCGCCAAGATCGACTACACTCTTGACCGAAGACCACAATTCATCATGAATTAACTGATCGGCGTCGAAGGTCGCAATCGGCGACGACATTGCTGCAACCAAGGACCGATCTGCGGAGCTGGAGTCAACCAGTTGCCAATAATCCTTCCCGAAATGAGATGTGAAGTAGGAATGTCCACCTTTCAGCACCTCAATCAGATCAACGACAGCAAACTCGTACTGACCGAGCGCCGTGTTTAGATCGAATACTTTGGAAATTGCATCATCACCTTCGGTTAGACACTTTCCTAGACTCGTCAACTGATATCGCTGCTCAGAATCGCACTCGACGAATCCCAACTCTTCAAGCACTGAAAGAATAGCAAGCGCCTTCGGTCCAGAAAGATGAAGACGATTTCCAACAGCTTCAGCGCTCGATGGCGACATGTCGAGTGCCTCAAATAGACCCAATGTCACACCAGCGCGAATTGCCAAGGGTGGCACGAGGTCGGCCATTTTAAAAATCTTGCTATATGTCGTAATCGTCGCGTCGTCGATGACCGAACCTCTTTCTCCTGGCGCTTCCACCTCGCTCACTGTTGGAGCTGGACCAGGGGGAAGACTCATGTGTTGCACATCACCTTGGTACACTGTGCCATCGAAAACGGGCAGACCGCCCACCTGAAGAGAAGGATGTGGTCAAGGTGTCTACAGCAGAGGCAACGATGGTCGAGCGGATGGACGCCCTCGAGGCGATGTTCGCTGACGTCCCCGCAGCCGAGGAGGCGCTGGCGGAAGCGCAGGAGGGAACGGTCGACACCGGCACTATGCCGGTTATGACCTCCCTTCCGTGTGCGACCGTGACTGGCGCGATCGGCTGCTGACCCGATGAGAAAAGGGAGGGAGCGAGGCTGCTCCCTCCCTTTTCTCATGAGTGGAGCGACACTGGCATGAGATTCAAGGTCCAGAACACTGCCCAAGGCGATACCTTCGTCAAGGTGGCGCGCAGCGACGATACTGACGGTCGTCAGCTACTTGCGGAGTACGAGAACGCGACACAAGCAGCTGGCTCGAAGCATCCACGTTACGGGCGCATCGCCCCACGGGTACTCGACCACGCAGAACGCGCGATCTACTTCGAGCACCTCTCGGGCCACCGTGACGCACTAACGTCACTGGTCCAAGACGACGGCAGTCTGTCCAAGACCGCGTTTACACGAATTCAACAGATCGGCGAGATTCTTGCGTTCATTCACGACTGGGACTCCGCGGTCGAGTCTCGAACAGAGTTTCCAAGCTCGTTTCCCCTCGACCTTGATAGGTATCTGCGAATCAACCCGCTGGTTCTCGACCTGCTTGGCAGGCTCCAACACGAGACGCATGCCGCACTCAACGACTTGAACCACAAGCTTGGCGCGAGCGTTAATCGCCGGTGCCACATTCACGGTGACTTCAAACCTGACAACATTCTCCTCGATGAGACCAGTGTGCGGATAATTGACTGGGAGCTGGCCGGGCACGGGCAACCGGAACACGATTTCGCCAGCTTCTACGCCGGCGTCTTCACCGAATTGATCTATCGCGCTGCGCGCCATTCCAATGACCACGAAAATGTGCGTATAAAGCAGCTCTCCATCGCTGCCGACACCGCCGTACTGTGCACGAGACGCCTCCTTGAAGCGTATTCCGCAACAGGTCGAGAGATGCCAGATGTCGCCATGCTCACTCAAGTGATCGGTGCCAAGCTCCTCGTCAGAACGGCGATGAGTAACTATCTAGCCGCAGGACATTCGCCGTTTGCCACTCTGATCCAGCAGTCAGCAGAACACTGCCTAAATCACCCCAAGGCGCTCACGAGACTCCTGTCCATACCTACTTCTACCAGAGCCGCCCATGCGACACTTTGATGCCTGGTTTGACAACGTTCTGCGTGGCATCGTCGCGGTCTTGGAGAACTGGGAAGGGCAGAAGCCCATGGACGGCCTAGCGCTCCCGCGGGCCCTTTACTCCGAGATCCACCTCCACGGCGCAGGTGAGCTGGACCCTGACCCTGAACTGCCGAACTCGCTTGTGCGCGGAATCTCGCTCGAACCACCGACCTTCACGGAATCCGGGTGGATCGTCTCCAGCGACCTTGGCAGCGACTTGCTCCTCAAGCGACGTAATGTCCATATTCGGGCGTCCAAGAACCACAAGTCGCTGGTCCACGACCCCGAACGCTCAACGGCAACGATCAAGCGAGACCGGCGCATTTTAGCCATCATGCCCGATTGGGATCGTATTGTTTCGGCCCAAGGGTGGCCGTCACCAGGTGACGCGAGAATCTACCTGCCTACAGCATCCCATTCAAAAGCCATCGAAGATGTTGTGGAAGCACTCGACTCCTCAGGCTTCTCGTGGCATCTGAAAACGACCCGCCGGGAAGATCCCACGAGGCCCGACTCGGTTGTTCTCTACGTTCAGAGTGCTGATATCGAGAGCATCGTAAACCTTGTCAAAGATGTCATCCCCGAGGGCGGAAACAAGACACAAATTCCGGGCTTCAGCTTCCCTTGCGACGACACCTGGACAGTCGGAGTAGGGCTCGTCAGGCCGGAATCACAGGAGGTCTCATACGGCTGGACATTCGCCACGGATCTCTCGAAAAAACTGATCAGCCTAGCAAACTGTCCATTGAATGCCGAGGACCAAGCCAGGTCCGCAATAGAACAAGTCCTTCAAGATGCATCAGAAGGTAGAAGCGATGTCAAAATTTCCTGGTAGGAAAATCGTTCCAGCTGGCGACAGCTTCGACTGGTACATGAACCCGGAAGGTCATGAGTATAGCGATTCGACAGAGCCCGTTTCCACCAGCCCGGGCCTGGTGGGCGTCGCCGGTCAGTACGACGGCACCCACGTCGTCTATCGCGACCTCCCTACGCGCTTCAGTTTGGCGGACATTGTGCTATTCCACCCTGACGTCACTGACACGATACTCGCCCCCTACCTCGCCGGCGCTCAGCAGCTCATCAAACAGTTGCCGGCAGATACATCCATCAGCGCTGAGTGCGCACAGAGGACAGCTCAACTCCTCTCGTCCACGGGCCGCATACCTCTCGACGCGTGTCCGAACCTACGTCACTGGTTGACTAAGTCTTCCGAAGGAAGTCGGCTGTCCATCAAGAGCGACACTGTTGCCATCGGCCTCGGGCGATTACTCGTTAGCAAGTCGGCCTGTTATGTCCTTCTCCCTATGGGGCTCACCGCATCTGGGTACGCAACGCTGTGCCGACTAGTCGAAGAACTTCTCATGATCGCCGTCCTCTTCGACGACAAGCGACCTCATGCCTCGACTTGCGCTCGTCGGCTGGCCGCAGAGCTCATTGATCTCGGGCGAGATGTGTATGACGTCACGTTGTGGGAGGGGATCGAGGTAAGCCTGCTGGCGCACCTCGTCCGGCGCACCGAAGCTCCGCATGCACCCCCAGAACTTCCCGCGATGATGGAACGGGTAGCGGCCGAAGTGAACCGAATGGAAAGTGCGAGACGATGAACCAAGATGAGAACGCGGTCGGGCTCGGCAAACCATGCGAACTCCCACTCGAACGCGGACGGTTGCTAATGATTGGTACCGGGGCGATCGGCGTAGCCAACCTTCCTGGCTGGTGCACTGCACTCAAACAGTGGTACAGCCACGATATTCAAGTACTCCTCACAAAATCCGCGCAGACACTCGTCTCACCTCAAGCGGTTGCCGCGACGAGCGGGTCGCAACCGATCACCACAGGCTTCACCGATCATCCGAGCTATTCGGTCCCACACAAACAGCTCGCGGCGTGGCCCGACCTGATCATTGTCGCGCCCGCTACTCTCAGTTTCCTTTCACGAACCGCGCTCATGATCCCCGATACGCTTGCCACGTACTCAGCCTTGCTAACGTCGGCCCCCGTCATCGTTGCACCCTCAGTTCCTGGTCGCCTATGGCACAGTAGCCGAGTGAAGAACTACGCAACTGAGCTGCGTGAGCGAGGCTGGGAGGTGTTGGAACCAACGACAGGTGTTGCTGTCAGCGACTCGTCGATAGACGAAGGAGCACTGCCCAGCATCTATGAAGTCCTCCTGGGCGCCTCACGGTTACTATCCGAAAGGAAAACACGGTGACCGCAGACAAAGGAGATCTCCTTCTCCCGCCATTCCGGTCGTTGCTCGACCACGATCAATTCACCGTCGCCTGCGATCCCTATGAAGGTGTTGTTGGCCAAGTATTGAGTTCCCTCCAATATGCTGACCCCACGGACGTCGATTGGTACCAGTCAATGTTAGATGGGAAGGTCGGAGCTGCCATTGACTTAATGTCGGGTTCCGGACGCCTCGCCTTTCTCGCCTCACAAACGGGATGGCGGGTGGTTGCCATCGATAACTCTCCCGATATCCTCGCGCTGAATCGCGACAGAAGCTCGGAGGTCGATTTCGTTCTTGCGGATGCACTCAACTATCAGGGTGAGGATCTCGGAGAGGCCGCAGATCGAATCATGTGCGGTGGGAAGTCGATCTCACTCTTGTCCCCGGCTGTGCGAAGGAAGTTGTTCGCTTCGGCCAGACGTCAGCTACGGACCGGGGGGTCCTTCATCGGTGACGCCTACGCGACCTTTGTCGATGAGGCTCGTATGACCGATGTCGTGCCGCTGAATCTGACGGCAGGTAGGCTCCTTTGGTGTGGCATACGCACCATCTGCGCCTCGTCGACCATGGTCACAAACTTCCTTGTCGAACCAGTCGATCCAGCGTCGGTATCCGGGTACCGACTCCTTGCGACCCAGCAGCACTTTGGACTTGACTCCCGCGAGCTGCGTCAAGAACTTGCCCAGGCCGACCTAGAACTCGAAGAACTCGATACGGTTCCAGTCGAAGGTGACCTGCCACTGCGATATCACCGATTTACTGCCCGCGCCAGGTAATACCTACGGATTTGGCGACAAGTCGAGTGTGCGCCAACCCGCCCGTGACCGCACCCATGGGTCGTGGGATGCAACCACTACCGCAGTTGGCCATGTGGTAAGTAGGTCGAGGAGTTCCTCACACAGGCGTAGCGACAGATGATTGGTGGGCTCATCGAAAAGGAGGAGGTCGGGTTCTTTCTCAAGCAGAATGGCGAGCTCGAGTCGCTTTCTTTGGCCGACACTAAGGTCGCATGCTCGGATATCCACGCGATCCAGAAGTCCCAGCGATGTCAGCCTCGTTGCTGACTCTGGTGTTGCGGCCTCATAGATGCGCCGCGCTGTTCGCCGGTCCTCGACATATGTGTCTTCATGTCCCAAATAGCCGACGTCCGTCGCGCCACTCATGAGTGCTGATCCCTGCGTTGGCGCGATTCGGCCTGCTAGGAGATCAAGTATCGTTGTCTTACCGCTGCCGTTCGCACCGACAATCAAGAGCTTGTCATCTGAGGCGATGTCAAGAGTGACGGGCGTTTCAAAACGCTCAGTAACACGAACTGACCGCAACTGCGCTAGGACCGGGAACTTGTCACTTGGCGGTTTCGTCGGGACGACAGACAAGGTCAAAGGCGTTGGTGGCTCAGGAATAGGGTGTTGGTTGATCCGGTCGAGCCTTTCACGTGCGGCACGGACCCGCCGGGAGATCTGAGATTGCACTCGATCGCCACGAGCGCCATACGCCTTCTTGTTGTTGTCACTCATTGCCCGATGATGATTTATCTGATGAGCCTTCACTGAGACCGTGTTCTCAAGCTCACGAATCTCTTCTTGCTGGCTCCTGTAGTCCTCAGCCCACCTTACGAGCTCCTTGCCCTTTTGATCGAGGTAATCTCGATAATTTCCTCCGTACAGGTATTTCGAAGACCAAGTTCTATCGAGGTCGCAGATGGCCGTCGGAAGTTGCTCGAGGAATTCTCGGTCGTGTGAAACGAAGACCACGATTCCATCCCAGTTCGCAATCTCCTCCCTCAAGAAGAGACGAGACGTGTCATCGAGGTAGTTGGACGGTTCGTCGAGAAGGAGGATGGGCGGACGAGCCACCATGGTGAGCGCCATAGCTAACCTTCTGCGCTGGCCCGCTGAGAGCTCGGCGATGAGGCGCTGGCGTGGAATCAGGCTCAATCCCAGTCCATGCAAGTAGCGCTCCGTTCGCTGAGACGCTGACCAGACTTCTTGTGCCTCGGCAGTTTGCAGGGCGCGACTATAGCGGTCGGGAGCTCCTGGCCGCTCAAGCCCCAGGTCCTCGGCGGCCTGCGCCAGTTCCTCTTCGACGCGCCGCAGTGGTGCAAGGCAGGTGGATATCTCTTCTCCAACTGACGCGGTATCCCTGAGGAGGTCTTTCTCCTGAGGAACGTATGCCGGAACTGACGAGAACTCGACATTTCCAGACGTTGGGACGACTGACCCCGACAGAAGCGAGAGGAGCGTCGATTTCCCTGCGCCATTCTCGCCGATAATTCCAAGTTTGGATCCATCTCCGAGAGATATCGACAAATCCTGGATCAAGATTCGGTCTTCAACCCGGTGCGAGACTGATTCGCAGGTGAGAAAACTGCCGGTAGCCATGTGGCACACTGTACCAGAGATGGGTGGGCTAGCCTTGGACCGGAGGTGTGGACGAGACGTGAGTGACGATCAGCGCGAGCGCGTGGTGGCCGCTGCACGCGCACTCGTGATCAAGGACGGGCTTGGTGCCCTCAGCGTGCGCAAGGTAGCCCGTGAGGCCGGCATCGGCGCAAGTACACTCCGCTATTATTTCCCGTCCCAGGATGGGCTGTATGCAGCGGTCATCGGTGAGGAGTTCGACCACTCCTTGTCTGACGTTCGCATTCATGACTCATCAGTAGACGCTGGCGATCGACTGGTCGAATGCCTGCAGCAGTTCCTGCCCAAGAGCCCGCGGGATGTCAACGTCATATCGCAGTGGACTGCTGGCCTCGTGGCAGCCAACCCGCACGCCGAGCCAGAACTTGCGAACCAGATCTTAGACTTGGTCACCGAACGTGCACATGCGCGAGTCGCATATTGGCTTGAGCTACTTCATTCCGAAGGGTCCTTGACTGCGAAACAAACTAGGACGACAGTAAGCCTTCTATGTGCCCTCGTGAACGGCCTCTCGATGGACCTGGCCTCCAGTATGCCGTCTGTTGACTGGGATGAGGCCACCGATATCGTGCGAAGTGTCGTTGACAAGTTCGTTCTTTGAGGGCGGAATGCAATCCGCATGTCACCCCGGCTCATCAGCGCCGGGACTGCCGCACGGGTAGGTGACATCTGATTTGGCTTGCCCGATGGGCGGCCTGGAAGGATGTGCATCATGCCCGCTCCCTACCCCCGAGAGTTCCGCGAGGACGTCGTGCGCGTGGCCCGGTCCCGTGAGGACGGGGTCACTCTCGCGCAGATCGCGAAGGACTTCGGTGTCCACGAGATGACGCTCCATAAGTGGATCCGTCAAGCCGACATCTACGACGGCAACCGGCCCGGCACGTCCCGGGAGGAGTCGACCGAACTGCGTGATGCTCGGAAGAAGATCCGGCTGCTGGAGCAGGAGAACGAGGTCCTCGCCGCGCTGCCGCCTACCTGTCGCAGGCGAACCTGCCGGGAAAAGGTTCTACCCGCTCGTGAGCGAGCTCGCCGCCGATGGGATCCCCGTCGCGGTGTCCCTGCGGGTCCTGGAGCTCTCCCGCCAGCCCTACTACCGCTGGCGGAAACACCAGGTCACCGGAGCTGAGCTGGTCGAGGCTTATCGCGCCAACGCCTTGCTGGACGCCCACCTGGATGATCCCGAGTACGGGTATCGCTTCCTGGTCGGCGAGGCCGCCGATGCCTGCGAGGTGATGTGCGAGCGGACGGCGTGGAAGATCTGTCGCGACAACCAGTGGTGGTCCGCGTTCGGGAAGAAGCGCAGCAAGAACGGGAAGCGTCCCGGACCTGCCGTGCACGACGACCTCGTCCAGCGAGATTTCTCCGCCGATGACGTCAACGAGCTGTGGCTGACCGACATCACCGAGCACTGGACCGACGAGGGCAAGCTCTACCTCTGCGCGATCAAGGACGCGTTCTCCGGCCGCATCGTCGGCTACTCGATCAGCGACCGGATGAAGGCCCGCCTCGCAGTGAACGCACTGGACAACGCCGCATCCAGACGCCGCGACGCCGCCGGCTGCATCGTGCACTCGGACCGCGGGAGCCCGGTCAGTTCCGGTCACGGAAGTTCGTGCACGCCCTGAACCGTCACCACCTCATCGGATCGATGGGGAAAGTCGGTGCCGCTGGGGACAACGCCGCGATGGAATCGTTCTTCGCGCTTCTCCAGAAGAACGTCCTGGACCGCAAGCGGTGGCGGACCAGAGACGAGCTCCGCATCGCGATCATCACCTGGATCGAGAGGGCCTACCACCGACGCCGCAGGCAGGCCCGCCTGGGCCGATTGACCCCCATCGAATACGAGACCATCATGAACCCGGTCGCCCTCGCGGCCTGACACCGTAACTGTCACCTGAACGTGCGGCAGTCCCTGAGGGCGAACGTGATACATGAAGAGCCTCAGTCCGTGCCTGAAAGCTATGAGAGTTCCTGCCGATGACTTAGGACTTGTGCGACCAAGTACCGTCAGAGGAAGAAGCGCCGGTCTCCGGCACCCCAAGGTTCTCTGCACTGAGACGGGCAAACGGCAATACATCGACTAGAGAATGTCGGAGGCTTCGTCGGCGGGCGGCGCGGGAGCGGTGAGTTTGTGTCCGTCGATGCTGATGATGATGTCGCTGAGGGGGCGGAGCGCGCGGACGATGCGGCGGATGCTCACGCCGGTGGTCGTGTGGAGGTGCCGGGTGATGGCGAGGGCAGCGAATGCGACGGTGAGATGCGTGTGGATCGAGTCCTCAGTGGATGCGAACATGGGGCGGGCGCGGAGATCGGTCTTGGCCACCCGGAACGTCGCTTCGACTTGGAACAGGTCGTGGTAGACAGCGACCACTTCCCCGGCGGTCGCGGTCGTCGTGGGGACCTGATTTGCACAGCTTTAGTGACCCACGGCGTCCGGGGCAGTGAGACTGTACCTCTGGCTAGCACTTGGTGGCGGGTTGCCGCACCTGTTCTGTGTGACGGTGTCGATGCGTGTGCTCAGTGCGGGGGAGGGATACAGGTACCTCCTGAAGAGCATCGCTGCCGGTGACACCGGGCGTGACCTCGCGACCTCACTGACGCGCTACTACAGTTCGGCAGGAACACCGCCCGGCTTCTGGCTCGGTACCGGGCTCGCCGGCCTCGACGATCCTGTGCTCACCGAAGGCGAGGTTGTTACGGAAGATCACCTGCGCCATCTGCTTGGCAGGGGCGAGCATCCCACTACGGGGGAGCAGCTGGGACGCGCGTACTTCGCGTTCAAACCTCTCAGGGAGCGGGTGCAGCTCCGCACCGCGAAGCTCTCCGAGACGCTTAACGCTGAACAGCGTGAGGTTGCGGTGCAGCAGATCATGGATGAGGAGAAGCAGCGCAAGCGCCCGCGCACGGTCGCCGGGTTTGACTACACGTTCTCCGTCCCGAAGTCAGTGTCCGTGTTGTGGGCAGCCGCCGACGGTGGAACCCAAGCCCTCATCGGGCAGGCGCACCACGCCGCCATCCGCGACGTCATCGATCTTCTCGAACGGGAAGTCGCTGCCACCAGGACCGGCACGAACGGTGTCGCGCAGGTCGACGTGCGTGGAGTGATCGCGACAGCATTCGATCATTTTGATTCGCGTGCGGGGGATCCGCAGTTGCATACGCATGTGGTGATCGCGAACCGGGTGCAGGCCGCGGACGGGAAGTGGCGCACTCTCGACGGAAGGCCCCTGCATGCTGCCGTCGTCGCATTGTCCGAGCATTACAACGCGGTCCTCGCCGATCACCTCACTCGCGTGCTTGGCGTGGAGTGGGAGGCGCGTGAACGGGGTCGCGACCGCAATCCTGTCTGGGAGATCACCGGCGTCGGCGAGGAACTGTTGGGGGAGTTTTCCTCTCGGACGGCGGCGATCGAGACGGAGAAGCAACGCCTCATCGAGGAGTACATCGCCCGCCACGGGAAGCACCCGTCCGAGACGACGATAATCCGGTTACGGCAACAAGCTACCCTCGCGACCCGGCCCGAAAAGGAAGTGCGCTCCCTCGCGGACCTCACGGCGGAGTGGCGTGACCGTGCCACGCGGGTATTGGGGGAGGACTGCACCACGTGGGCGATGACGCTGATCGAGTCCGGTACTCATGTCGGTGTCCTACGCGCGGACGACCTTCCCTTGCAACAACTCGGTCAGATTGGGGAAGCAGTGGTCGCGCAGGTGGGGGTGAAGCGTTCGACGTGGCGACGCTGGAATCTCTACGCGGAGGCGTCTCGGCAGACGATGGGGCTCCGGTTCGCCTCCACCACTGACCGAGAAGCCGTTATCGGGATGATCGTCGACGCCGCAGAGCAAGCTTCGCTGACGCTTACACCTCCGGAACTGGTGACCGCGCCGGTGGGGTTCACCCGCGCAGACGGGTCTAGTGTGTTCCGTCCCAAGCACCACACGATCTACTCCTCCACTCGCATTCTCGAAGCTGAAGACACCCTCCTCGAGCTCTCACGCACCACGACCGCCCCCATCGTTCCCCTGCGAACTGTCGGGGACGTGGTTGCAAGACCTGATGATCGTGGGATTACGTTGTCGGTCGAGCAGCAGACGGCGGTGGAGAGGATCTCCGTCTCTGGCCGCACCATTGACCTCCTCGTCGGCCCCGCCGGTACCGGGAAGACCACCACGCTCGGCGCGTTGCGCCGCGCGTGGGAGAAAACGCACGGGGCTCAGAGCGTGATCGGGTTGGCGCCCTCGGCGGCAGCCGCAGAAGTCCTTGCGGAGGATCTCGGGATCGAGACCGACAACACCGCGAAATGGCTCCACGAACACGACCACGGCCGGTGGAACCTGACCACCGGGCAACTCGTCATCATCGACGAGTCCTCACTCGCAGGCACCCTCGCCCTGGAACGCATCACCACCCATGCCGCTGAGGTCGGAGCGAAAGTCGTGCTCGTGGGTGACTGGGCACAACTCACCGCCGTCGACGCAGGCGGCGCGTTCGGGCTCCTCACCCGCGACCGCGGCGACGCCCCCGAACTTGCGGACGTACGCCGGTTCCACGCCGACTGGGAGAAACGAGCATCCCTGCAACTCCGGCTCGGGAAGACCGACGTCATCGACACCTACGACGAGGAAGGCCGCATCGTCGGCGGCGACTACGAAGACATCCTCGAAGCCGCCTACCGGTCCTGGTACACGGACATCGCCGACGGCAAGACCAGCCTTCTGATCGCCGAAACGAACGAGACAGTCACAGAGCTCAACACCCGAGCACGCGACGATCGCATCCTCGACGGCCACGTCACCCCCAGCGGCAACACTCTCCGCGACGGCACCCAGGCCGGAACTGGGGACATCATCATCACTCGCAAGAATGACCGACGCCTCGCCACTGCCAGCGGATCGTGGGTGAAGAACGCGGATCGTTGGCGCGTCACCGCCCACCACGACGACGGCTCCCTCACCGTCGCCCGCGCAGACGCACGCAACGCCACCACGGTGATCCTTCCCGCCGTCTATGTCACTGAGCATGTCGACCTTGGGTACGCAGTGACCGCGCATCGTGCGCAAGGCTCGACCGTCGATACCGCCCACGCGATCGTGCACTCCTCCTCGATGACGCGGGAGAACTTCTATGTCGCGATGACCCGCGGCAGGGCATCGAACACCGCCTACGTCGCCACAGACGAAGCGCACCTCGAAGAGCATCAACTCTCCGATACCGAACCAACGGCCCGCAGTATCCTGTATGGCGTCCTCCAGCACGAGGGTGCGGAGAAGTCCGCTCACGAGACCATCGAGGCCGAGCAGCAAGCCTGGACGACGATTGCGCACCTCGCCGATCAGTACGAGACGATCGCGCAAGCAGCTCAAGCCGAGAACATCACTGAGCTGTTGGAAGGCACAGGGCTCGAATCTGATGTGCTGGCGCAGATCACCGAATCTGAGACGTTCGGATCGATCGTGACTACGCTCCGGAGAGCAGAAGCCACCGGGCACCAGCCTGAACGTCTCATCACTCGCGCGCTCAAAGCCGGCCCCATCACCAACGCGGACGATCCGGCGAGCCTGTTGCGCCACCGCATCCAGCAGCTTGCGACCCGCACCACGCCCGGACGCCGCACCAGCCAGCGTCGCCGGTTCATCACGGGATTCATCCCTGAAGCCACCGGCCCCATGCCCGCCGATATGAGACGCGCCCTCGACGAACTCCACAAGCACATTGAAGAGCGCGCCGAAGCTCTCGCCGACGAAGCAGTCAACCCTCGCCCGGCATGGATGAGAGGTCTCGGGTCAATGCCGCAGAAGGGCACGAACGCCTGGGAAAAGTGGAACATGAGGCTCCGTGTTGTGGTGGCCTACCGAGACCGCTATGGCGTAGACGCCGACACGCTGCTTGGGGCGCAATCTGATGACACCCAGCACCGGCTGGATCGGGAACGCGTCGAAGCTCTTCTCTCGGCTGGCACGGGGAACGTGCCCTCACCGGGTGCCGCAGCGGTATCGCGAGAAGGTCTTCAGCGCTGACGAAGCATCGACGCTGGTCATCAAGGCTGCGATCATTTATCCATGGATAGCCATCGACCCGCAAACGATCTGCTGGAGTCATTCCGGCGCGCTCGGCAAGCGGCCGAAGCACACATGAGATCCAATGACGACGCGGGGGAGACATGGAGCGAAACCACGATCACTGACATTATCCTGCAGCACGCGCGACCATTCGTGAAGTCGGCGAAGTTCAATCAGAATCAGGAAGGCGCCACCGGTGCCGATTGGGTGTGGTGGTGGCTAGACGACGCAGGCGAAGCATTTGGGATGCTGGTACAGGCCAAGCGTCTCCGCATCCGCACAAAATGGGAGATTGACTTCCCCTACCCTGGCGACTGGCGCCAGTACAAGAATCTCTCGGCCACCGCAGCTGAACTTGATCTCCCCCCGGTCTATGCACTGTATCTGGGGACTCAGCAGTACCGGGCTCCTGTAACGTGCCACAGCAGTGCACATGTCGATGATGACTGTGAGCGATGCGCGATGGAGGCCGTCTCTCTCCTCCCGGCTCTGCTTGGCACGATCGGGGGAGGGTTCGATCAGAAAGACGCAGAGTCGGCCTATCTCGCTTCACGCCCGCTTGAGTCGTTCGCCGACGCGGGCACCCATGTCGATCTTTCGCTCGAACTACACCTGGACCGCGTCGATCCAGAACTGCGAAGTTTCCTCCTCGAGCCACAGCATGGAGCTCGCCAGATCGACAAGATGCTCTTTGAGCGCGTCGCCGAAGCCAGGAGAGGTCAGTTCTCGCTTGCTACCCAAGAGCGTACAACCACCGATGCGGACCAAGTCTTCACCGAGTATCCATCGGATCGAGGCCACTTCGGGGAACCCTACTATCCCAACATTCTCCGAGGCCTGAGACGAACTCCACCGGCCTACGTCATGGACGCCCTTGCTGGATTCGAGCTCCCCGAAGCGATCAGGAAGAACACGGCCGGAATCGTCGTCATACAACTCTGAAGAGGCCCGAGAAAGAACCACGTCGCCGCCATGAACGTAGGACGAAGCTGATTGGCAAATCAGGCAGATCTATCTGCTGGGCTTCATCACGATGATCGGGCGGGCGTGTTGATGCCAGTAGTCCTTCCACGCCTGCAGTTGGACTGGATCGGCAAGGTTTCCAGAAATCTGTGTCTGGCCTTCGCCGGCGCTCACTGGGATCTGGTCCCAGCCCCCTTGGGTTCTTGCGAACCCCTCGGCCAGGTTCGCCCATGACGGATTCGAGTAGCGGACCTCGGCGTCATGAAACGAGTCGATCACGATGCCGGTTCGGGCGCATTGAACTGGACCGCTGGCGAAAGCCTGCTCTCTGAACGCGAGACGATCCTCGTTGATCACAGCGTGTAGCGCATCTTTGACATCCGAAGGGAGTCCTTCTTGGTTGATCGCGCTGGTATAGCTCCAGTCATCCTCGGAACCATCGATGCGTCGGATCCAGATCCCACGTGCGTCGCGACGCACATACTGGATGTGCCCTCCGCCTAACGCCGTGCGTCTGATGAAGAACTCTTTGATGCCGACACCGATCTTCTCCGCCGCATCGTCGTCGCGGTCCAGGAGATCGTGGAGCACGGCCACATGGAGCGGATCGGTGACGACTTCTTCGAGGTCGTAGTGATCCTTGATCTCGTCCCGAACCCAATCCTTGGCTGCCTTGCGGGTCGGGAACGTCATACTGGGCAAAACTACTGGCTTCGCGACACCCATGTCTCGGCCTCCTCACATGTCCATCCAGGATACTTCCCATCCCCGGTGAGACGCAGGCGCTCGAGCCCCATGAATGCCGCCCGACAGAACAGTAGAATCGGCAGCATGTCCGACCTGTTGCCCAACGCAGAGCCTCTGGCTGAGATGCTCCAAGGCGCCACCGAGCCAAAGAACGATGCCCGTGCCATCGTTGCGGCAGCCAGCGCAGCATCATCGGTCGACCAAGTCGATACGGCCATCGACACGCTCATCGAAACCTGGCGCACGACATGACACAGACCAGGATCGTATCGCTGGAGGTGCGAGGATTTCGAGCATTCGGCACAGATGCTGCGCGCTTCGAACTCGATGCGCCCGTAACAGTCGTCCACGGTGCGAACAGTCAGGGCAAGACCAGTCTCGCGGAAGCGATCGAGTTCCTCATCTCGGGCCGCAGTAGCCGCAGAGACCTCCTTGGCGGCGCCAAAGCCGAATACAACGACAGCCTCCGCAACGCTCACCTCCCCGCAGGGGAGCAGGTCTACGTTGAAGCTGTCGTCCGGGTTGCAGACGGCTCCCTTCACACCGCTCGGAGAAACCTCATCGGTGATTTTGGCCGCGGAGCGGAGTGCGACAGCGTAGTTCTGATCGATGGCGACGATGCGGAGGATCTGTCCAGCATCGGGCTCTCGCTGGCAGACCCGCCCGTGAGCGCGCCGGTCCTCCTGCAGCACATACTTCGCCACGCGCTTTCCACCGAGCCGAAGCAAAGAGTCGCCTACTTCAAGTCACTTCTCTCGCTCAGCGACCTCGACCTTCTTAGAGAGCGAGTCACTGAGGGCCGGAGGCAATTGGAGCAAGAACCGGACGGACACTGGCTGCAGCAGGTCGCGACCCTTCCCGAAGAACTTGTCGACCTTCAGAAGCGGCTCAGCTCTATCGCACGGACAGCAGAATCACCCAACGATCTCGCCGCCGCCATCGGCGATGTCTTGCGAGACGCAGCCGAGATTGTCACCGGCGATACGCACGCGTCACTCGCTGACGCCAAGGTAGCTCTTGAGTCGCGGGTGAGCGCGAAGAGCGAAGCCGTTTTTCCGATCGCTGGATTGCGTGCGCAGCCGATACCGACCCTTGACCTTGTCGCACCCGAGACAAAGCAATACGCCGAGGTCCTTTCGGCAGTCGACGCGGAGGTCGCGCGACTCCAGCCGATCCTGGCGGCCGTGCTCCAGGTCGATGAGATCGCCGGCGCCACCGCACCAGTGGACTGCCCCGTGTGCGCTACCCCAGAAGCGCTAACACCCGCCCGCATCGAAGCGCTGCGAGCAGAACTGGCTAGCGCCACGAATCTCGATCAGATCGCGGCCGAGACGCTCGCCGCCATCGACCGTACGCAGGACGTTCTCACTGTTGTCACCCGCTATGTCACGACCGGGGTGCCACAAGCTGCAGACGTGCCCGAGTCTGATATCTCGCCTCTAGCAACCAAACTTGACTCGTGGGGACTCGACGCGGATCTTGTTCGTGACAGCTACGCGAGCGCCAGAAGCATCGCAGCTGACATACGCTCACTCACGCCCGATACACAGGCTGCTAGTGAAGCGCTGATTGCGCTCAGATCTGCTGTCCAGCGACGGCAGCAGATGCCAGAAGTAGCGCCTGACTTCGCTGACCTCGACAACAAGCTCCACTCCCTCCTACAGAAGCATCAGGCGCACGCCGTCACAGTCAGTGCGCTTGAGCAAGCGGTCGCTCCAGTGATCACGCAACGAGCAGAGATCACCGACCAGCGCCAACTATTGCGGCTCTTCGACGCGGTCACCGGGCTGGGTGAAGACCTCACCCGCGCGGCGCAACGAGATCGAGCACTAACACGCGTGAAAGCGGCAGAGAAAGAACTGCAGAAAGCTTCTGTAGCGTTACTCGACGCGCGCTTCACCGAGATGAGCGAGACTATCAAGGCTTGGTGGCTGACGATCCGGCCAGAAGAACTCGTCGACTTCCTCGGAGTGAAATCCAAAGCCAGCGGCAACCGCTTCGTCAACCTCATCGCCGCCCTGCACACCGAAGCAGGGACAACCCCCGTCGAACGAGACGCGCTTGGGGTATACAGCGATTCCCAACTGAACGCCCTGGGGCTTTCCATCTTCCTGGCACGAGCAGAGCTATTGGGCTCACCCATTGTCGTCCTCGACGATCCTATCCCAGGCAGCGACCCCGATCACCGACTCACATTCGTCCAGAACACCCTCACGAAGCTCCTTGACGCCGGTGTCCAAGTCATACTCACGACGTACGACGGGAAACTCGCGAACTGGAGCAAGAGTCACCACGACCATCGTGGACTTGTGTCCTATGAGCTCAACCTCGCAAGCCCTAAAGCAGGCACCGTGCCCACACAGACTTCGGACGTGTTCAGCCAGCTCATGCTCGACGCGGAAGACAACCTGAACGCTCCAACCGCTCGGGGCAGGCGCGCCGCGTGTGGCAGTTACCGCTCGGCAGCGGAACGGCTTGCGAAGCAGATTATCGCCACCGCACGCACCGAATCAGGCACCCTCTGTTCCGTAGCGGACGTTGAGACGGAAGCAAGCGTCCTCGGGCAACTCGTGCCGCTTGTTCGCGGATTCGCGCTGAGTAACGATGAGAAGGGGAAGTGGAACACGTTTTCAACCGTGTTGAATCCTGGCAATCATGACGACGATGTTCCTTCCACAACAGAACTCAAAGTCATGCGTGGGAACCTCCGCGCGATCGCGAAGTCGCACCGTGCCCACTGGACGAACGGTCTGGTGGCGTAAGCCTCCGCCTCTCGACATGACCCCCGAGGTTCGCAGTTACTGCCTATGAACATCAAAGCGACCGCGGTACGGACGATGGGCGCATCTCCACTCCAGCGCGCACAATCTTGGACCGAACTGTTCCCGGGCTATACCCGAAACGCTCTCCGAGACGAGCGAGAGACTCACCATTCTCGTAACGACGTGCAGCATCTTTGATTTCGGCTTCGGTCATTCTCCGAGGCGGAGCCGCGACGCCTGCGTCATACAGAATCTTCCGGACCGACGCTTTCGTGACCCTCAGGCTGCTAGCGATGTCCTTGACATATGTCCCGGCGTGAAACAATCGAATGGCTTCGGCTCGGTCCGCGTCCGAAATCTTCCGTCGCGTGATCGATGTACACATCTCTCCCCGTGCGTCGACAGCCCCCGAAACGCTGGCTCGCTGGACCTTTCCGTCCCTGACACGGGATGCGGCACGGGCAAGGCGCTGAGTGGAGCCGCCGTGTTTGACCGTCTTCGCGTCCATTCCACCA
>JBMDWQ010000295.1:0-5198 GCA_048594675.1 Microbacterium sp. | reverse complement strand
CAGGCGGATGTCGGCCTCCTCCTGCTCCCGCGCGTGGGCGGACGGCGTCGGGGACAGCTCGCGGGCGAGGAAGAGGTGGACGACCTCGTCGTTTCCGCCCGGGGTCGTGTAGATGCTCAGCAGCGGCTCCATCGAGCCGGCAACCAGATCCACTTCCTCCGCCAGCTCCCGTCGCGCCGTATCGACGGGCGGTTCCCCCTCGACATCGAGGAGCCCCGCCGGGATCTCCCAGTCACGATAGCGAATGGGGTGGCGGTACTGCTGGATGAGAGCGACACGCTCCTCGTCGTCGAGCGCCACGACCGCGACTGCGCCGGGGTGCGCGACGTACTGGCGAGTGATCTCCCCCTCGCCGTAGCGGAAGGTGTCGTTGCGTACATCCCACACCCGCCCCTCATACACGAGGTCGGAGGAGACGATCTCCACCTCGACCGGTTCGTCGCGCAGGCTCGTCATCGGCGGCCCTCAGCCGTTCTCGACGTCGAACAGCTCGCTGGAACGGTGCCGCTCCAGGGCAGCGGCGATCAGCCCCCGGAACAGCGGGTTGGCCTCGGTCGGCCGCGACCGCAGCTCGGGGTGCGCCTGTGTGGCGATGTAGTAGGGGTGCACGTCGCGCGGCAGTTCCACGTACTCCACGAGGTTCCGGTCGGGTGACAGGCCCGAGAACACCAGTCCCGCAGCGGCGAGCTCGTCGCGATATCGGTTGTTGACCTCGTAACGGTGGCGGTGGCGCTCCGAGGCGCGCGTGGCTCCGTACACCTCGGCGGCGACCGATCCCTCGGCGAGCTCCGCTTCGTAGAGGCCCAGGCGCATGGTGCCGCCCAGGTCGCCGCCGGCGAGGATGTCGACCTGCTCGGCCATCGTGGCGATGACGGGGAACTCGGTCTCCGGGTCGAACTCGCTCGAGGACGCTCCCTCCAGCCCGACCACGTGCCGCGCGTACTCGATGACCATGCACTGGAGCCCGAGGCAGATGCCGAGCGTCGGGATGCCCTGTTCCCGCGCGAACTTCAGCGCCCCGAGCTTGCCCTCGATCCCGCGGATGCCGAAGCCGCCCGGGACGACGATGCCGTCGACCGCGCCGAGCGCCTTGGCCGCGCCCTCCGGCGTCTCGCACAGGTCCGAGGGGATCCACGTGATCTGCACCTTGGTCTCCTGCGCGAACCCGCCGGCCTTCAGCGCCTCGGTCACCGAGAGGTACGCATCGGGGAGATCGATGTACTTGCCGACCAGGCCGATCGTCACCTCATGCTTCGGGTTGTGCACCGCCTGCAGCACCTTGTTCCACCGGGTCCAGTCGACCTCGCCCGCCTTGGCCGCAAGCCCCAGGCGCCGCGTGATGTACGCGTCGAGTCCCTGTGCGTTCAGCGTCGAGGGGATGTCGTAGATGCTGGGCAGGTCGACGGTGTTGACGACCCCCTCGACATCGACGTCGCACATGAGGGCGATCTTGTTGCGGTTGCTCTCGCTCACCGGACGATCGCTGCGCAGGACGAGGGCATCGGGCTGGATACCGAGCTGACGCAGCGCCGCGACCGAGTGCTGGGTGGGCTTGGTCTTCTGCTCGCCCGAGGCTCCCATGAACGGCACGAGCGAGACGTGGACGAAGAACACGCTGTCGCGGCCGAGCTCGTGGCGCAGCTGACGGGCGGCTTCGAGGAACGGCTGCGACTCGATGTCGCCGACGGTGCCGCCGACCTCCGTGATGATGACGTCGGGCCGGGGCGACTCCCCCGCCTGCAACCGCATCCGACGCTTGATCTCGTCGGTGATGTGAGGGATCACCTGCACCGTGTCGCCGAGGTACTCCCCGCGACGCTCGCGAGCGATCACCTGCGAGTAGATCTGGCCCGTCGTGACGTTGGCGGCCTGACTCAGCTCGATGTCGAGGAAGCGCTCGTAGTGGCCGATGTCGAGGTCGGTCTCCGCGCCGTCGTCGGTGACGAACACCTCGCCGTGCTGGAACGGGTTCATCGTTCCAGGGTCGACGTTGAGGTAGGGATCGAGCTTCTGCATCACGACGCGCAGCCCACGCGCCGTCAACAGGTTGCCCAGACTGGCGGCGGTCAGACCCTTCCCCAAAGAAGAAACGACACCGCCCGTCACGAAGATGTGCTTGGTGGTGTCGTTCGAAGTGTTTCCCGCGCCTGAAGTGTCCGTCACGGGCTTTTATCCTATCAGCCCCGGCGGCCGGCGGGCCGAGCCGCGGCACTGCGTGGCGGACGGGTCACCACGAGCACCCACACCGATGCGACGACGGAGACACCGAGGCACACGAGCAGGAGCGGGAAGAGAGGCTCGTCGCCGTACATGTCGGCGGCTGCCCACCCGAAGAGCGGGAACTGCGCCGCGGTGAACCACGGCGGGAGCCATCGCACGGCGTCGCGGAACGCTCCGCCCTCCTGCCACCGGCCTGGCCTGCGGCTGCGGGCAATGCCGACACCGCTGAGGCCCACCGCGAAGACGGTGAGCGACGGCGCGAGGATCCACGGCAGGGCGACCACCAGCGAATCGACGGTCCACTCCTGATGCGAGGTCACCCCGAGCGCTCCGGCAGGGAACCGCAGTTGCGCGCCGACGTAGGCGGACGCCGAGGGCCACTCGTTTCCCGGCTCGTACTGGCCCGCGCGGTCGGCCTCGAAACGGATGACGACCTTTCCGCCCTGCTCGACTGACGATCCGAAGGGCGTCGGCGGACGAACGGGACGATGCGGCAGCTCGTCGAGCCAGCCGCTCTCGCCCGTGAGCTCCCCGGCGAGATCGGCCGGGAGCCGCACCGACACCGCGAGATGCCGCGGCTCGTGGTCGACGCCCTCCCACGTCTCGACCCACCACGGCAACAGCGCGGTCCAGCGGATCTGATCCAGCCATCGGCCGTCCGACTTCACGGCGCTCGCGGGATCGGCGAGCGTGTACGTCACCCGGATGTCGTGCTCGCCCGGCCAGTCATCGGGCATCCGGCTCTGCAGGAACGCGTATCCCTTGAGCCGGCTCTGCTCGAACGGCACTGGGGCCCCGTCCACCTCGACCGACTCGACGGTCAGCGCCTGGTCGTGACCGTCCACCCGGTCGCGCCAGATCCGGGTGACCTGCGGGACCGCGCGGACGTTCGCATCGACGGTGGCGGTCATCGACTCGGTCACCTCCATCCGGACGCTCCCGTCGCCTTCTCGCACGATGTCGGTGGAGATGTCCACGTCGGACACGTAGACCCCGTAGTCGCCGTCGACATCGCGCAGCAACTCGAAGTGGTCGAGGCCGTGGCGGGTGGACGCGGTGGTGAGGAACGACACCGCGCAGGCGGCGAGGAAGACGACGATGGCCGTCGTCCGCAGCAGAAGCCGCGGCCCGGTGACGAAACGGGGGTCCGCTCGCACCGAGTCCGCCACGCCCGACGCCTCCAGTGCCCCCGCCACCGCTCGTCCGGCGGCGCGCGCCGGTGCGAACATGACGATGTACGGGAGGAGCGGATCTGTCAGCGACGTTCGTTCCCGAGCCGAGGTCTGGTGGAGGAACAGCTCCTGGCCGCGGAGGTGCTCGACCGCGCGGGTTCCTGACCGAGTCAGCGGTCGGGCCGACAGCGCCACGGCCAGGACGACGACCGCAAGCAGGGTCGACACCACGACGATCGCGCCGGGCCACCAGTACTCCGACAGCGCCACTTGATACGACAGCTGCCGCACGAGACCCCACTGCAGAGCGGTGAGCGCGAGCGCGGCCCCGAGGAAGCCATCACGGACGAACCCGCGCGGAATCCGGCGGAGCTTCTCGGCGAACTGGGTCCGGTAGGCGCGCGCGCCGCGATAGTGCAGCCACGCCCCGAGCAGGTCGCCGAGCCGTCCGGTTCGACGAGCCACTCGAAGGAGGCGACGCGCGTCGGCCGGATCGCGCGTTCCCGCCGCAAGGGCGTCGACGAGCGCGCTCGTGCGCCACGCCCGCCAGAGGCGCGCGTCCAACGCCGGATTCCCGCGGACGCGCGGAGCCTCTTGCATCGTGAACCAGGGCCGCCCGCGCGCGTCGGCCCACGCGACACGGCGGGCAGCGATGACGAGCGGAACCGCGAGGACCAACAGCAGGAGCGGGACGAAGGGACCCACCACCTGCACCCAGTACAGGGCGGACGGCTCCGGCATCGTGAAGGTGCCGCTGTCGAAGCGCAGCGCGAACCAGAACGACGAGTACGGCGGCATGTTCTGGTCGTTGTCGGTCCGGTAGACGACCCCCTCGGCGGTCGTCTCGTCGGGGGTGAGCGTCGTCGAGTCGCTGAGGAGAAGCCACGACAGGCCCGCGGTCGGCTGGCGGGCGAACGCGCCGTCGAGCTCCTGCGGAACCGTGACCGTGAGTGACTTCTTCGCCGACCCGTGCCGCCATTCCGGCCCGAACACGTCCCACTGCACCTGTTCGTACCACGCGCGCGACGATGCGTCCTGTGTCGGTGCGGCCAGGTCGTGCAGGTCGTAGCGAAGGACGAGGTCGTGGTCGCCCCGCATCCGCTCCCCCGCGTCCACGCGGATCGTCATGCGGGTGGCGTCGTGGCGCACCCGCGGCTCCACAGCCACGCCGTCCCATGTCACTTCTCGGATCGCAGGGCGGAGATCGTGGCCCTCGTACTGCGTCGCGATGATGCGCTCGACGCCGTCCTCATCGACATCGTCGGGGAAGAGCGCGGTGATGCGCTCCTCCACGTGTACGACGAGACTCCCCGTCTCGTCACGCTGCAGCGTGTACGAGGCATCGAACGACCGCGCGATCCAGGTGTCGGTCGCCTCGCCCGCCGACGAGACGATGTCGTCGAAGGAGAGCGGCTTGTTGATGACGGGGCCGACCAGGAGCAGGACTCCGATGGCGGCGAGCGCGGCCCAGAAGACACGCAGCGACCAGCGGAGCCGGGGGCCGCCGTGCGACTGCAGCCACGCCTCGACGCGCAAGAGCCAGGCCGCCAGCGCCCGGTAGAGCGGCGTCTGCCGGCGCGGGGTCCACGGGACGGCGCCGGGCGGGGCCTCCGGCGGCACGCGGGAGGGTCCGTCGCTCACTGCTCCGTCCCGAGAGCGAGCAGTTCTCGAGCGTGGTCGAGCGCGGCCGTGGAGTCCGTCATGCCTGACAACAGCCGGGCCATCTCCGCCTCCCGCTCCGCGCCGTCGATGCGGCGGACGTCGGAAGAGGTGATCGAGCCGTCGTTGCCCTTGACGACCGTCAGG
>JBMDWQ010000294.1:0-2787 GCA_048594675.1 Microbacterium sp. | reverse complement strand
ACCGGAACGCCGCGCTCCATGGTCGACTGTCGTGAGAAGTGCATCCACAGGTGGTCCTTCGCCATCTGCTGGAGCTCTGCTTCGGTTCGCTGCGTCTGCGGCATCGCGTCCTCCTGGGCCGTCGTCTCGAACCTACTCGCGACGCGTGGTCGTGCCGAAGCGGTGCGCCGCGAACCGCACGAAGTGCGCGGGCGGACGCTCCGGGCGAACAGTTCGTGCGGCAGGGGCCGGTCGCCCGCGGAGAGCGGGGCTGGCCGCTCGCGGAGAATGGAGGGATGACACGCACACACGTCCTCACCGGCGCGGGCTCCGGGATCGGCGCCGCGCTCGCGCGCCGTCTCGCCGGTCGCGGAGACCGGCTCGTGCTCGTGGCTCGCAACGCTGCGCGGGCCGCCGAGCTGGAAGCCGACCATCCCGGGAGCGCGACGGTCGTGGCCGACCTCGCCGCACCCGAATCGCTCGCCGCCGCCGTCGCCGAGGCCGACCTTCCCGGCGAGGTGGACTCCGTGGTCCACGCGGCAGGGATCGTGGAGCTCGGCGCGGTCGCCGATCTCAACGTGGGAGCGTGGACGCGACAGCTCACCGTGAACCTCGTGGCCGCCGCAGAGCTCACCCGCGTGCTGTTGCCGCGCCTGCGCGCCCGTCGCGGTCAGGTGGTGTTCATCAACTCGGGTGCCGGCCTCAGCGCCCACCCGCAGTGGACCGCCTACGCCGCCAGCAAGCACGGGCTCAAGGCGCTCGCCGACGGCCTGCGCGGCGAGGAAGCGCCCCACGGCGTCCGTGTGTCGAGCATCTACCCCGGCCGCACGGCGACCCCGATGCAGGAGGAGGTGCACCGGCAGGAGGGCGCCGCCTACGATCCGTCGCGCTTCATCGAGGTCGAGTCCGTCGTCGCGGCGGTTCTGGTCGCGTTGGATGCGACGCCCGACGCCGCCCTCACCGACATCACCGTCCGCCCCGGTCCGCGCTGACGCGTGCTCACCGAGGAGACGCTGCGGGCGGCCATCCGCGCGGCGGGACGCGGGGGCGCTGTCGAGCTGAGGCCGCTCTCGGGCGGACTCGGTGCGGCCGCGTTGTGGCGGGTGGTGTGGCCGGACGGCCGCGCCTCCGTTGCCCGCGCGATCCCCGAGGGGGCGGCAGATGCGGCCGAGCGGGAGCGACTCGCGATGGCCGCCGCGAGGGAGGGAGGCGTCCGGGTTCCCTCCGTCCAGGGCGAGCTCGACATCGACGGGCGTCCCGTGCTGCTCATCGATCTCGTTCCGGGGCGGACGGTCTTCGACGCGGTACAGCATCGCCCCGGCGACGCCGTCCGGCTCGGACGGTCGATGGGGGAACAGTTGGCCCGGCTCCACGGAGTGCGCGCCCCGGCCCGGCTGGCCGATGACGGCTGGCTCGCGCTCGGGGGCGACGCGCTCGCGCCCCTCGACCCCCTCTTGCGCCGCCTGCCCGCCCAGGACCGGCTCCTCCACCTGGACTACCACCCGCTCAACGTCCTCGCCCACGGCGAGGTCACGGGAGTCATCGACTGGGCGAACGCGCGGTCCGGCCCGCCGTTCCTCGATCTCGCGCGCAGCCACGCGATCATCCACGCGGCCCGTGTCGCGGGGGTCCTCCCCGCGGCGGAGTCGGAGCCCGACGCGATCGACGAGCTGCTGCGGGGTCTGCGCGACGGTCATGCCGCCACGTTCGGCCCCGACCCGTCGCCGGGGCTCTCCCGCGCGTGGGCGCTGGCGATGACCGTTGCCGACGTCGAGGGTCACATCGGGCGCCCCGGCTCCCCGTTCACGCCCGAGGTCGTGGGCCGGCTCGCCCGGGAGCGCGATGCCGCCATCGCGCGCGTGAGGGCGGGCGATATGTAACGGAGGCCTGCGCGGCCGCACAGCTGATGCCCGGGTCGCCCTCCCCGTCCCGTCCGCCCTCCTCGTTCCTCACCCCCTCCGGAGCGGGCCGAAAGCAGGCTGCGATGGGTGTTTGGCCGCGCGAGCGGTGGCGGAGTCCGGTTGAGCCTGCTTTTGGTCACGGTCCACCGGCCGCCCCCTCCGCCGCCCCCGTCTCCGTGCTCGCTGCCGTCCCCGTCCTCGCTGCCGCCGCCGGCGCGGGCCGAAAGCAGGCTGCGGTGGGTGTTGGGCCGCGTGGGCGGCCGCGGAGTCCGGCTGCGCCTGCTTTTGGTCACGGTCGACCGGGATCCCCGGACGTCGGCGGGCAACCGTGACACGGGCCCACGCATGCAATAGTGTCTCCCCTCAGAAACTGCGATCCCGCAGGACGATGCCGTCACGGGGGAGGAGACGCCCGGGTCGGGGTCTCGTCGTCGGACGGTCCAGGGGCGGTGCGGCTCGACGCGCCGGAGGGGGACGACATGAGCGACTTCGGCTCGACGACACCGATCCGATTGGAACGCAGCGACGGCAAGGGGCTCGCCGCCGGCACGCTGGGGCTGTGGGGATCCACGGTGATCGGGCTGGCATCCACGGCGCCGGTCTACTCCCTGGTCGCCACGCTCGGCTGGGTCGTGGTCGCGGTCGGGGCCCAGGCGCCGATCGCATTCGTCATCGCGTTCGTGCCGATGCTGTTCATCGCCTTCGCCTCCCGGGAGCTCAACACCGCGGTGCCCGACTGCGGCCCGACCTTCACCTGGGGGTCGACGGCGTTCGGTCCGTGGGTGGGGTGGATGGGCGGCTGGGGTGTCGCGGTGGCCGGGATGGTCGTGCTCGCCAATCTGGCCCAGATCGCCTCGATCTACTTCTGGGACCTGTTCGGGCTCAGCTTCGAGAACAACGACTGGCG
>JBMDWQ010000293.1:0-7742 GCA_048594675.1 Microbacterium sp. | reverse complement strand
GCGATCACGGCCCACAGGAGCGGGGCCTCGCGTCCGGCGGCGAGGAAGATCGTCCAGACGACCGTCCCGGCCGCGAAGATCACCGTCGGGATCGCGAGCTTCTTGCCGAGCGCCTGCGCGTCGTGATGCACCTGTCCGTCGGTCTTCAGGCCGACGAAGTAGACGCCGTGCAGGAAGAACAGCAGGAGCGTCGTGACGCCGACCCACAGTCCGTACGGGTTCAGGAGCGTCAGCAGCGAGCCGGTGAACTCGTGGTCGGCATCGATCGGGACGCCCTGCACGATGTTGGCGACCGCCACGCCCCACAGGAGCGCCGGGAGGGCCGAGCCGATGACGATCATCCAGTCGAAGCGCCGCTTCCACCGGGGGTCGTCGCGCTGGTGCCGATACTCGAACGACACGCCGCGGGCGATCAGCGCCAGCAGGATGAGGAGCAGCGCGAGGTAGAACCCGCTGAACAGCGTCGCGTACCACTCCGGGAACGCCGCGAACAGGCAGGCGCCCGCGACGATGACCCAGGTCTCGTTGAGGTCCCAGACGGGGCCGATCGTGTTGATGACCTGGCGGCGCGACACTTCGTCTTTGCCGAGGAACGGAAGCGACATCCCGACGCCGAAGTCGAAGCCGTCGAGCACGAAGTAGCCGACGAACAGCACTCCGACGATGAAGAACCAGAGGTAGGCGAGATCCATGGCGGGCTCCTAGTACACCGTCGACGGGGTCTGGTCGACCGAGAGATCGGACGGATCCGGGTCGTCCGGTCCGGGCAGCGGGTCGGGGCCGGTCTTGACCGTCTTGAAGATGAGACCGAACTCGACGACCGCGAGGATGAGATAGATCAGCGTGAAGGCGATCAACGAGATGAGCACCGTCCAGCCGGGGACGCTCGGTGAGACGCCGTCCTGCGTGAGCATCTGGCCGAAGACGATCCAGGGCTGGCGCCCCATCTCGGTGAACACCCACCCGACGAGGATGCCGAGGAGGGCCAGCGGCGCCTGCCAGATGGCGATCTTCCACATCCAGCCGGCGACGGGACGCTTGGCGTTCTTGCGGGTGACCCAGAGGCCGACGACGGCGATGAGCGCGGCGAGGCCGCCGAAGCCCATCATCCAGCGGAACGACCAGTAGGTGACCCACAGGATCGGTGCGAAGTTGCCGTCGACCTGGTCGGCGAACTGCGGGAACAGCTCGGTGGCGTACTTCGCGTTCAGGTCATTGATGCCCTCGACACAGCCGTTCAGGTCGTGCGTGGAGAGGAAGGCCAGGAGGTGCGGCACGCGCAGTGACCAGATCTCGCTCGTGCCGTCCGGCGTGCCGATCGAGAACAGCGAGAAAGAGGCGTTCGCGCCGCACGCGTTGTTGAACAGCGCCTCTGCCGCGGCCATTTTCATCGGCTGCGTCTGGACCATCACGAGACCCAGCTGGTCGCCCGAGAGCGCCACGCCGGCGAACGCGATGACGACCGACCACAGCCCGAGGCGGAGCGCCGGCCGCATCATCTCCTCGTGCTGCTTACGCGAGAGGTGCCAGGCGGCGACAGCCACCATGACTCCGGCGGCGAACATGATCGCCGAGAAGATCGTGTGGGGGAACTGTGTGAGGGCGACGGGGTTGGTGAGCACCTCGCCGAAGTTCGCCATCTCCGCGCGATGTCCTTCCTCGGACATCTTGAAGCCCTGCGGGTTCTGCATGAAGGCGTTGGCGGCGAGGATGAAGTAGGCCGACAGCCACGTGCCGGCGACGGTGATCCAGATCGTCGCGAGGTGGATGCCGCGCGGAAGCTTGTTCCATCCGAAGATCCACAGGCCGATGAAGGTGGCCTCGAAGAAGAACGCCATGAGGCCCTCGAAGGCGAGGGGGGCACCGAACACGTCTCCGACGAAGCGGCTGTAGGACGACCAGTTCATGCCGAACTGGAACTCCTGCACGATGCCGGTGACGATGCCCATCGCGAAGTTGATCAGGAAGATCTTCCCGAAGAACCTCGTCAGGTACAGCCACTTCACGTTCGCCGTCCGGTACCACGCGGTCTGGAAGATCGCGACGAACAGCGACATCCCGAGCGTCAGCGGAACGAAGATGAAGTGGTACAGAGTGGTCAGCCCGAACTGCCAGCGCGCCAGCAGCAGCGGATCAAGAAAGTCCATGCGAGTCCCTCCCCGAGCGTGGGTCTTCCTATTGCCTGAAGGTACACAGGCCTTTGCCAGCCGGCGCGGGAGCCGGCCGTGAAAAAGACCCGGTGGGGTGGATCAACTCGCCGCCGCGGCGTGGACGAGCTGGACGACGCACTGTCGGGGGTCGCACGACGAGCGCATGCCGTCGATGGAAAGCGGGCCGCCGGCCTCGCTCAGCACGCTCTGCATGAGCCCGAGGTGAACGCTGCAGAGCACCTCGCGGTGGGCCGCCTGGGCTTCGGCCTGGGCGCACGGGGTGAGATCGACCGTGAGCTCGGTCTCGTCGACGAGCGGGTCGAAACCCGCGTCGATGAGGTCGTCGATGAGGGCGTCCACCTGGTGGAGCGCCTCGGTGTCGAGCTCGGGAGGGGCCCCGGGCAGCACGCGGCGCATGAGGTCGCCTCGCTCGGCCGCCGCCTTCACCTTGCGGCGTTGCACGGGGCTGGAGGCGATGGTCCCGTCGGCGGCGCTGTAGAGCACCCGCGGGCGGCCGCGCGTCGTGCGCAGTTCCGGGATCGCGACGACGTAGCCGTCTTCGATGAGTCGCTGGAGGTGCTCGCGCACCGTGTTCGGGTGGAGGCCCGTCGCTTCGACGAGTTCGGTGATCGTCCGTTGCTGCTGCTCCTGGATGAGGTGCAGCAGCTCGACGCGAGAGTAGCTGGAGATCGCGCTGTATCCGGCGGGTCGCCCTGTGGTCATACCACTATTATTCACGGTCTCCCTGGCCGGGGGAAGAGGCGAAGGTCCGCGAGTCCTTCCACCCCCTGAAAACGGAGGGGGTCGCGTGCGCCTCCCGGCCGGTCGGGGATGGGAGCGGTACCGCAGCCCGCGGGCGTGCGCTTCCGGTTGCCTCCGGGACGCCTCGTGTTTGCCGGCCGTTCGCTCAGCGCCGCCACCATCGGGAGGCGAGGCGCTCGGGCCCGCCCGGGCCACGACCCCCACCCTTCCTTCCTCCTTCTCCCGTCTGGAGCGAGATGTCTCCCACTTCCACGCGCACATCGCGCGTTCGTCCGCCCATCGCCGCGGCCGTCGCGATTCTCCTCGGAATCGCCGGCATCGGATACGGCGCCGTCGGTGCGGCCTCGGCCGCCCCCGTCTCCGGCGGCGTCGTCATCAACGAGATCGAGTCCAACGGCGATGCGTCCGACTGGATCGAGCTGACCAACACCTCCGACGTCGCTGTCGATGTCTCGGGCTGGATCATGAAGGACAACGACCCGGCTCGCACCGACGCCCTGCCGAGCGGCACCGTGATCGAGCCCGGCGCGTTCGTGGTCTTCACCGCCCCGGAGATGAGCTTCGGGCTCGGCAAGGAAGACGCCGCGCGCCTCTATCTTCCCGACGGCGAGTCGCTCGTCGACGAGTACTCGTGGACTCAGCACGCCGTCACGACCTTCGGACGGTGTCCGGGCGGCACGGGATCGTTCGTCACGACCGCGGCGGCCACGCCGGGCGCAGCCAACGACTGCACGACACCGACGTCCCCGGCGCCGCCGCCGACCACATCGCCGACCACAGACCCCGCCTCTGGTGCGCTCGTCGTGAACGAGGTGGAGTCCAACGGTGACGACACCGACTGGTTCGAGCTGTTCAACCTCGGAGACGCTCCGCTGGACGTCACCGGCTACATCGTGCGCGACAACGACGATGCGAAGGCGTACGCCCTCCCGGCCGGGTCGGTGGTGCCGGCCCGGGGCATCCTTCTCGTCGACCAGCTGACGGCCCACTCGCCCGGCTTCGACTTCGGGCTCGGCAACGCCGACATGGTGCGCGTCTTCTCGCCCGATGGCGGCACCCTCGTGGCCTCGTACGCGTGGACCGTGCATGCCGCCACCAGCTACGGCCGTTGCCCCGACGGCACCGGAGAGATGCGGGAGACCACGGTCACCACGAAGGGGGCACCGAACAACTGTGCCCTCCCGGTGAAGATCAACGAAGTGGAATCCAGCGGCGGGACGCCGGGCGACTGGATCGAGCTCGTGAACCTCAGCGATACCGCAGTCGAGGCAGAAGGCCTCGTCGTCACCGACTCCGACGTCTCCGGTCACCGTTACGTGCTTCCCTCCGGGACGACGATTCCGGCCCGGGGCTACCTCGTCCTCGACGAGAGCGCCTTCGGGTTCGGGCTCGGCGGTGAGGACGCCGTGCATCTGTTCGACACCGACGGGGTGACGCCGCTGGATGAGACCTCGTGGACCGCGCACGCCCCCACGACGTGGGGACGCTGCAGTGACGGCACCGGCCCCTTCACGGTGACCGCGGAATCGACGCGCGCAGCGGCGAACCGGTGCGCGGGCGAGGTCGTCGTCTCGCCGTGGCCCGGCGGCGCGAGCGTGCGCGTCCTCGACGAGGAGGCCACGTTCACGGGCGACCTCAGCGGGCTCGACGAGGTCGACGGCGTGCTGTGGGGCGTCGAGAACGGCAACGGCCTGCTCTACCGCCTCCTGTCGCAGGGCGACCGGTGGCTGCCGGCGCCCGGCTGGGAGTCGGGCAAGAAGCTCCGGTATCCGGGTGGCGGCGGAACCGTGGACGCGGAAGGGGTCGTCGCCGTCGGTGATGACGTCTACGTCTCCAGCGAGCGCAACAACGATGCGAGCTCCGTGAGCCGCCCCGCCGTGCTGCGGGTGGATCCGACGGCGAGCGGGACCGAGCTGACGGCGGACGCGGAGTGGAACCTCGCGGCCGACTTCCCGGGTCTCGGCGCCAATGCCGGGCTCGAGGGCATCACCTGGATCCCCGACAGCTGGCTGGTCGCCCGCGGTTTCGTCGACGAGCGCACCGGACGCGCGTATGCGCCCGGCGACTATCGCGGCCACGGACAGGGCGTCTTCTTCGTCGGCGTGGAAGGAACGGCCGCGGCGTACGCCTACGCGCTGATGGACGACGGCTCGTTCGCGCGGATCGCGACGATCGACACGGACTTCGCCCTCGTCGCGGAACTGGAGTTCGACCGCGACCGGCTCTGGGTGGTGTGTGACGAGGCCTGCGACGGCCGGAGTGCCACATACGAGATCGACGAGACCGGGGCGTTCGCTCCGAGGGCCGTGTACGCGCGGCCGGCCGAGGCGGCCAACGTCGCCAACGAGGGCTTCGCGATCGCGTCGGCGTGCGTCGACGGCGTGGCCGCGACGTTCTACGCCGACGATGCCGACACCGACGGCTTCTCCCTCCGCGGCGGAACCCTCTCCTGCGCCGACGGGGGCACGGGCCCGACCCCGGAGCCGTCTCCGACGCCGAGCCCCTCGGCGACCCCCGACCCCTCCGCGACGCCGGGGCCGACACCCACTCCCGAGCCGTCCGAGACCGCGGGGCCGACACAGGTGCCTGAGCCGTCCGCGACGTCGGGGCCCGCGCGGGTGGCTCCCGATCCGTCGGAACTGACCGGGACCAACCGGGGGACGATCCAGGCGCCCTCGACGGTCCGCGCCGGTAGCTCATTCCGGGTGCGGCTCGATCCGGCCCTCGCGGGCGAGACCGTGGCGGTGTGGCTCTTCTCCGCGCCGACCGACCTCGGTGCCGCCGTCGTCGGCTCGGGCGGTGCGATCACCGTCTGGATCCCGGTCACCGTGCCGGCGGGGGAGCACCGCCTCGTCATCACCGAGCCCACGGGGGCGGTCCTGGCGTGGACCGAGCTGACGGTCACCGGTGACGGTCTCGCCGCCACGGGTGGGAGCAGCGGTGGCTCCGCGCTCGCCGTCGTCGGAGGAGTGATCGCCCTCCTTGCTGGCCTCGCCCTCCTGCGGCGTCGAACGCGCACCGCGGGCTGACCGGTCCCGCCGCTGCTGCGCAGGAGAACTCTGCACGGCAGGACAGATCCGCGAGGAATGTCCGACCGTCCGGAGATCTCCTGCGCAGCGGTGCGCGCAGACGGTGAGGGTCAGCCCCGGCGGAGGCAGAGGAGCCCGGGGCGCGAGTCCCACGCGGCGGCGGGAGCGACGACCTCGAATCCGCGCCTCCGGTACAGCTCGATCGCAGGCCGCCGCCACTCCCACACCGACAAGCGCACGGGTGGGGAAGCCGCGGCCAGCGCGGCGTCGAGGAGTGCGGCTCCGGCTCCCCGGCCGCGCGCCGGAGGAGTCGTCCAGAAGCGCTGGAGCTCCGATCCGCCGACTCCCGTGGTCATCACGATGATGCCGCAGTCCTCGCCCTCGACCGAGGCGAGCATCACGCGGGCGCCGCGGAACGCGCTCTCGGGGTCCTCGATCGCGCGCGCGTAACGCTCGGGAAGCTCGTCGGAGGGCGCCACGAGACCATGGTCGGCCTTCTCCCGCTCCGTCTGGACGAGGTAGCCCTCCAGCAGGGCCGACACCGAGGATAGATCGCGAGGGAAGACCGCGTCCCGAACCTCCACGGGGCCCGGGTGCAGGAAGCGTTCCACCGCATCGGCGAGGTCGGTGAGCGGCCGTGTGCCGTCGAGCTCGACGTGGGCGCCGCGGCGGAGGAGCGGTTCGACCTCGGCGACGTGCCGCCGGATCTCGTTCCGTTGCTCCTCGGTCTGTCCGTACGGGTTGTCGGTGCGCGCGGCCACCCGAGCGAGCAGGATGTCCAGGGGCGCGCTCAGCAGGACGACGCGATCGAACCGGTCGTAGTAGTCGCCCTGGTTCTCGACGGTGCCCGACACGACGATCGAGGGGTGGGCGTCCAGCAGAGCCCGGATGCGTTCGTCGTTCCAGCGGCCGTCGGCCTCGACGTAGCCGCCGTAGTCGGTGTCGACGGTCGTGATGCCGCGGCTCGCGAGCACGCGAAGGAGCGAGCTCTCTCCCGCCCCCGACATGCCGGTGACGAGGATCCGGGCGCCGACGGCACCTCTCACGCGGACGCCGCGTCCCACACCACGGGCGTCACGGTGCCGGACTCCCAGTCGCGACGCAGCACGCTGTATGCGACGGAAGCCACCGGTTCCCCGCCCTCGACGGGCCAGCCCTCCCGGTAGTAGGCCTCCTGCACCCATCCGGAGCGGACGAACACTCGCCGCATCGCATGGTTGTCCTCGCGCGTCTGCCCCTCGAAGCGGCGGACCTCGGGCATCGTCGTGAACACCCGCTCGGTCGCCGCCGCGAGGATCTCACCGCCGAGCCCGCGTCCGCGCCACTGCTCGGCGAGTCGCAGGTCGAACAGCGGGGTGTCCTCGGAGAGGTCTTCGAAGCGGAAGAACCCGACACGACCGTGCTCGTCGTGATCGATCCAGAACGACGCGTTGTCGTCGTCGCGGTACGCGCCCGCCGCGATGGCATCGGAGATCTGCTCCGCGGAGGGTGAGCTGCGGACGTGGAAGGGGAAGGTCTGCGAGGTCATGAACGCGACGAGCTCGTCGCGGTCCGCGCCCTCCGGGTCGATGGGGGTGAACGTTACGGCCATCCCTCCAACGTAGACGGCCGGTCAGCTGCTCGCTGTGGTGGGCTGCCACCCCAATGCCGGCGCGACATACTTCGCGAACGATTCGACGATGCGGAGGTTGAACTCCACACCCAACTGGCTGGGGATCGTGAGCATGAGCGTGTCGGCCGACATGACGGCGGCGTCTTGGCGCAGCTGCTCCACGAGCACGTCGGGCGCGGCGGCGTAGGT
>JBMDWQ010000292.1:0-5395 GCA_048594675.1 Microbacterium sp. | reverse complement strand
ATCCTCGTGATCCTCGGCATCAACTTCGCGTTCGGCTTCTTCGCCGGCGGCATCTCGTGGCAGGCGCACCTGGGTGGTGCCATCACGGGTGCGCTCGTGGCGCTCATCTACGTCCGCACGAAGCGTCGGGATCAGCGCATCTGGCAGATCGTCGCGCTGTCCGCCCTGGTGATCCTGTTGCTCGTCGTGGTGGCCGTCGTGCCGCCTCTCCTTCTTTTGGCCTGATCCCGAGTTGTTAACAGGGTTGTTAACCCCTGTGAATAACATCGGTGTAATTCTCCCCAGAGTGGGGATAACCTGTGGATAACTTCGGTCGGTCCGCAGACACGAAGAACCCCTCGCCGCTGTGGCGAGGGGTTCTTGTCGTTCGTGGCGGTGGGTCAGCGCCACCGGGTGGTCATGAGGAAGCCGATGAGCGCGATACCCAGGCCGATGGCCAGGTTCCAGTTGTCGAGACCGGGGATCGGGAACTGCATGCCCGAGATGTAGAACACGAGGATCCACGCCAGACCGAGGAGCATGAAGCCGATCATCACCGGCTTGAACCAGACGGCGTTGGGAGCGGCGTCGCCTTCGGCGCGCTCGACAGCGGGTTCTTCGGTCTTGCGGTCACGTGCCATGTCGTCATTGTACCCGGGAGACCTCGGCGCCGCCGAGAGCGAAGATCAGCGGCCGCGGCCGTCCGGTCCCTTCTCCACAGGTGGGAGGGATATGATCGCGCGCATGACTGCATCTGTCGTGCCTGGGGGGCGACGCGGACGGCGGCAGCGACCACGGTCGCGCGCGACGTTCGCGAGCGTGCTCGGCGAACTCCAGCTGACGGCCGGCGTCGTCGTCCTCCTCTTCGTCGCCTGGCAGATGTGGATCGGCGACATCATCATCGCCGCCCAGAAGAACGAGGAGGGCGCCGCGATCTCGCAGCAGCTCGCCGCCGCTGAGGCTCCGGAACCACCGCCCGTCATCGAGACCAACGACGGCGAGACGGTCTACGAGGCTCCCGTCCCCGCGGCGCCTGCCGACGGCGAGTGGTTCGGGCAGATGCACATCCCGCGGTTCGGCGCCGACTACAACTTCGGCATCTACGGAGGGACGAGTCGCGCACGCACGCTCGACCAGAAGGGCATCGGGGTCTACACCCAGTCGAAGATGCCGGGGGAGGTGGGCAACTTCTCTCTGGCGGGCCACCGCACGACCTGGGGGAAGCCGTTCAATCAGCTCGACAAGCTCCACGTGGGCGACGCCATCGTCGTCGAGACGCCCGACGGCTGGTACACCTACCGGTTCCGCACCCTGGAGTACGTGAAGCCGTCGCAGACGGACGTGCTCGCGGATGTCCCGCAGATGCCCGCGCAGCAGACGGGGGAGCAGTACATCACCCTGACCGCCTGCTCGCCGCTGTACTCCCTCGCCGAGCGCATCGTCGCCTACGGCGTGTTCGAGAGCTTCCAGCCGCGGGCCGAGGGGCCCCCGCCCGCCCTCACCGATCCGCCACCGCCGCCGGCCGCGCCGTCCGTGTGACCCGCCTCCAGGAGAGAGAAGACCCATGTACGCCGCACTCTGGCGCCTGCTCCCCGGTCCGTGGTGGCTGCGGGTGATCATCCTGCTCGTGCTGATCGCCGCCGTGCTCTACGCGCTGTTCTGGTTCGTGTTCCCCTGGATCAGTCCCATCGTCGCGCCGGGCGAGGTCGACGTCGAATGACGCGAGTGCTCGTCGTGGACAACCACGACAGCTTCGTGCACACCCTCGTCGGCTACCTCCGCGAGCTCGGTGCCGATACGTCGCTCGTGGAGTCCGATGCGATCGATGCCGCCGGGATCGCGCGGCTGCTGGACCGGCACGACGCCCTCCTCCTGTCTCCGGGACCCGGTACGCCCGCGGATGCCGGGGTCTCGGTCGACGCGGTCCGCATCGCGCTGCGCCAGGGTGTGCCGACGCTCGGCGTCTGCCTCGGTCATCAGGTCATCGGGGCCGCCTTCGGCACCGCCGTGCGCTCGGCGCCGGAGGTGATGCACGGGATGGTCTCGACGGTGCGCCACGACGGCTCCGCGCTGTTCGCCGGCATCCCCTCCCCGTTCGACGTGGGCCGCTACCACTCGCTCGCCCTGGCGGCGGACGAGCTCCCCGCCGAGATCGCACCGACCGCGGTCGCGCCGGACGGCACCGTGATGGCCCTCGCCCACCGGACGCTCCCGCTGCACGGCGTGCAGTTCCACCCGGAGAGCGTGCTCACCCAGGGGGGCTACCGTCTGCTCGCGAACTGGCTCCGACTCTGCGGAGACACGGAGGCCGTCGCACGGTCCGCGCACCTCGATCCGCTGTCGCGCTGACCGGGCCGTGCGGCCGGGGTCAGGAGCCGGTGCAGTAGCGGAGTTCGACCGACGAGCCCACCGGCACGTCCCCCGGAGCGACGGACATCGAGTGGACCGTCGCGGGATCCGTTGCCGGGCACTCGGGGGCCTCGGTCGGCACCGGCGTCAGCCCCAGATCCTCGAGCGCCTGGGTCGCCGAGTCCATCGACCAGCCCACGACGTTGTTGAGCGTCACCTTGCCGCTCGCCACCTCGAGGTTGACCACGGTGCCCGGAGCGACCTCGGCGTCCGCCTCTTCGCTCGCCGTCATGACGGTGTTGGCGGCCAGGCCCTTGTCGTTGCGCTGCGTGACCGTTCCGAGCTCCAGGCCCGCGGCCTTCAACGCCTTGGTCGCCCCGTCCAGCGACATGCCTTCGAGCTTGGGCACCACGACCGTCTCCTCGCCGGAGGACACGTAGAGCGTGACGGTCGACCCCTGCTCGACGGACACGCCGCCCTCGGGATCGGTGCGGATGACATTGCCCTCGGCGATCGTCGCGCTCGACTCGATCACGATCTTCGACGAGAGATCCAGTTCGGCGAGATCATCCTGCGCGCGTTCGGACGCGACGTTCACGAGGTCGGGGATGACGCGCGACGTGCTGGGCACATCGGACGGCCGCATGCTGATCGTCCACACCCAGAACAGCACCGAGGCCAGGAGGACCGCCAGCAGGGCGACTCCCGCCCAGATCCACGCCACCGGCGGACCGGACTGCGTGCGGGTCATCGTCGTGTCGGTGCTGAGCTGCCGGAGCGACCGCGCCGTCTCCTGCGCTTGGCGCGGGCTCGGGCCGTAGAGCTCGCTGGTCAGCGCGCCGATCTGCTTGCGCGTGGGGGCGGCGCCGGTGACCGCGGCATCCAGGGCGGCGCGGAAGTGCGCGGCGTCCGGGTAGCGCTGATACGGGTCCTTGGCGAGGGCGCGGAGGACGATCGGGTCGAGGGCCGCGGGCGACTCCTCGTTGACCTCGGAGGGCGGGACCGGCGTCTCGCTGACGTGCTGGTACGCGACGGCGACCGGGGACTCTCCGCGGAACGGCTGCCGACCGGTCAGCAGCTCGTAGAGCACGACACCGGTGGAGTACAGGTCGGCGCGGGCGTCGACCGGCTCACCCTTGGCCGGCTCCGGCGAGAAGGACGCGGCCGTGCCGATGATCTGGGTGGTCTCGGCGACGGTGGAGGAGGAATCGGACACCGCGCGGGCGATGCCGAAGTCCATCACCTTCACCTGGCCCTTGTCGGTGACCATGACGTTGCCGGGCTTGATGTCGCGGTGCACGACGCCGGCACGGTGCGAGTAGTCGAGCGCCTCGAGGATCCCGTCGACGTAGCGCACGGCGTCCTCGACCGGAACGGGCCCGTCGGCGATGATCTTCTTGAGCAGCGTGCCCTTCACCAGCTCCATGACGATGTACGGCGGCTCATCCGACGAGCTGTCGACGGTCGACGGGTCGCCCGCGTCGTACACGCGGACGATCGACGGGTGGGACATCCGGGACGCCGACTGCGCCTCCAGACGGAACCGCGTCCGGAAGCTGGTGTCCCGCGCGAGCTCCGGGTCGAGGATCTTGATCGCGATCTCGCGACCGAGGGTCAGGTCGTACCCGCGGTACACCTTCGCCATCCCGCCGTGCCCGATGAGCTCGTCGACGCGGTACCGGCCCGCGATGACTCGTGGCTCTGTGGACACGGATGACCCCCTGGAAAACGACTTCGGCTGGATTGGATACTCAGGCTACCCTTGGGCGCCGTTTCCCCCGTCACCCTCGCCGTCCTGCGGAGCGACGATGGTGACGGACAGCGGAGGCGAGGCGTTGGAGGTGCGCTGGTCGCCTCCCGAGCAGAGGCCCTGGTAGGTGGCGATGAGCTGCTGGCCGACCGCGTCGCCGACGGTCACCTGCGCGTTGCGCTGGGTCGGCTGGAAGTTCGGTCCGCCCGAGGCGAAGCTGCCGTTCTGCAGCGACACCACGTACCCCGAGAGCGTCGTCCCGCTGGGGCAGGTGAAGCCGGTGCCCCAGGAGATCGTCACCGTGCTGCCGGCGACCGGGTCGCCGGTGATCGTCGGCTGGTCGGTCGGGGTGGGCAGCGGCGTGCGGCCCGCGTAGACGGTGAGCGCGATCGGCGTGGTCGTCTCGACGTTGCCCGTGGGCTGCACGCGGTAGACCTTGCCCACGTCGCCATCGGTGGGCGCGGGGTCTCCGTCGCCACAGGTGATGTCGCTGAAGCCGGCGTCCTTGAGCGTGGCCGTCGCCGTCGCGCAGTCCATCCCCGTGAGGTTGAGCGCCGTCACGTCGACACGCGTCTCCTCCGGGGTGGGCTCCTGAGAAGGCGTCTGGGTCTGGGTCTGCGTGGGGGTGCGGGTCGCGGAGCCGGTCGGGTCGGGATCCGCCTCCTTGCCCTGGTTGCCGAACAGCGCCCACAGCGTGCCGGCGACGACGATGAGCAGCAGTACGAGCAGGGCGATGAGCGGCCAGGTCCACGCGCTGCGCTTCTTCTTCTTCTTCTCCTCGTCGTCCGCCGCCGCATCGGTGGGCAGCTGCGCGGTGGTGGGGAGGATGCGGGTCGTGCCGTCGTCACCCGTGGAGGTGAGCATCCGCGTGGCGTCGTCGTCACCGGCGATGCCTCCGGTCGCGATGGCAGGCACGGCGATGGCGGCCGAGTTCAGATCGCCACGGCGCAGGGCCTGTGCGGCACGGGCCACCGTCGCCGACGAGGACGGGCGGTCCGCAGGCTTCGTGGCGATCATCGCCATGACGAGGTTCTGCACCGGGATCGGGACCGTCGGGGGCAGCGGCGGCGGCTGCTCATTGATCTGCGCCATCGCGATCGCGACCTGCGACTCGCCCGTGAACGGGCGCTTGCCGGCGAGGCACTCGTACGCGACGATGCCGAGCGAGTACGTGTCGGTCGCGGGGGAGGCGGGGTGACCCGACGCCTGCTCCGGAGACAGGTACTGGACGGTTCCCATCACCTGACCGGTCGCGGTGAGCGGCACCTGGTCGGCGATGCGTGCGATGCCGAAGTCGGTGATCTTGACGCGGCCGTC
>JBMDWQ010000291.1:0-4740 GCA_048594675.1 Microbacterium sp. | reverse complement strand
TCGGAGCGGACGCGGTCGCGCAGCGTCAAGAGCGTGCGGTGGAGGTCGGGTTCGGCGCTTCGCAGTCGCGCGTCGGCGTCGGGATCGGCGGTGTCGACGACGGTGCCGGTGGCCAGCACGAAGCGCAGCGACTCCAGCGTGCGATAGGTGTTCTCCTCGATCCCGCAGGCCATGCCGCTGGAGTTGTTGGCGATCACGCCCCCGATCGTGCACGCCGCCTCGCTGGCGGGGTCGGGGCCGAGGCGGTATCCGTACCGGCGGAGCCGGTTGTTCACCTGCCGGACCGTCGCGCCCGGCTCCACGCGCACGCGTCGTCCGCCGTCGAGCACCTCGATCCCGCGGAAGCGGCGCCGGGTGTCCACGAGGAGGCCGGTCCCGGAGCCCTGGCCGGACAGGCTCGTCCCGCCCGAGCGGAAGGTCACCGGCATCCGGGTCTCCTGGGCGGCGCGAAGGAGCGCGGCGACCTCGCCAGCGTCGGCGGCGGTGGCGACAGCCGAGGGGGTGAGGAGGAAGTGGGAGGCGTCGGACGCAGCGGCGACCCGGTCCAATGCCCGCGCGGTCACCCGGGCCGGATCCGCCACGGCTCCGCGGACGGCGGGCGGCACCTCGAACGGAGCGACGGTGCGGGTGGCTTCCTCGACGACCATGGCACGATTGTCAGACAAGTGGGCTGACATGTCAAACGGCGGTCAGGCTGGCCGGGTCTCGGGCGGACCGGGCAGGCGGCAGAGGGTGATGCTGCTAGGGCGAGGTCCGGTGGTCGCGCGCGTGTCGTGCGGGATCAGCGGTGCGGGGGTCGTCTCCCGCCGTGTTCGACACCCCGGTCGACCCGCTCAGCGCGGAGAGGGCGACGCCGACGGCTCGCCACACCGCCTTCGCGCCTGTGAGGATGGCGTTCTTCATGAGGCTCCTCCTGGATCCGTCCACGACGGTGCAGACCGTCGCCGACGCGTGCGCGCCGCGGCGGGCGTGGTTCGCTCACCCTAGCGACGGCGTCTTACCGCCGACAAGAGCGGGAGGGTGCGACCGGCGGCGCCGGTTACCATGTGGCGGGGGCCCCCAAACTCGAGGTGGTGTCGGTCGTCGACGCCGTGATCGCCGATCTGCGCCGTCGGATGTTCTCCGGCGACCTCCCACCGGGGGCGCCGTTGACGGAAGCCACCGTGGCCGCCACGTACGACGTCGCCCGCACCACCGCGAAGGCGGCGATCGAGAGCCTCGTCGGCGAACGCCTCCTCGTGCGGAACGCGCACAAGACGGCCCGTGTCGTCACTCTCGACGCCGACGACGTCCGCGACGTCTACCGCACGCGCGCCCTCATCGAGGGCCAGGTCGTCCGGACGCTCGCCGACCAGAAGCGTGTGCCCGACGCCGCGCGCCGCGCGCTCGACGAGATGCACGCGCTCGCCGACGCGGATCCCGAACGCATCGTCGCACCCGACATGCGCTTCCACCGCGCCCTCGTCGATGCCCTCGGGAGCGCGCGCACGAGCCGCGCCTACGAGGCGCTCGCCTCAGAGGTCGTGTTGTGCATGTCGCACGTGCAGGGCGCCGCACTCCTTCCCACGGCCGACATCGTCTCGGAGCACGAGGAGATCCTCCGCCGCATCGTCGACGGCGACGCGCAGGGAGCGGCCACGGCGGTGCAGGACCATCTGGACCGCGCGTCCGACCGCCTCGCGGCGCTCGTCGCGAGCCGCACCGCCGAGACGCGTTAGCCGTCGCTATGCGAGCCGTGCCGCCACCACCGAGGAGCGAAACCATGGACGACTCGCCCTCGGGGCCGGTGCCCACACAGCGCCGACGCCCATTCCTCATCGGCTCGGCCGTCGTTGCTGCGCTGTCGCTGGTCGCCGCGGCCGCCGTATGGGTGGTCCTCGGCGGTCTTCCTTACGAGCCGCCACGGATGAGCGACACCTTCAGCGGGCTCGAGGGCGTCACCACCGTCGCGGAGAAGACCTCCGAGCTCTGCGCGGCCACGCCGTGCGTCGAGGCGTGGGAGACGGGGGTGGGTACCTACCTTCGCTTCGCCGACGCCGACCTTGCCGAGAGCTGGAGCATCATCATCGGCGGCGACAGCCATCGAAACGGCAGCGTCGTCCTCGATATGAACGGGCTCACCTTGACCCGCGATCAGCGGCAACTCGCGGTGGAGCTGCTCTTCCCGGGGCGGGAGTCCAGCTAGGCCCGAGGCGATGCCCTCGCGGAACTAGTCCGCGCCGAGGGCTGCGGGATCGACGCGGAGCAGACGGTCGTCGCCGCGGCGGGGATCACCACGGCCGTCGGTGTTGTTGGTCAGGAACCACACGGCGCCGTCGGGGCCGATCGTGACGTCCCGCAGCCGCCCGAGTTCACCCGCGTAATGCTCGGACTGGCGCTCGGGATCGCTGAGCGACACGCTGCGCAGCACCTCGCCGCGGAGGTTCGCCATCAGCACGACGTCGCCGACGATCGCGATGCCACTGGGGCTCGCCGCATCGGTCGGCCACTGCGCGACCGGATCCACGAAGCCGTCGTCCTCGCCGCCGGTCCCCTCGACCACGGGCCATCCGTAGTTGCCGCCCGGCTCGATGAGGTTCAGTTCGTCCCACGTGTTCTGACCGAACTCGCTCGCCCAGAGGCGTCCCTCCGCATCCCACGCGAGGCCCTGCACGTTGCGGTGCCCGAGGCTGTAGACGGGGGACCCAGGCGTCGGATTGTCATCGGGCACCGATCCGTCGAGCTCCAGCCGGAGGATCTTGCCGTTGCGGCGTTCGGGGTTCTGCGCCGCGGGCCGGTTGCCGGCGTCGCCGACGGGAACGTAGAGCTTGCCGTCGGGCCCGATCGCGATACGGCCCGCGTTGTGCGTGCGAGCGAACGGCAGACCCTCCACGATCGTCACGGGGTCGTCGAGCGAGAGGGAGCCCGGCTCGCCGCCGAGGTCGTAGCGCTCCACGCGGTTGCCGCTGCGGGTCGTGGCGTAGACGAAGACGGAGTCGCCGGCCGCCGCGAGACCCAGGAGACCTCCCTCTCCGCCGTGGAGGACGCCGTCGATCTCTGCCGCCTCCCGCAGCTCACCGTCCGGGGTCAGCTCGAGCACGCGCCCGCTGTCGCGCTCGGTGAGCAGGGCCCCCTCGCCGAGCACGGCGATCGACCACGGGGCGTCGAGGCCATCGACGACGGTCTCCGGCTCGCTCGGGAGCGGGGTGGGAGTCGGGGTGGGCGTCGATGACGGCGCCGACGGCGACAGGGCGGGTGTGGCCGCGGGCGCCGAAGACAGCGTCGGGTCGGGGGTGCTTCCGCAGCCGGCGAGAGCGGTCGCCGCGGCGAGCGTTCCGGCGGCGAAGAGGGTCGTCGAGGCGCGTCGCATGGCGTCACCGTATCGGCATGACCGCCGGAAAGGAGGGGTCTTGCGCGCGACGACCTAGACTGAGAGGGTTCCGCGTCCGTCCGATCCGATGAGTTCTGCCGTGCCTGCTGCACCCGAGACCGTACCGCCGGTCCGCGCATTCGAGATGCGCCACCTCCAGCTCGCGCGCGCCTTCTTCGCCGCCATCGCCGCCGTGATGATCACGTTCTCGCGCGACCACTCGGCCGCCGTCGGGCTCTCGGTCTTCAGCGGCTGGGCGATCGCCACGGCGCTCGTGCTGTTCGTCGCCGCCTGGCAGGTCTACGACCGCGGCCGGCGCGCCGTTCCGGTGCTCCTCGGCGTCCTCACGCTCCTGGCCGGCATGGCGGGCGGGCTCCCGCCCTTCCGCTCGACCACCCTGTTCTTCGTCGTCGTGATCGTCTGGGCGTTCGCGGCGGGAATCACCGAGTTAGTCTCCGGTATCCGCGCACGCGGAGCGGACGAGAACGCACGCGACGCGATCCTCGTCGGCGCGCTCACGATCGCCCTCGGCGTGGGACTACTGCTGGTCAACCCCGCGTACAGCCTCGAGTACTTCATCAAAGAGGCCGGGCAGACCTTCGTCCTCACCGGGATCACGATCGGCGTCGGGATCTTCGGCGGGTACGCCGCGATCGTCGCGGTGTTCCTGGGGATCGCCGGGTTCTCGCCTCGACGCCCCGTCGTCAGCGCCGCGACATCCGATGCCGAGTCCGCAGGAGAGCCCGCATGACCGACCCCCGCCCCACGCGCCGTGACCTCATGAAGCCCGCTCAGTTGCTCGGACTGGCCTTCGCCGCCGCCGTGTTCGGCGGCGTCATCACGCTCGTGTCCATGGGCATCTTCCAAGATCCGCGGCCGGTGCCCGCGGGGGAGCTCCACCCTCACCTCAAGGCCTGGATCGTCTCGGGTGTCGTGGCCGGCATCGTCTTCATCGTCACCCTCGTGACGATCGCTCTGCTCCTCCTGGCGGTCGATCCGGCCCAACTGGCGAAGCAGGTCGACAGTCCCGTGCTCGTGCGCGACGAGGATGCCTCACCGGACGAGTCCTCGGACCCGACGACGCAGCCCCGCGCTCCCGACGCCTGATCCGGGACGGATGCCGGTCAGTCGAGCTCGTCCACCAGGAGGTCGGCCAGGCCCGTGTAGCCGGCGGGAGTGAGCGCGACCAGGCGTTCCTTCGCCGCGTCGCCGATGTCGAGCCCCCGCACGAACTCCGCCAGCTCGGGAGCGCCCACGCGGCGGCCGCGAGTGAGCTCCTTCAGCAGCGCGTAGGGGTCGGTGATCTGCGAGCGACCAGCCACGATCTCGGCACGCACGACGGTCTGGATCGCCTCGGCGAGGACCTCCCAGTTCGCGTCGAGGTCGGCGAG
>JBMDWQ010000290.1:0-6834 GCA_048594675.1 Microbacterium sp. | reverse complement strand
CCGTGGGGCGGGGCGCCGTACCGGAAGAAGTCGAAGTAGAAGGCCAGGTGCTCGGGGTCCAGACCCTTCTCGCGTGCCTGGACCTCCAGCACATCGACGCGGTGCTCGCGCTGTGCCCCCGTGGTGATCTCGACGCCCTTGTAGAGCAGGTCGTACGACTTCGTCAGCCCGGTCTCGGGGTCGCGCATGTGGTAGAACGCGCGGATCTCCGGGTGGTAGTCGGTGATGAAGACGAACTCGTGCCCGTACGTCTCCTGCACGTGTGCGGAGATCTGCCGCTCGCCCTCGGGGTCGAGGTCGCCGTCGGTGCGGGGGATCTCATAGCCGCGCGCGGCGACGATCTCCCGCGCCTCCGCGAGCGGAATGCGGGGGAAGGGCACTGCCGGCACCGCGACATCGATCCCGAACAGCTCGGCGATCTCGTCGCCGTGCTTGTCCTTGACCGCCTGGATCGCGAACTGGAGGAGCTCCTCCTGCATCCGGGCGACGTCCTCGTGCGACTCGACCCAGCTGATCTCGGCGTCGACCGAGGTGAACTCGGTCGCGTGGCGGCTCGTGAACGACGGGTCGGCGCGGTACACGTCACCGATCTCGAAGATCTTGCCGAAACCGGCCGACTGCGCCATCTGCTTGAAGAACTGCGGGCTCTGCGCGAGGTACGCGGTCTTGTCCTCGAAGTAGGGCACCTCGAACAGCTCCGCGTTGGACTCCGACGCGGAGGCCATCAGCTTGGGCGAGTGGATCTCGATGTAGTCGCGCTCGATCCAGTACGTGCGCATCGCGTGCTCGAGCGTGGTCTGCACGCGGAAGATGAGGTTGTTCCGGCGCTGACGCAGGTCGAGGAACCGCCAGTCCATGCGCTTGTCGAGCCCGCTGTCGGCCGCGATCGGCGTCTCCGGGAGCGCAGCGGCAGCGATGTCGAGGGCGCCGATCTTGATCTCCACACCGCCGAGCTTGACGCGCTCGTCGTGCTTGAGCTCACCGGTGACGGTGAGGAAGGTGCCGGTGCTGAGCTCGGAGATGAGCGACGTGAGGGCGAGGGCGTCGGCGTCCTGCTCCGTGCCGTCCTCCGCCGGACGCGTCGCCGGGTTCACGAGCTGCACGGCCCCGGTCTCGTCGCGCAGGATGACGAACTGCACCTTCTTCTGATCGCGGACGGTCTCGACCCACCCGGACACCGACACGGCGCCGTCTTCACGGGACTGCAACTGGCTGACGAGAACGCGTTCACTCACAATCGGCCAGTCTACGCGGGCGAACCCGCCCCACCGGGCGCTCAGGTTCCGTCCACGTGGGCACCGTAGCGTCGACGGCATGGCGACAGCGTCCGACGGCTCCTGGCTCACCACCCTCGTCGACGGCGTCGTCTCTCTCATGGAGGTCGTCGGTGCACCCGGAGCGGGCCTCGCGATCGCACTGGAAAACCTGTTCCCGCCCCTGCCGAGCGAAGTGATCCTCCCCATGGCGGGCCTCACCGCCTCGCGCGGGTCGTTCACCCTGGCCGAAGCGCTCCTGTGGACGACCGCCGGCTCCGTCGTGGGTGCGTTCCTCCTCTATGGACTCGGGACTCTCCTGGGGCTCGACCGCCTGCGTGCCATCGTCCGCCGGATCCCCCTGCTGCACGTCGAGGACGTGGATCGCACCGTCGCCTGGTTCTCACGGCACGGCGGGAAGGCGGTGTTCTTCGGCCGGATGGTCCCCATCTTCCGGAGTCTGATCTCCGTTCCCGCCGGGGTCGTGCGGATGCCGCTGTGGCGCTTCGGGCTGCTGACGCTGGCCGGATCCGCCGTCTGGAACACGACGTTCGTGCTCGCCGGGTACGTCCTGGGGGAGTCGTGGCACGTCGTGGAGACCTACGCCGACATCCTCCAGTACGTCGTGATCGCGGGAACGGCGCTCGCCGTCGCGTGGTTCATCGTGGCGCGCGTGCGCCAGATCCGGGGACGCGACGCCGACCTCGACGCGGCCTGACAGCGTGTGAGTCCGCTATCAGCCCGCCCATAGAGCCCTCCACGTAGACTGAAGGTGTGCCCGCCGAACGCCTCCATCTCGTGCGCCATGGTGAGGTCCACAATCCTCAGCGCGTGCTGTACGGACGTCTCCCGCACTTCGGGCTGAGCGACGACGGGCGTCGCATGGCCGCCGCTGCCGCCGCTCACCTCGCGGGGCTCGAGCGTGCGGTCACCGGGCTCTCGGCGTCGCCGCTGCAGCGCACGCGGGAATCGGCCGAACCGATCGCGGAGCGCTTCGGGCTCGAGTCGGTGCTCGATGAGCGTCTCATCGAGCCGACCAATGTCTTCGAGGGACGCCGGATGCGACGGGCGCTGCTCAATCCTCTCAACTGGCGGCATCTGCGAGCGCCGGCCCTTCCCAGCTGGGGCGAGCCCTATGTCGACGTGGTCGCGCGCATGGACGCGGCGATGCGCGACGCGTGGGACCGCGTCGAGGGCGGCGATGTCGTCCTGGTCTCGCATCAGCTGCCGATCTGGATCACTCACCTCGCCGTCGCCGGTCTTCCGCTGCGTCATGATCCCCGCCAGCGCCGATGCGCACTGTCGTCGGTGACGAGCTTCGAGCGAGACGGAGAACGTTGGCGCGAGGTCGCCTACGCCGAGCCGGCGGCCGTCGCCGGCGCGATCGATGTGGGGGCCGTATGAGCATCGAACGCCGACGTATCGCGCCGCGCCGCACTCTGGCGGCCGCCCTCGCCGTGGCCACCGCCGTGACGTTGGCCGCGTGCTCGAACGATGCCACGCGGATCGCCGAGGGCTATCAGCAGGGCGGCAACACGGGCTTCGTCTCCGGGGACGGCCGGCTCCAGGAGATCCCCCTCGCCGAACGGGGAGACCCGGTGGAGTTCTCCGGCACCGCCGTGGACGGATCCACGGTGTCGAGCAAGGATCTCGCCGGCGACGTCGTCGTGCTCAACTTCTGGTACGCCGGGTGCGGGCCCTGCCGGATCGAGGCGCCTCTCCTCGAGAAGACGTACGCCGCGACCCGGGACGAGGGTGCACGCTTCCTCGGGATCAACATCTACGACGGGCCGGAGCAGGCGACGTCGTTCGAGAAGACGTATGGCGTCACGTATCCGTCGCTCCTGGCCCGTGATGACACGGATCTGAAGCTGGCGTTCACGGCATGGACGTCGCTGAGCGCCGTGCCCACCACGTTGGTGCTCGACCGCCAGGGACGCGTCGCTGCCCGTTTCATCGGGGCCGTGCGCGATGACACGTCGCTGCCGACGATCATCGGTGACGTGCTGGCGGAGTCGCCGTGAGCCCCGGCGCGATCGTCTTCGACGGCGCGTTGTGGCTGGCTCTGCCGATCGCGCTCCTCGCGGGGCTCGTCTCCTTCCTCTCCCCCTGCGTGCTTCCCCTCGTTCCGGGCTATCTCGGCTTCCTCGGGGGCGCCGCCGGGGGATCGGCTGCAGCGCGCGGGGCGACCGCCTCCGCGGCGCGTCGCGGACGCCTGGTGGGCGGCGTGCTGCTGTTCATCGCGGGGTTCACGGTCGTCTTCGTCGCGATGGGGGTCCTCGCGGGCACCCTGGGGCGCTTCTTCCTCGAGTACGGGGACGTCATCACTCGCGTGCTCGGAGTGGTGGTGATCCTCCTCGGACTGGTGTTCGTGGGGGTGTTCGGCATCGCCCAGCGCACCCTGAAGCCCCAGGTGCGCGGCGGCCTCGGCCTCCTCGGGGCTCCGCTCCTGGGCATCGCGATGGGAATCGGATGGGCGCCATGCATCGGCCCCACCTACACCGCGATCCTCTCGATCTCGCTCACCCAGGCAGACCCGGGCCGCGCCGTGGTCCTCGCGATCGCCTATTCGCTCGGGCTCGGGATCCCGTTCCTCCTCATCGCCCTGGGGTTCGGGTGGGCGACCCGCTCGGTGTCGTTCTTCCGACGCCACATCCGTCTCATCAACATCGGAGGGGGCGTCCTGCTCATCCTGCTCGGTCTGCTGATGGTCACCGGCGTCTGGACCGCCGTCATGTCGTCGCTCACGGGGGTGATGAGCAGTGTCGAGCTCCCCCTCTGATCGAACGGAACCCCTTCGGCCGTCGGACTACGCCGGTGCCGGGACGGACGACGCCGGTACCGGCGCCGACGACCGTGGAGCGCGAACCGGCATCGCGCAGCCGCGCCTCGGACTCGTCGGATGGCTGCGGTGGGGCTGGCGGCAGCTCACCAGCATGCGCACGGCGCTCGTGCTGCTCCTGCTCCTGGCGATCGCCGCGATCCCCGGATCGATCGTGCCGCAGCGCTCGGCCGACCCCAACGGGGTCACGCAGTGGCGCGCCGACAACCCCGACCTCTTCCCGATCCTCGACGGCCTGCAGCTGTTCGACGTCTACACGTCGGTGTGGTTCTCGGCGATCTACCTCCTGCTGTTCCTCTCGCTCATCGGCTGCGTCATCCCGCGCACGACGCACCACTGGCGCGCCATGCGTGCTCGGCCCCCGCGCACGCCGATGCGGTTGTCGCGCCTGGACGACCACATCGAGACGGTGATGCCCGCGCCCGACGGAACCACCGCCGCAGACGCCGCTCGGGAGGCCGTCGCTTCCGCCGAGGCGCACCTGCGCAAGGCCGGCTACCGCGTCGAGCGCTACGACTCCGAGGCGAAGGGCAGAGTCCCCGCGTCCTTCTCGGTCTCAGCCGAACGCGGCTACCTCCGCGAGACCGGCAACCTCGTCTTCCACGGCGCACTCGTCGGCGTTCTCATCTCGGTGGGGATCGGCGGCGGACTCACCTACACCGGGCAGACCGTCATCGTCGAGGGCGACAGCTTCGTCAACTCCGTCGGCATCGGCTACACCTCCTTCAATCCGGGGCGTTTCGTGGACGTCGACGGGCTCCCGCCGTACGCGCTGACGCTCGACCGGTTCGACGTCTCCTACGTGCCCGCGGGCCAGGCAGGACAGGGGCAGGCCGGGGACTTCGCGGCCCACCTGACGGTGGCGGAACCCGGACGACCCGACCGCGACGGCGTGGTGCGGGTCAACCATCCCCTCGACATCGAGGGCGACCGTATCTACCTCATGGGCAACGGCTATGCGCCCACCATCACGGTCCGAAACGCCGACGGTGACGTCGTGTTCCGCGAAGACGTCGCCTTCCTCCCGCAGAGCTCGACGATGACGTCGCTGGGTGTCGTGAAGGTCCCCGACGGACTGCCGAAGCAGATGGGCCTCGTGGGGTTCTTCTACCCGACCGTCACGCCGACCCACTCCGGCGCCCTCACGTCCATGTACCCCGACCTCGTCAAGCCGTTGCTGACCCTCGACGTCTACGTCGGCGACCTCGGCATCAACGACGGGACGCCACGCAACGTCTACGCGCTCGACACGAGCGAGATGACTCAGCTCACCGGTCGGCAGATCGACGTGGACTCGCTCGAGCTGGAGCCGGGGCAGACTGCCGAGCTTCCCGACGGCCTCGGCACCGTCACGTTCGAGAACGCGCAGAACGACGGTGCCCCGGGGGTCGTCAAACGCTACGTCTCGCTGTCCGTGCACCGCGACGTCGGAGCTCCGTTCGTCCTCGCCTTCGCGATCCTCGCTCTGGCGGGGCTGCTCGCGGCCCTGTTCGTGCCGCGGCGACGGATGTGGGTCAAAGCGACCCCGGAAGGCGCTGACGTGCGCCTGGAGTACGCCGGCCTCGCGCGCGGCGAAGACCCCGCGATCGCGACCGCCGTGGCCGACCTCGCCCGGTCGCACGGTGCTTCCCTCCCTGCCCCTCCCGACGACGCGAAAGTAGACTGACCCCCATGCCCGCACCCGGCCTCTCGCTCGAAGACGTCTCGTTCCTTCTGGTGTGGACCGCCGTCGCGATCTACGCCCTCGCCTTCATCGCCTATGCGATCGACCTCGCGCGCCGCAGCGACCTCGCCGTCAAGGCGAAGGATGCCGCGCGCGATCGCGAACTGGTCGCGGCGGGTGGTGTCGCGGTGACCGCGGAGACGGCGCGGTACACCGACGTGCAGGCACAGGAGGCGGCCGCCCTCGCGGATCTCGAGGCCCCTCTCGGTCAGCGCAAGCGCTACCTGTGGGCGCGGATCGGTACGTCGCTGACCGTGCTCGGCTTCCTCTTCCACGTCGGTGGCGACGTGCTGCGGGGGATCGCGGCGGGTCGCGTGCCGTGGGCCAACAACTACGAGTTCGCGCTGACGGGCACCATGCTCATCGTCGCGGTGTTCCTGGTCGTGCTCTTTCGCTACGACCTCCGCTTCCTCGGGTCATTCATCACGGGGCTCGTGGCGGTCTTCCTCGGCGGGGCGGCGCTGGCTTTCCATGTCGACGTGACGCCGTTGGCCGATCCGCTCAAGAGCGTGTGGCTCGTCATCCACGTGTTCGTCGCGTCGTTGTCGACCGCGTTCTTCGCGCTCGCGTTCGCCCTCTCGGTCCTCCAGCTCCTGCAGCATCGACGCGAGTGGGCCGCCCTGGCCGCCGTCGGCACCCCCGAGGAGGGTGCGCCCCGTCGCTTGGGCCCGGCGTTCCTGCGGACCCTCCCCAGCGCGGAGGCACTCGAGTCGCTCGCCTATCGCTTCGCGATCATCGGCTTCATCTTCTGGACATTCACGCTGATCGCCGGGTCCATCTGGGCCAACGATGCGTGGGGGCGCTACTGGGGCTTCGACACCAAGGAAGTCTGGACGTTCGTCATCTGGGTGCTCTACGCCGGCTACATCCACGCGCGGGCCACGCGAGGATGGCGCGGTGCACGCTCGGCGTGGCTGTCGATCGTCGGCTTCTCGGCCGTCATCTTCAACTTCGTCGTGGTCAACATGTTCTTCAAGGGCCTCCACGCCTACAGCGGCCTGAGCTGAGGCGCGCCG
>JBMDWQ010000029.1:0-6044 GCA_048594675.1 Microbacterium sp. | reverse complement strand
GCCGGTGGCCTGGCCGCCCTCAGCCAGGTGCTGATGGCGGACATCATCAGCCCGCGCGAACGCGGACGGTACATGGGTCTGTTCGGCGCGGTCATGGCCGTCGCCACGATCGGCGGTCCACTCCTGGGCGGTGTCATCACCGACGCCTGGGGCTGGCGCTGGAACTTCTTCGTCGCACTTCCCATCGCGATCATCGCGTTGATCCTCGTGCAGCAGACCCTGCACATCCCCCCGCGACCCAAGAAGAAGACCACGATCGACTACCTCGGCATCGTTCTACTGTCCACGGCTGTGTCGCTCCTCCTCATCTGGGTCACCCTGGCGGGCGACTCCTTCGAGTGGTGGAGCCTGACCACCGTCCTCATGGTGGGCGGTGCACTCCTCGGCGCCGTGCTGTTCGTGATCGTTGAGCTGCGCTCGCGTGAGCCTCTCGTTCCGCTGTCGCTGTTCCGCAACCGCACCTTCACCCTGTCGGTGATCGCATCGATCGCGACCGGTATCGCGATGTTCGGGGCTTCGGTCTTCCTGAGCCAGTACATGCAGCTCGCCCGGGGTGCCACCCCGACGGAGGCCGGTTTCATGACCATCCCGATGATCGCGGGCCTTCTCGTCGCCTCGATCGGCGTCGGCGCACTCATCACGCGCACCGGCCGCTGGAAGGGCTTCCTGATCCTGGGGGCCGTGTTCCTCATCGCCGGTTCCACGCTGCTGTCGACGATCCACTACGACACCGACTTCACGCTCGTCTCGATCTACATGTTCCTTCTCGGTGCCGGTGTCGGCATGACGATGCAGAACCTCGTGCTCGTCGTGCAGAACACGACCAAGCCGACGGAGATCGGCGTCGCGAGCTCCGGCGTCACGTTCTTCCGGAGCCTCGGCGGCACGGTCGGCGTCTCGGTGATGGGCGCCGCCCTTGCCTCGCGCGTCACGGAGCTCGTCGCCGAGCGCAAGGACGACATCGTCGCAGCGCTCATGAGCCTGGGCGGGGAGGCGCAGAAGTGGCAGGAGCAACTGCAGTCGGGAACCCTCCCCCAGGTGTCCACGATGCCGCACGCGCTGCGGATCGTGTTCGAGGACATCTACGCGACCGGGATCTCCCATTCCTTCCTCATCGCGGTGCCGTTCGCGGTGCTGAGCCTCATCGCCATCGTCTTCCTGCCGAACAAGGCGCTGACGACGATGACGACCACCGAGCGGCTGCGCGCGGGCGAGGCGGACTTGGCCACCGTGTCCGTTCCCGCCGGGATGGACTCCGTCACCGCCACGGCCGACGACGACGCCCCGTCGGCGGGCCCCCGCCGCTCCGGTGGCGCGGAGTAGAGGAGACACCGTGTCCGCCTCCGATACCGAGCTCGCGTCGGCCTCCGGCGAAGCCGACGACCGCCTCGAGGCCCGCACCCGCGCGGTGCGGGCCCTCGAGGCCGAGTTCGGCGAGCTGATCAACCAGTTCCGCCGGATCATCACCGACAACGCGAACAGAGTGAGCCCGGGCATGCTCCCCGGTGCCTACAAGGTGTTCACGACGATCGCCCGCCGGGAGTCCGTGACACAGACGGCGCTCGCCGAGCACCTCCTGGTCGACAAGGGACAGCTGTCTCGGACGGTGCGCGAGCTCGAGCGACTCGGTCTCGTGGAACGCACGCCCGATCCCTCCGACGGCCGGTCCAGCCTCCTCTCGGCGACCCCGTTCGGACGGGAACGACTCGAAGAGGCCCGCGGGCCCCAGGAGGACCTCCTGCTGCGGAGCCTCGAGGACTGGCCCGAGGAGGACATCCGAAGCCTCACCCGACTCCTCCACGCGCTCACCTCGGGCGTGCGACCCTGACGGTGTCCGGCGCGGTGGTCCGGCCGGGAACGCAGCGCCTGCCATCATGGGGGTTCCGCTCGCCCGTCGGCCGTTCGAGGGGCGCGGGACCGGTTCCCACCGGTAGCACCGGCGTAACACGGACGAGACAATCGCGCTGTTGACTGGTGCCATGAGCCGCACGTGCTGACGACGTCGACACGCACGGGGAAGGATACACACCGATGGACAAGTCCCGACTCACGCGACTCCGTCCGACGCGCTCCGGCGACACTCCTGTCGCCGCGACCGCGAACGAGACGATTCCCGAGACGATGCGAGCGGTCGTGTTCGACGCCCCCGGCGATGCGGGAGTGCTCCGCGAAGAGCGGATCCCGGTTCCGGCCCCCGTCCTCAGTGAGCTGCTGGTGCGCGTCGTGGCCGCCGGAGTGAACCCGATCGACGCCAAGACGCGTGCGGGTCGTGGCGCACACTCGGGCATCACTCAGCACCCGAGCACTCTCGGGTTCGACTTCAGTGGCGTCGTGGTGTCCTCGCCGTACGAGAGCCACCCTTTTCCTCCGGGCACCGAGGTGTTCGGAATGGTCCCCTTCCCCCGATCGGGCGGAACCTACGCGGAGTACGCCGTGGTTCCCACCCTGTCGGTGGCGCGCAAGCCGACGTCGCTCTCGCACGTCGAGGCCGCCGGGGTCCCGCTGGCGGCGTTGACGGCGTGGGGGCTCGTCGTCGAAACCGCGCACGCGCACGAGGGGCAGCGCGTGCTCATCCATGCGGGATCCGGCGGTGTCGGCCACTTCGCCGTCCAGCTGGCCGCCTACTTCGGCGCCCACGTGACCGCGACGGGGTCGGAGCGCAACCTGCCGTGGCTGCGCGACCTGGGCGCCGCCGTGACCGTCGACTACGCCACCACCCGGTTCGAAGACCTGGTCGACAGCGTGGACGTCGTGATCGATCTCGTGGGCAACGTCCACGACGACACCGGGACGCGCTCGCTCACCGTTCTCCGCCCCGGAGGCCTCTACGTCATGGTGCCGACGGGATCGTGGCCCGGATACGCCGAGGCCGCGGCACGGGCGGGCGTCCGCGCGACGTCGTACAAGGTGATCCCCGACGGCAGCGTTCTGAGCACGCTGGCACGCCTGCTCGATTCCGGAGCGATCCAGGTCTACGTGGATCGGGTGTTCGATCTGGCAGAGGCCTCCGACGCGCATCGCGAGATCGAACGTGGTCACTCGCGGGGAAAGGTCGTCCTGCGGATCGGCGACGCCTGAGGCCCGCGCATCACCCGGCCCGCCCGAGCACGCGCGCGCCTTCGGCCACGATCTCCTCGGCCACCAGATCGAGCAACGGCGAATGCAGATTCCACTGCTGCCACGTCAGCGGCACGTCGATGGACGGTCCGCCGAGTCGGACCAGGGCACCATCGGCGAGACCGCGAGCACTCTGCACCGCGGGCAGCAGGCCCCATCCGAGCCCGCGGAGCACGGCCTCCGCAAAGTCGTGCGAGGCGGGAACGAAGTGGCGGGGACCCGAATCGCCCGCAGCGCCCCGGAGCGCCAGCCAGCGACGCTGCAGGTCGTCGCGACGGTCGAAGTCGACTCGAGGCGCCGACGCGAGCGCGTCGGGAGACGGAACGGCGTCGCGTCGTGCATCCCACCAGCGCTCCGCGAACTCCGGCGCGGCAACGGCCTCGTACCGCATCACGCCGAGCGGAACCGCACGGCACCCCGCCACGGGCTCCGCCCTCGACGTGACGGCTCCCATCACGGTGCCCGACTCCAGAAGGCCGGCGGTGAAGTCCTGGTCGTCACGATGCAGGTCGAAGACAAGCCGCGTGCGTCTCGTCAGGCGCGCCAGCGGCTCGAGGAACCACGTCGCGAGCGAGTCGGCGTTGACGGCGAGCGGAATGCTCACGAGCTCATTTCCCGTGAGAGCGGTCATGGCATCGTGCTGGATCAGGGCGAGCTGACGGGCGAAGCGGACGATCGGCTCCGCGGCCGCGGTCGGACGCACCGGTTTCGCCCGGATGAGCAGCACCCGCCCCACGCTCTCCTCGAGTGCTTTGATGCGTTGGCTGACAGCCGACGGCGTGACGTGCAGGCGCCGGGCCGCCCCATCGAGGCTGCCCTCCTCGATCACGGTGGCGAGCGTTCGGGCGAACTCTGCGTTGAACATGAAGCTCAGCTTATGCTCGTTGAGTTTTCTGAACTGGACCTGTCGAGAGCACGGATCTACGGTCGAGGGATGATCACCGCCGCGCTGGCCGGCCTCGGGCTGGGCCTCTCCCTCATCGTCGCGATCGGGGCTCAGAACATGTTCGTGCTCCGTCAGGGCATCCGACGTGAGCACGTTCTGGCGGTCGCCGCTGTCTGCGCGGCCTCCGACGCCGTGCTCATCCTCCTCGGGGTGTCCGGACTCGGACTGGCCGTTCAGGCGGCGCCCTGGCTGGTCGAGGTGGTGCGGTGGGCCGGCTTCGCCTTCCTCCTCGGATACGCCGCCCTCGCCGCCCGGCGAGCACTGCGGCCTACCGGCGCGACGCTCGCGGTGGCACCGGAGCCTGACGCCACTCCACGATCCACGCGGCCCACTCAGCTCACCGCGGCGGGCACACGGCTCGCTCCGGTGCTCGCCACGTGCCTGGCCCTCACGTGGTTGAATCCGCACGTGTACCTGGACACCGTCTTCCTGCTGGGCTCGGTCGCGAGTGCGCACGGCGACCTCCGCTGGTGGTTCGCGGGAGGGGCGGCGACGGCGAGCGTGGTCTGGTTCTTCGGCCTGGCCATCGGCGCACGGTACCTGGGGCGGTGGCTCGCGACCCCCCGCGCGTGGCGGATCCTCGACGGCGTGATCGCCGTGGTCATGGTCGCCATCGCCGTCTCCCTCGTGATCCCCTGAGGCCTGACCCGCCGATTCCGCGAGACGGTTCCTGCCAGGATGGGGCGATGAGACATGTGCATCTGACCGTGGAAGGGATCGTCCAGGGTGTCGGGTACCGCTACTCGCTGCGGGCGGAAGCGCGGCGACACCGCGTCACGGGGTGGGTGCGCAATCGACGCGATGGATCGGTGGAAGCCGAGCTCCACGGCGCGCCCACCGACGTCGAGGCGGTCATCGCCTGGGCCGGAAGCGGCCCCCGTGGGGCCTCCGTCTCGGCCGTGACGGTGAGCGACCTCGCCACGGGCTCCGATGCGGACGACTTCGAGATCCGCCCCGACGCGTGAGCCGTCACCCGCGCAGCGCCCAGCGGAACGACGAAGGGGCCCCGCCGAACGGCGGAGCCCCTTCTGCTGACCCGAGGGTCAGGCGAGCGAGTTGACGTCCAGCGGGATGCCGGGACCGAAAGTGGTCGACACGGCGCCCTTCTGGATGTAACGGCCCTTGGAGCTCGACGGCTTCAGACGCACGATCTCCTCGAGCGCAGCCTTGAAGTTCTCGTCCAGCTGCTCAGCGGTGAACGAGGCCTTGCCGACGACGAAGTGCACGTTGGCGTGCTTGTCGACGCGGAACTCGATCTTTCCGCCCTTGATCTCCTCGACGGCCTTGGCCGGGTTGGGGGTCACGGTGCCGGTCTTGGGGTTCGGCATGAGGCCACGGGGACCGAGGACCTTACCCAGGCGACCGACCTGGCCCATGAGCTCGGGGGTCGCGACCGCCGAGTCGAACGCGGTCCAGCCGCCGGCGACCTTCTCGATGAGCTCGGCGCCGCCGACCTCGTCGGCACCCGCGGCGATCGCGGCCTCGGCCGCTGCACCGGTGGCGAAGACGATGACGCGGGCGGTCTTGCCCGTGCCGTGCGGCAGGATGACCGTGCCGCGGACCATCTGGTCCGCCTTGCGCGGGTCGACCGCGAGCTTGAGGGCGACCTCGACGGTGGAGTCGAACTTCTTCGACCCCGTCTCCTTCGCCAGCTTCACGGCCTCGGTGGACGTGTAGAACGAGTCGCGGTCGATCTTGGCCGCGGCAGCTTCGTAAACCTTGGACTTAGCCATGTTGTTCTCCCCCTCAGTCCTCGACCGTGATGCCCATGGAACGGGCGGTGCCGGCGATGATCTTCGAGGCGGCCTCGAGGTCGTTCGCGTTCAGGTCGGGCTGCTTGGTCTCGGCGATCTGGCGCACCTGGTCCTTGGTGAGCTTGCCCACCTTGGTCGTGTGCGGCGTCGGCGATCCCTTCTGCAGGCCGGCGGCCTTCTTGATGAGCTCCGCAGCCGGCGGGGTCTTCAGGATGAAGGTGAAGCTA
>JBMDWQ010000289.1:0-4462 GCA_048594675.1 Microbacterium sp. | reverse complement strand
GCCGTCGGGGGGACCACGGCGCTCCGCCGCCGGATCGCGTTCTGGCAGGGCCTGGTGATCGTCGGGTTCGGCACGGTGGCCGGAGCGGCCGCGGGAGTGCTCCCGCCGATCGGCTTCATCCTGCAGTCGCAGGCCCAGGTGGGGCGCGAGCTGCTGATCGCGGACGTCCCGTGGGTGCTGCTCCTGGTCCTCGTGGCGGGACTCTCGCTCGTGGTCGCGGCGGTCAACTGGCTCGTGCCGCCTCGCCGTCCCGACCTCACGCGGCGGACGGCCATCGCGTGAATGCCCCCGGCGACGAGGGCTCGCGTTCCCCGGTCGCGCGCCTGATCGCGAGCCTGCGGTTGGCCGGGCGGCAGACGCTCCACGGCTGGAGCTCCAGCCTCCTTGTCCTGACGCTCATCGTCCTGCCGATGGCTGTGGTGACCGCGGCCCTCGTCTACGTCGACGGACACCAGCCGACCACCGCGGAGCGCATCGAAGCCCAGCTCGGGCGCGCGCAGGCATGGCTGGCGATCGTGAACGGTCCCGATCCCTCGCTCCGGCAGTACTTCGATCAGCCCGAGTGGTGGCAGATCGACCGATCGGACGACGGGCAGCCCGTCCACGAGCCGCGGCCCCCGGTCGACGATCCGGTCCGCCTCCTCGCCGACGGTGACTCCGGGCCGGCCGAGGTGATCGAGATCGGCGAGGGAGAGGTCACCGCCGAGACGGCCGGAGGCATTGCGCCGGTGGCGGCGGTCATCGGCGACGCCGGGGCCGAGGCGCTCCGCGGACGATTCGACCTGCACGAGGGCCGCGCGGCGACGGCGCCGACCGAGGTCGTCGTGTCACCGGGTGCCCTCGAACGACTGGGTGCGTCGGTGGGGGACACCCTGACGCTTCGGGAGCCGGCCGCGCGCTACACGATCGTCGGCGTGCTCAGTCGCGCCGAAGACCCCGACGCCCGGGAGGTCGTCTTCCTGCCGGGCACCGCGGAGAACCGCGCCCTGCAGAGCGATGCGATGCTCACGCGGTGGTACCTGCCGACCCGGATCATGACGTCGGCCGACGTCGAGACCCTCAATCGGGCGGGCGTCATCGTGTTCGACCGGAGCCTGGTCGCCGACCCCGGAGCGCGGGCCGCGCCGGATGGCGCCGAGGCCCTCCCGTGGTCGATCCTGGCCGTGTTGTCGGCCGTCGCGGCGTTCGCGGGCTATCTCATCGTGCTCCTGGCGGGAGCGGCGTTCTCGGTGAGCGCCAGGAGGCAGGAGCACGCCCTCGCCGTCGCGGCGAGCGTCGGAGCGACGCGCGGCGACGTCTTCCGCATCGTGCTGCTGCAGGGCACCGTCCTGGGGCTGGCGGGCGGGGCGATCGGAGCCGGTTCCGGGATCGGCCTGGGCGTGCTCGCGCTGCACCTGTTCGACGACGGCGCCGCGGCGAGCTTCTGGGGCGTGCACGTGCCGTGGCCGCTCCTGGCGGCTGTGGTCGCGTTTGCGACGATCGTGGGGACGATCGCCGCAGTCGTGCCCGCCCGCGCCGCCACGCGCGGGGAGGTCATCGCCGCGCTGCGGGGCTCACGCAAACCGGTGCGCGTGCGCGCCGACCGGCCGCTGTGGGGCACCCTGCTCCTCGTGACCGGTGTCGCGATCACCGCGATCGCGGGGCTGTGGCTCGCGGCGATCAACGCCGAGAAGTATGTCGATCAGAACGATGCACGGCGGATCCTCTGCATCTGGGGCATCATCCTCGGGCCGCTCCTCCTGCAGGTCGGCGTGATGCTCGCGGGGCACTGGATCATCGCGCAACTGGCGCGCGTGCTGTCCCGGATCGGCCTGGCGCCGCGGCTTGCCGGGCGCGACGCCGCCGCGCATCCGGGTCGGATCGTGCCCGCCTTCGCCGCGATCGCGGCCTGCGCGTTCCTCGCGTCGGTCTCGCTCGGCTCGCTCGCCGTGGTCGGTGCGCAGCGGGAGCGAGGCTGGTGGTACGGGGCGCCGGTGGGAACCCTCTCGGTCTACGGGTGGATCGGTGCAGAGCCGGGCGTCGAGCCGCTCAGTGCCGCTGACATCAGAGCGACCGAGGCCCGAGCCCGAGAAGTGGCCTCCGCGACGGATCCCACCTCGATCGGCACGCTCTGGCTGCCACTCGACCCGCGCGTGTACGACGCGAGCGGGAAACTCGTCACCAACAGCGACGCGACGACGGTGCTGCCGCAGGTGCAGCGTTATGTCTCGTGCGACGACGTCGTGCAGGGCGAGTGCCTCACGAAGGCCCAGTCGTTCGTGCAGGGAGGCTGGGCGCTCGCCGTCGTCGCCGCCGACGAGATCGACACCGTCGTGGGCCGGCCCCTCACGTCCGCGCAGCGCGAGGCCTACCGGGCGGGGGGAGCGGTGCTCCTGGACCGGTCGTATGCGACACCCGACGACGTCCTCGTCCTGAACACGCTCACGGTCGCCGACGCCGACGGCGCATGGGAGCGCGACGATCTCCGGCCCGCCGCTACCACGCGGGTTCCTGCGCTCGTGCTCGACGACGGCCGGCATCGCGAACGAAGCGTGCTGATCTCCCCCGCCGCCGCCGAACGCGCCGGAGTGGTCGTCGACGGCGGCCCCTGGCAGGTGGTGGCCGCTTACGCGGAACCGCCCGCGATCACGGCGCACGACGCCGTCTGGCGCGACGCGGCAGCCCTCGACTCCCGCGCCCTCAACGTCTCGGCCCAGTACGAGGACGGACCGCCCGACGCGGCGCTGTGGCTCGTCCTGGTGGTCGGGGTCACCGCCGTGCTGGTGGTGGCCGCCTCGGCGGTCGCGCTCGGGCTTGCCCGCGTCGAGCGTCGTCCGGCCGACGCCACCCAGGCCCCGGTCGGGGGATCGTCCCTGCTTAGCCGCGGCATCGCGGGCTGGCAGGCGGTGATCGTCGCGGGCATCGGGATGGTGACGGGTGTCTCCGCCGGAGTACTCCCCGTCTGGGGCGTGAGCATGGCGTCGGCGACCATGTCGAACCCGCCGCTCTTCTCCGACATGCCCTGGGGATGGCTCGTGGTCCTGGGCCTCGGGCTTCCCGTGGTGATCGCCGCGGTGTCGTGGCTCGTGCCGCCGCGTCGACCCGAGCTCACGCGCCGGACGGCCATCGCGTAACCGCCGGCGATGACGCGGGGGCGCGGTCGTCGTCGCCATGGAGGGCGTAGCGTCGAGGCATGACCGACCTCCTCGTCACTCCGGAAGAACTGGCTCGCGAGCTCGGCGGCGACCGTCGTCCCGTCGTCCTCGACGTGCGCTGGCGCCTGGACGCCCCCGACGGCCGTGCCGCCTACGAGGACGGGCACATCCCGTCGGCGCTGTACGTGAGTCTCGACGACGACCTCGCCGCCCATGGGCTGCCCACCGACGGCCGACACCCGCTCCCGGATGCCGACGTCTTCGCTGAGACGGTGCGGGGCTGGGGCATCGATGACGGCGACACCGTGGTGGTCTACGACGACTGGATGTCCTACGGCGCGGCGCGAGCCTGGTGGATGCTCCGGGATGCGGGCATCGACGCGCGCGTGCTCGACGGGGGACTGGCGGCGTGGCGCGCGGCGGGGCTGGGTCTCGAGTCCGGCCCGGGCCAGGTGCCCGCGCGGGGCACGGTGACGCTCCGGCCGGGACAGCTGCCGCAGTTGTCGATGGACGACGCCGCCGCCCAGCCCGATCGCGGCCTGCTGCTCGACGTGCGCGCGCCCGAGCGGTACCGCGGCGAGGTCGAGCCGATGGATCCGCGGGCCGGCCACATCCCCGGAGCCCTCAACGTGCCGACCGCCGACAGCATCGGTCCCGACGGCCGCCTGCGAGGCGCGGCGGAGCTGCGCGAGACGTTCGCCGCGATCGTCGAGGCGAACGGCGCCGACCCGTCCCAGCCGATCGGGGTCTATTGCGGGTCGGGCGTCTCGGCATCCCACGCTGCCCTTGCCCTCTCCGTCGCCGGATTCACCCCCGCGCTGTACGTCGGTTCGTGGAGTCAGTGGTCGAACCATCCCGACCGCCCCCTCGCCACGTCCTGACCCCCCTCCCGCCCCCGGGCCTGGGCCGGAGGGGCAGACTGGAGGGATGAGAGCCGCCTACATGTACGGGCCCGGAGACGTCCGGGTGATCGAGGTGCCCGACCCCGCGATCGAGGAGCCCACCGACGCCCTGCTGCGGACGGTCGTCGCGTGCGTGTGCGGCAGTGACCTGCATCCCTATCACTCCCTGCGGCCGACCGAGGCGGGGCAGTCGATGGGGCACGAGATGGTCGCCGTCGTCGAAGAGGTGGGGTCGGACGTCGCCACCGTCGCGCCGGGTGACGTCGTGATCGTGCCCTTCGTGTGGTCGTGCGGCGTGTGCGACTTCTGTCGCGCGGGACTGCAGACCTCGTGCCGGATCGGAGGGCTCGGCGGTCCGCAGCACACCGGCGGCGCGCAGGCCGAGTACCGGCGTGCGCCGCTGGCCGACGGCACCCTCGTGCGCGT
>JBMDWQ010000288.1:0-7932 GCA_048594675.1 Microbacterium sp. | reverse complement strand
CGAGACGTCGCTGGCCGACGTGGCCGCGGCCCACGAGGGCGACAAGATCTTCGTCACCGAGCCCGTTCCGCTGTACCTGACGGCAGCGGCGGGGCTCACCAACGTGACGCCCGAGGCGTTCAGCGAAGCGGTCGAAGAGGGCCAGGACGTTCCGCCGGCCACACTCCTGGAGGCCGACAAGATCCTGAAGGCGGGCGACGTTCGCGCCGTCATTGCGAACGCCCAGACCGGCGGTGCCGAGACGACGCAGGTGATCGACACCGCCACGGCGGCGGGCATCCCCGTGATCGAGTTCACCGAGATCCTGCCCGAGGGCAAGACCTACCTCACCTGGATGGCCGACAACATCGCCACGCTCGCCGCTACGCTGAACCGGTGACCCCCGAGCACGACCCGCAGCCCGAGCCGGTGCTCCGCATCCGGGGAGCCGCCTTGCGGCGCGGGCAGCGAGAGCTGTGGAGTGGCCTGGACCTCGACGTCCGTCCGGGGGAGCTCGTCGCCGTCCTCGGTCCTTCGGGGTCGGGGAAGACCACCCTGCTGCGTGCGATCCTCGGGCTCGAGCCGCTCTCCGAAGGGACCATCACGGCGTTGGGGGAGAGGGTCCGTGGCCGCGGCAACCGTCGCATCGGCTACCTCCCGCAGGCCCGTCCGTTGACCGACACGGCTCTGCGCGGGCGAGACCTCGTCGCCCTCGGGGTCGATGGCCACCGCTTCGGGCTCCCGTTCCCCCGGCGCGGCGACCGCGCACGCATCGACGCCCTCGTCGACGCCGTCGGCGCCGCCGCGTTCGCCGAGCAGCCGGTGGGGGTGCTCTCCGGCGGGGAACAGCAGCGCCTGCGCGTGGGGCAGGCCCTGGCAGACGACCCGCGACTCCTCCTGTGCGACGAGCCCCTGACCAGTCTCGATCTCGCCAATCAGCAGGCGGTCGTCCGCCTGATCGATGACCACCGCAAGACGGGTGCCGCCGTGCTCCTGGTCACCCACGACATCAATCCGATCCTCGGCAAGGTCGACCGCATCCTCTACATCGCGAACGGCCGCTTCACCCTCGGGGCCCCGAAGGACGTCCTCACCTCGCCCGTGCTGACCGACCTCTACGGCGCTCCCGTCTTCGTCCTGCGGGCGGGAGACCGCCTGGTCGTCGTGGGTGCTCCCGACGCCGACGCCTCCCATCACCATCACGACGACCACCTCCACGAGGGAGGTGCCGCGTGAACTGGGCCGACATCGGCGACGCTCTCTTCGGCGGGCTGGCCGACTACGGGGAGATCCTCGCGCTCGTCTCCAACTCGCTGTGGGCCGGCGCCGTCCTCGGCCTCGTCGGCGGGCTCATCGGCGTCTTCGTCATGCAGCGCGACATGGCCTTTGCCGTCCACGGCATCAGTGAACTGTCGTTCGCCGGCGCCGCCGCGGCGCTCCTGGTGGGCGCGGACGTCGTGACCGGCTCGGTCGTCGGCTCCCTCATCGCGGCGGCGCTCATCGGGTCGCTCGGCGCTCGGGCTCGCGACCGCAACTCGATCATCGGCGTGCTGATGCCGTTCGGCCTGGGCTTGGGGATCCTCTTCCTCTCGCTCTACAACGGGCGCAGCGCCAATCGGTTCAGCCTGCTCACCGGCCAGATCGTGTCGGTCCAGAATGCTCAGCTGGGATGGCTCATCGGGATCTCGGCGGCGGTGCTGCTCGCGCTCCTCCTCATCTGGCGCCCGCTGCGCTTCGACTCGCTCGACCCGCAGTCGGCGGCGGCGCGCGGCGTCCCGACGACCGTCGTCTCGCTCGGCTTCATGCTGCTGCTGGGCCTCGTCGTCGCCGTCGCCGTGCACATCATCGGCGCGCTCCTCGTGATGGCGCTCCTGGTGACCCCCGCCGCGGCGGCCTTGCGCATCGCCAGCGGACCCCTGGCGGTTCCCCTCCTGTCGGCCCTGTTCGGAGTCGTCGCCGCCGTCGGAGGGATCCTCCTCGCGGTGATGGGCACGTTGCCGGTGAGCCCGTACATCACCACCATCTCGTTCGCGATCTACCTCGTCTGCCGGGTGGTCGGTGCGCGTCGCGGACGCGTCACGCGCGCCGTGCGGGCATGACGGCTCCCAGCCCGCTCCGAAGCCGCGCGAGTAGACTCGGGGGCATGGCCCAGCGGAACACCTGGCAGCGCGATCGCGTGCGCACGGCGCTCGCCGACGCTCAAGGATTCGTGAGCGCACAGGATCTCCACGCGACCCTCCGTGATGAGAACACCGGCATCGGTCTGGCGACCGTCTACCGGGCTCTGGCCACTCTCGCCGCGGGCGGCGAGGCCGATCAGCTGCAGAGTCCCGAGGGCGAGGCGATCTATCGCGCGTGCTCGAGCGAGGGTCATCACCATCACCTGATCTGCCGCAGTTGCGGCACCACCGTCGAGATCAAGGCGACCGACGTCGAAGAGTGGGCGCAGCGCACGGCCGCCGCCCACGGCTTCACCCGTGCCGAGCATGTCGTCGACATCTTCGGGCTGTGCGCCGCGTGCACGGCTGCCGGAGCCGCCGAGCGTTGAGCGAGCCGCGGTCGTCCGACCCGACCCGGACCGATCTGCCGCAGACCGATGTGGTCCGTGCGGACCTGCGCCGTGCCGACCTCCGCCGTGGCGACCTTCGCCGCGCGCACCCCGACCGCGTCGGCGAACAGCCGCAGGGGCGCGTGCCCGTCACGCGACGAACGGGGCCTGTCGGCGTCGTCGAGCCCGCACCGGGGAAGAAGATCCTCGCCGTGGGGGCGGGAATGGTGCTGGTCGCCGCGCTCATCGTCGTCGCGCTGCTGGCTCCGGGGCCGGCGCTCCCCACACGAGCGCAGGACGGCCTCACCCTCGCCATCAGCGTCCTCATCGAGTCTTTGCCCTTCGTGGTGCTCGGAGTGATCCTCTCGATCGTCGTGCAGGTGTGGGTGCCGCCGGGAGTGATCGAACGATGGATGCCGCGCAACGCCTGGGGGCGCCGCGCGGTGCTGTCGCTCCTGGGCATGCTCATCCCGGTCTGCGAGTGCGGCAACGTGCCCTTCGCCCGGGGGCTCCTCATGCGCGGCTTCAGCGTGCCCGAGACCCTGACGTTCCTGATCGCCGCGCCGATCGTCAACCCGATCGTCATCATCACGACCCACCAGGCCTTCGGGTTCGACGACGGGATACTCATCGCGCGACTCCTCGGCGGCTATGCGATCGCCAACCTCATCGGGTGGCTCTACAGCAGGCACCCCGATCCCGACGGACTCGTCACCGATCGTTTTCGCGCCACGTGCGAGATCGTCGAGACCGAGGGTGGCGGACGGGGACGGCGGAGCCTCGCCCAGTTCGTCGTGGAGCTGCGCGCCGTCATGCCCGCCCTCGTCATCGGCTCGGCCGTCGCGGGGGCGGTGCAGGTGCTGGTGCCGCGCGACGCGCTCCTGGCGATCGGCTCGAACCCGGCGCTGTCGATCGTCGCGATGATCGCGCTCGCCATGATCGTCTCGATCTGTTCCAACGTCGACTCGTTCTTCGCCCTGTCGTTCGCCTCGACGTTCACGCCCGGGTCGATCGTGGCGTTCCTCTTGGTCGGCCCCCTCGTGGACGTCAAGATGCTGGCCCTGCTGAGGACGACCTTCCGCAGCCGTGCGCTGGCCGGGATCGTCGCGGTGGTCATCTTGGCGGCCGTCGCGATCGGAGGGGCGGTGAACCTCCTTGCGTGATCGGATCGGACCCCTCGGCACGCGGCTGCTCGGGGTCGGCCTCGCCGCGGGACTGGCGGCCGTGACGATCGCGCTGGCCCTCACCGACCAACTCGCCCTGTACATCAGCCCGTCGTCCAACTGGTTCGCGATCTCGATGGCGGTGCTCGTGCTCGTGGGCGCCGCCGCGAGCTTCGCTCTGCCGCTGGGGGCGGAGGCCGACCACGGTCACGACCACGGAGACGGTCACGACCACGACGACAACCACGGACCGGGCCTCGCCGAGCATGACCACGACCACGGCCCGCGCGCCGCCCAACGCTCCCGGGCGTCGAGGGTGACCGGCAGCAGCGTCGGCGCTGCCGTGGGCGGACTCGTGGCGACGGGGATCGTCGCGGCGATCGTGACGGTGCCGCCGGCCACGCTGTCGGCGGAGCTCGCGATGTCGCGGGAGACCGGATCGGCCCCGCTCTTCCAGGGCGCCGACACGGTCGCGCTCGCCGCCATGGGCGACACGTCCACCTTCGGAGTGGGCGAGTGGTCGAGTGTCTTCGCGACGGCGACGAACCCGGAGACGTTCGACGGCGAGAAGGTCACGCTCACGGGATTCGCGACGCCGGGCGAGGGAGGCTTCGACCTCACCCGGCTCGTCATCACCCACTGTGTCATCGACGCGCAGCCGGCCAGCATCCCCATCGCGGCCGGCGATGCCCCCGACACGGGGCAATGGGTCACCGTCACCGGCACGATCCGCGACGTCAATGGCCGGCTCCAGGTCACGGCGAGCAGGGTCGAGCCCGTCGCGCAGCCGAAGGACCCGTATGAGTACTGACGGTCGCCGCGCGCGCGAGGGCGAGCGCCGCCGGTCCTCGGCGCGTCATCGCCGCGGACGCGCGTTCACGGCATCGTTCGTGATCGTCCTCGGGGTGCTCGCGGCGATCGGCCTGGGCGGTGCCGCGCTCACCACCGTGCAGGGGCCCCGCGTCACGTCCACCGAGTTCGACCCCGCCGCTGCCGTCACCGCTTCCGGCTCGCGCCTCCTGTTCACCACGACGCAGTCGCTGGCCGAGGTAGACCCCTCGCAGGTCACTGTCAGCCCCGCCGCCGACTTCACCGTCGACACGTCCGGCCGCACCGTCGGCCTGCGTTTCTCGCTCCCGCTGTGGGACGACACGACCTACACGGTGCGGATCGCCGGGGTCGCCGGCCTCGGGGGCGGACCGCCGGCCACGATCGAGGACTCCTTCACCACTCCCGCCCTCCAGGTCTATCTGCTCGAAAGATCCGACGCGGACGACACGATCTTCCGTTCCGATCTTGCGGGCGACGCGGCGGTGCCCGTCTTCCGGCACGACCACATCGAGGACTTCCGTGCGACGGCGTCACACCTCGTGGTCTCGACGGTGGATGCGGACGGGCAGTCGCACCTCATCGTGACGGATCTCGACGGTTCCGGGCAGCGAGAGCTGCCGCTGCCCGGAACCGGGAGTGTCACAGACCTGCAGAGTGCCGACCGTGGAAACCTCATCGGGTACACCTTCACCGATGCCGACATCGGCGCGGACGGCGGCCGTGAGAGCGCTCTGTTCACCGCGTCCCTCTCCGCCTCGCAGGCACAGACGCCCCCGACGCCGATCGAGCGGACCGGAGGCGACTCGCGCGTGGACGACTGGCGCTTCGTTCCCGGTACCGACACGATCCTCATGCTCACCTTCGACGGTGCTCTCACCCTCGTCTCGGCCCCGGATGCCTCGGGACGGACCGCCGACCCGGTCGCGCTCGGCAACGCCGTGGCGATCGACAGCATCGCTCGAGGCTCCACCGTCGCGATCGTGGAGCGCGCCGACGGCCCCCTCGCCATCGACCTCGCCACGGCGGAGGAGAAGGAGGTGGCTCCGACCGACCCCGGGCTCGGTCAGGCGTCGTCGGTGCTGGCGCTCGCCGACGGCTCGACCCTCCGGCTCCTCACCCGCCTCGATGCGGACGGGGTGACGGTGGAGCAGACCTCGGTCGCCGTGGTCGATGCCGCCGGCACCGGTGTGCGTACGGTGTTCACGGTGCCGCCCGACGACGCGCTGCTCCAGGCGTGCATCTCGCCCAGCGGGCGCTACGCGGCGTTGCTGGTCGCGCCGAACGTCGTCGACAACCCGTACGACGGATACCTCCTTCCGCTGCCGCAGCGTCTGCAGACCCACGTCGTCTCCCTCGCCGACGGGAAGGAGGTCGTCGCGCTCCGCGGGTTCGACATCTCCTGGTGCCAGGGGGCGCCGCGGGGATGAGCGCTCCCGGATTCGTGCCCGCGACCCGGGAAGCCCTCACCGCCCTCCCGCGGGAGGTGGCGCCGTGCCTTCTGGGAGCCCTCCTGCGCACGACGGTCGACGGTGTCGAGGTCGCCGTGAGGCTCACCGAGGTCGAGGCCTACCACGGCCAGGGGACGGGCGACCATGCCGACCCGGGTTCCCACGCCCGCATGGGTCGCACGGCGCGAAACGCGACCATGTGGGGCGACCCGGGCCACTTGTACGTGTATCTGAGCCACGGCATCCACTCCTGCGTCAACGTCGTCTGCGGTCCCGAGGGAGTGGCCGGCGGAGTGCTCTTGCGGGCGGGTGAGATCCTCGAAGGGGTGGAGGCGGCCGCTCTCCGGCGTCCCGCGGCCCGCGCCGTCCGCGACCTCGCGCGTGGCCCCGGGCGCCTCGGTGACGCGATCGGGCTCCGCCACCCCGTGCACGACGGGATCGATGCGATCCGGGGCATTCCTCAGGCGGGAGCGGTCGCCCGTCTCTTCCTTCCCGAGACGCCACCGTCCGGCGTGTCCGCGGGACCGCGCGTCGGGGTGGCCGGCATCGCGGGGACGGAGGCGTTCCCGTGGCGGTTCTGGATCACGGGCGACCCGACGGTGTCGCCCTTCCGATGGGGACGGGGCGCCGCCGAGCTCGCCCGCGACGCGCGCGAGCGCCCGGCGTGACATCGCCCGTGTGATACTGACCACGAGGCTCAGCCCTCGAGAGGGGAACGACATGTCGGCGTTGCGTGTGCTGTTCATCGGCGGGACGGGTGTCATCAGCACGGCGTGCGTGGCCGAGGCCGTCCGTCAGGGGCACGAGGTGCACCTCCTCCATCGCGGGCGGGAGCAGCGTCGCTCGGTCCCCGACGGCGTCATCGTGCACCGCGGCGACATCCGGGATGAGGTGTCGGCCAGGCGTGCGCTGGAAGGCGAGGAGTTCGACGTCGTCGCGCAGTTCCTCGCCTTCGTCCCGGAGCACATCGAGACCGACCTTCGCCTGTTCACCGGGCGCACGCGCCAGTACGTCTTCATCAGCTCCGCCTCCGCCTACCAGACTCCGCCGACCCGGCTCCCCGTCACGGAGTCCACGCCGCTGCGAAACCCCTTCTGGGAGTACTCCCGGAACAAGATCGCCTGCGAGGACCGCCTCGTCGCGGCCTATCGGGAGGCCGGCTTCCCCGTGACGATCATCCGGCCGTCGCACACCTACGACCCGACCCTCATCCCCATCGACGGGGGATGGACCGCGATCGCGAGGATGCGTGCGGGGGAGCCCGTGATCGTCCACGGCGACGGGACGTCGCTGTGGACCCTCACTCATCACACCGACTTCGCGCGCGGATTCGTCGGGTTGCTGGGGCGCGCCGACGCCGTCGGCGAGGCCTTCCACATCACGGGCGACGATGCTCCGACGTGGAACGAGATCTACACCGAGATCGCGCGGGCGGCCGGCGTCACCGAGCCCGACCTCGTCCATGTCCCGTCGGCCGCGATCGCCGCCGTCGATCCCGACTGGGGCGCGGCCCTCCTCGGTGACAAGGCGCACTCCATGCTCTTCGACACGTCGAAGCTCCGGTCGAGGGTGCCGGAGTTCCGCACCACGGTGCGCATCCGTGAGGGCGCTCGCGAGATCGTCGATTGGTACGACGCCCACCCCGAGGCGCAGACGATCGACGATGACTATGTGCGGTTCGCCGACGAGCTCGCCGCCCGGCATCGGCCCCGTCCGTGAGCCACGCGAGGCGCGTGCTAGACTGACTCTTTGTCTGCGCGCACTCCAGCACGCAGTTCGTATCCCCTCCTCAGCTCAGGCCCGAAACGGCCGGATGAGGCGTGGATGCAGACAAGGGATCTTGGGTGGCACCGTCCGGTGTCACGGTACTAAGGAGAATCACTATGGCAGCAGTGTGCCAGGTGACCGGAGCAGTTCCCGGCTTCGGTCACAACATCTCGCACTCGCACCGCCGGACGAAGCG
>JBMDWQ010000287.1:0-5798 GCA_048594675.1 Microbacterium sp. | reverse complement strand
GAAGCGGTGGGGGCGCCGATCGTGGTCGCCGGCGAGGTCGTCGGCGTCGTCGTCGCCTTCGCCGCGCCGGTGCGCGCTGCGCTCGTCCGCGCGGCCGTCGAGGTGGCGGACTGGTGTGCCGCGCAATTGGAGCTCGGGGAGCTCGACGCCTCGCGGGCAGCGCTCGCCGAAGCGGAGCTGCGGGCGCTGCGCGCGCAGATCTCGCCCCACTTCATCTACAACGCGCTCACCGCGATCGCCTCCTTCGTCCACACCGATCCACCGCGCGCGCGGGAGCTCGTGCTGGAGTTCGCCGACTTCACCCGGTACTCCTTCCGCAGGCAAGGGGAGTTCACGACCCTCGCGGAGGAGCTCCGGAGTATCCACTCCTACCTCGAGCTCGAGCGGGCGCGGTTCGGGGAGCGACTGCAGGTGACCCTCCGCATCGCCCCGGAAACGCTCGCCACCGTCATCCCGTTCCTGTCCGTGCAGCCCATCGTCGAGAACGCCGTACGCCACGGGCTCGAGCCCGGCGAGCGGGGCGGGACCATCCGGATCGCCTCCCGCGACGACGTGACGCACACGGAGATCACCGTCGAGGACGACGGAGTGGGAATGGACCCCGAGCGGCTGCGGGCGCTGCTGACGAGCGTGGTCGACGGCGCGCACGTCGGCGTGCGCAACGTCGACACGCGCCTGCGTCAGCTGTACGGCGCGGAGGGCGGATTGGTCGTGGAGACCGCGATGGGCGCCGGTACCCTGGTCAGGATGCGGATCCCGAAATCGCAGCCCCGGCACGACACGGATGTCGACGGACGGTGACCGCCGGAGGTGAGGTGCTGCCGTGATCGACGTGCTCGTCGCCGACGACGAGCGGCCCGCGCTCGACGAACTCGTCCATCTGCTGCGTGCAGATGCCCGGATCGGGGAGATCCTGACGGCGTCCTCCGGCGCCGACGCGCTGCGCCAGCTCTCGGAACGAGCCGTCCACGCGGCCTTCCTCGACATCCACATGCCCGGGCTCACCGGGATCGACCTCGCCGCCGCGATGAACGCCCTGGCGTCCCCGCCCGTGGTCGTCTTCGTCACGGCCGACGATGCGCGCGCCCTCGAGGCGTTCGAGGTGCGCGCGGCCGACTACGTGCTCAAGCCGGTGCGGCTCGAACGCCTGCGACGGGCGATCGATCGCGTGGCCGAGCTCTCCGCAGCGTCGGGTGACGCCGACGCCGACGAGGTCGTGCCGGTGACGGTGGGGCAGACGGTGCGTTTCGTGCGGCGGAGCGACGTGCGCTGGGTGCAGGCTCAGGGCGATTACTCCCGGCTGCATACGGACGAGGGCGCCGGCCACCTCGTCCGCATCCCGATCTCCGAGCTCGATCAGCGCTGGGCCGAGGCGGGTTTCGTGCGGGTGCACCGGTCGTATCTGGTTCGGTCCGACGCGGTGACCGAGGCCCGGCTGAGCGGACCCGAGCCCGCCGTCTCCGTGGGCGCCGTCTCGCTCCCCGTGAGCAGGCGCCTGCTGCCGGCCGTGCGCGAGGCTCTCGTGCACGGGCGCGCCGACGGAGCGGGACGATGAGCCCCGACACCCCCCGCCGGGTGCGGGTGACCGGAAGCGGTCCGGACTCACGCCCTGCCGTCCGGCCCGGTACGAGACCCCTGCCTCCCCGCGGCGGCGAGGGAAGCGACGACATCGACGCGGTGTACGGCCGGGCGCTTCGGCGCACCCAGTTGCGGCTCGCCCTGGGGACGGTCGCGGGTTTCGTGATCGTGACGGTGACCCTCACCGTGGCCCTCACGGCGATCCCGGAGCTGGATCGCGTGGTCATCGTCGGTGTTCCGCTGTCGTGGCTGGTGCACGCCTTCGCCTTCTATCCCGTGATCTTCGCCTTCGCCGTGCTGTATGCGCGCGGCGCCGCGCGCAACGAGCAGCGCTACCGGGCGCTGCGGGACCGCGAGTGAATCCCGTCCTGGATCTGGCGGCGATCGCTCTCGTGGTCATCGCGACGGTCCTCATCGGTGTGTACGGACTGCGCGCCTCGCGCACGACGAGCGACTTCTTCGTCGCCTCGCGCACCGTGCGCCCGGTGTGGAACGCCTCCGCCATCAGCGGCGAGTACCTCTCGGCGGGCACCTTTCTCGGCCTGTCGGGTCTCGTGCTGCTGGGGGGTGCGCGGGGATTCTGGTTCCCGATCGGATACGCCGCCGGCTACCTCCTCGTGCTGGTCTTCGTCGCCTCGCCCCTGCGTCGCAGTGGTGCGTACACGATCCCCGACTTCGTGGAGGCTCGGCTCGAGTCGACCCTCGCCCGCCGCGTGACGAGTGTCGTGGTGCTCGTCATCGGGTGGCTGTACATCGTCCCGCAGCTCCACGGTGCGGGGATCACGCTGCAGGTGGTGGCGGGACTGCCACCGTGGATCGGGGCGGTGCTGGTCGCGGTGCTCGTCGGCGGCGCCGTCGCCGCGGGCGGGATGCGTGCCATCACCTTCGTGCAGGCCTTCCAGTACTGGCTGAAGCTCACCGCGCTCCTGGTCCCCGTCGTCGTGATCGGCTTCGCGGTCGGTGGCGGCCCGCACCCCGTCGACGCGTCCGCCGTCTTTCCTCCCGCTGCAGGGCCCGCCGGTGTCGACGCCTACGAGACCGGCTCGCTCCTTCTAGCGCTCCTGCTGGGAACGATGGGCCTCCCGCACGTGCTCGTCCGCTTCTACACGAGCCCCGACGGTGTCTCGGCGCGGCGCACGACCGTCCTCGTGATCGCGATGGTGAGCGCGTTCTACGCCGTCTCGAGCGGGATGGGTCTCCTCGCCCGCATGCTCGCACCGGACCTCGCCCGGCCCGAGACCGCCGACACCGTGGTTCTCCTCCTTCCGGCCCGGGTGTTCCCGGGGGCCTTCGGGGAACTCCTCACCGCGCTCATCGTCGCGGGCGCCTTCGCGGCGTTCCTGGCCACCTCGGCCGGCCTCGTCGTGTCGTTGGCTGGAGTCGTGAGCCAGGACGCCTTCTCCGGGTCGGTGCGCTCGTTCCGAATCTCGGCGGCCCTGTGCGCCCTCGTCCCTCTCGGCGTCGCGCTGGCCACCGTCCCGGCGGGGCTCGTCTCCAGCGTCGGGACGGTGTTCGTCTTCGCCGCGTCGAGCCTGTCGCCGTTGCTGCTCCTGGGGGTGTGGTGGCGTGGTCTCACGGCGCGCGGTGCCGTGGCCGGAGTGGTCACCGGTGCGCTCTCGTGCGGCCTCGCTCTCCTCGTCCACGCGGCGGTGGGCGGTGTGGGGATCGCGGCACCGTACCTCGCCCAGCCCGCCGCGTGGACGATCCCGCTCGCCGCGGCGGTGACGGTGTTGGTCTCACGGCTGGACCGCCAGGGGCCGCCCGCACGGGCCGATCGCTACCTGTTGCGCCTCCACAGTCCCGAGCGGGCCGGCTGATCAGGCGCGCCGGCGGGCCATCGTGGTCGGCCCGGTATGCGGGGAGAGGGAGGAGGATGGTCCCGTGGTCGCCGTCCGCTCTCGCCCGTCCCGCCGCTCGGCGGCCGTTCGCGCGCTGATCGCCGGTGGGGCGTTCGCCGTCGTCTTCCTCGCGGCCTGCGCGTCGCCCTCAGTGGCCCCGGCTTCTCCCGCCGCGTCGTCGCCCACGCCGACGCCGAGCGTCTCGTCGCCTCTCGTCACGCCGACCGCCGTGCCCTCGCCCTCCGAGGGCGATCCGCTGGCACGGATGTCCCTCGAGCAGAAAGTGGGCCAGCTGTTCATGGTCGGAGTGCCGCTCGACGGCTCCGACGACCTCGTCGGCGCGGAGATCCGGGACAGGCACGTGGGCAGCGTGTTCCTCCACGGTCGGTCGACGGCCGGTGTCGAGCCGGTGTCCGACCTCGTCGCCGATCTGACCGCGCTCGTCGATCCGCAGAGCACGGCGGGCATCCCGCTGTGGATCGCCACGGATCAGGAGGGCGGGGAGGTGCAGGTGCTCCGCGGTCCGGGATTCGACGACATCCCCTACGCCATCCGGCAGGCTGATCGCGACACCGCCCGGCTCTCCCGCTCCGCACGGTCCTGGGGAGACGAGCTGCGCGCGGCCGGGGTGACGATGAACCTCGCTCCGGTGGCCGACATCGTCACGAGTCACGCAACGCGGTTCGACAACGCGCCGATCGGTGCGCTCGGCCGCCAGTACGGATACGACGAGCGGACCGTGGCCGCCAAGGCGGGGGCATTCGCCGAGGGCATGCGCGCGGCAGGTGTGCTGCCCACCTTCAAGCACTTCCCCGGGCTGGGACGGGTCACGCAGAACACCGACACCACGGCCGACGTCCACGACACCGAGATCGGCGCCGACTCGCCCGACGTCGACGTCTACCGCGAGCTCCTCGCCTCGGGGCCTGCGGTCGTGATGGTCAGCAATGCGATCTATGACCGGATCGACGCCACCCGGCCCGCCGTCTTCTCGCCCGTCGTGGTGCGACAGGTGCTGCGCGGCGACGTCGGGTTCGCGGGCGTGGTGATGTCCGACGACCTCTCCGATGCCGTCGCGGTCACGGGCATCGCGCCGGCGGACCGGGCTCTCCGAGCCCTGGACGCCGGGGTCGACCTCTTGCTGGTCGCCGACGACGCGCGCGTGCTCCCGCCCATGTACGACGCCGTCCTGGCCCGCGCGCAGAGCGACCCGGACTTCGCGGCACTGGTCGACGAAGCGGCTCGGCGAGTAGTGGAGGCCAAGGCAGTGCGCTGAGCTCCGCCCTCCGCGTCGAGCCCGGCGACGAGACGCCCTCCACGGTTCAGTTTCATTTTGCCTCCTCCGTCAGTGAGATGGTGATCCAGCGCCTAACGGTCGTCGGATCGCGGGGGGAGTCGGTCGGCAGCGAGCAGGACGAAGCCTCCGATGAGGATCGGGGCGATGGCGACGAGGATCGTGAGAGGCGACGTTCCGCCCGCGAGCGCCGCAATGAGGACGGTTGCCCAGACGGCTCCTCCGACAACCAGAAGGACGAGCCCCGCGGTGCCGAAGCTATCGTTCCGTCGCGTGGCCATCGTGCTCCCTTGCCTCTGCAGCATCTCTCGTCGCATCTCCTTCACGAAGCGGCGCTGAGTGCAAGGAAGCTAGCTCATACAAGCCATGTGCGCAAGAAGCAGAAGTCTCACGTGCCTTACCCGGCCCCGGAGCCCGCATCGCGAGACGAGACGCCCGGCGCTCACGATCAGGCAGACTCGAGGAATGGACGCACCCGCACGGCTGATGGACGCCATCCCGGCGGGAGCTGCTCCCGAGGCGGTCTACGACGGTGTGGCGGCGTGGACGACGGCGCAGGGCCTCACCCTCTATCCCGCGCAAGACGAGGCGATCATCGAGCTGGTCTCGGGGTCGCACGTGATCCTTGCGACACCGACGGGCACGGGCAAGTCGCTGGTCGCGGTGGCGGCCCACGCCGCCGCCCTCGCCGCGGGAGGACGGTCCTACTACACGGCGCCGATCAAGGCCCTGGTGAGCGAGAAGTTCTTCGCCCTGGTCGACGTGTTCGGCGCCGACAACGTGGGGATGGTCACCGGGGACTCCGCCGTCAATGCGGACGCGCCGATCGTCTGCTGCACCGCGGAGATCCTCGCCAACCTCGCGCTGCGCCTCGGGCCGGACGCTCCTGTCGACCAGGTCGTGATGGACGAGTTCCACTATTACGGCGACCCGGAACGCGGCTGGGCGTGGCAGGTGCCGCTCCTCACGCTGCCGCGGGCACAGTTCCTCCTCATGTCGGCGACGCTCGGCGACGTGTCGACGATCGCCGCGGATCTCTCGCGGCGCACCGGTCGCGAGACCGCCCTCGTCACGGGCGTCGACCGCCC
>JBMDWQ010000286.1:0-2286 GCA_048594675.1 Microbacterium sp. | reverse complement strand
GTCTGTGTGATGGGGTCGTCCGGTCGCCGGGTGAGCAGGGAGCGGGCGTGCGCCGTGACGGCGTCCACGCGGTCTCCCAGCACGAGCAGCAACCAGCGGGTGTTCTTCGTCTCGCTGAACCGGTCGTAGGCGACGCGCCGGATGGCACCGGACAGGCCGTGCAGCGGCTGCGCGGTGCCCCAGACGGGAGGCAGCATCCCGTGCTCGATCGAGCGCTCGCGGCCGCGGTCGGGGCCCTGACGCTCGGGGAGGTCCCAGTGCGCGCCGGTGTCGCCGACATCCTCCAGCTGCTGCCAGGTGCGGCGGTGCTCGGGGGCGAGGTCGGCGCCCCAGCCCGGGATCCGGGCACGCAGCTCATCGGGGGTCGGTGCGGGGATGGGTCGAGATCCTTCGTACGGCATGGTCATTCCTCTCCGACGACGATGAGCGGCTTGATGCAGTCGTCGAGCTTGGACGAGAACACGTGGTAGGCCTCCGCGATGTGCTCCAGCGGGAACCGATGCGTCAGCAGCTCGGACGGACGGATGTGGCCCGCCTGGATGTGTTCGAGCAATCGCGGCCACTGCCTCTTCACGGGAGCCTGGTTGCCGCGCACCGTGAGCCCCTTGTTCATGATGTCGCCGAGGCGCACCGAGGTCACCAGCGGGCCGTACGCGCCGAGGATCGACACGGTGCCGCCCTTGCGTGCGCTGTCGATGGCCCAGTTGACCGCGACAGGGGAGCCGCCCTGCAACTTGAGCTTCGCGGCGGTCACGTGCTGGACGACGCTGCCGTCGGCCTCCGCGCCAACCGCGTCGATCACCACGTCGGCGCCGAGGTAGCCGGTCGCCTTCTTCAGGGCGAGCACGATGTCGCCGGCTTCGTGGAGGTGCATCGTCTCGGCGAAGGCGAAGTCCCGCGCCTTCTCGAGCCGGTAGTCGAGGTGGTCGACGACGATGACACGTCCGGCGCCGAGGAACCAGGCCGAGCGCGCGGCAGCCAGGCCGACGGGGCCGGCGCCGAAGACCACCACCGTGTCGCCTTCGGCGATGTCGGCCTGCTGGGCGCCGAAGTATCCGGTGGAGAACGCGTCGGTGAGCAGCAGCGCGTCCTCGGAGGCCAGCCACTCCGGGATCACCGACGGGCCGACATCCGCGAACGGCACACGGACACGCTCCGCCTGCCCGCCGTCGTACCCGCCTGTCGTGTGCGAGTAGCCGTAGATCCCCCCGACCGCGGTCGCGTTGGGGTTCACGTTGTGGCAGTTCGAGAAGAGGCCTCGGCGGCAGAAGTAGCACGAGCCGCAGTAGATGTTGAACGGCACCATCACCCGGTCGCCCGGGCGCAGCGTCTCCACGGAGGGACCGACCTCTTCCACCACCCCGACGATCTCGTGACCGAAGGTGTGCCCGATGCGGGTGTCGGGCATCATGCCGTGGAACAGGTGGAGATCCGACCCGCACACCGCGGCTCTCGTGACCCGTACGATCGCGTCGTTCGGATGCTGGATCGTCGGATCGGGTTTCTCCTCGACGCGGATCTTGTACGGTCCGCGGTAGGTCATCGCCTTCATCGGGTGCTCCTTCTCTGCGTGGGGAGACCGACGCTAACCAGCGTCCCCAGCGGTGCCTGAGGGCGTTGACGGATGGAGTGGGAAAGCGTAGAGGGTGCGATCACCCCGCGGCGACGGTTCTTTGCTCCGCGCGGGCCTTCCGGCTGCGGGCCGCGAGGACGAGTCCGCCGAGGACCGCGGCGAGGAGCGAGCCGACGAGGACGCCGATCTTCACGTGATCGTCCGCGACGCTGCTGCTGCCGTAGGCGAGCTCGCCCACCAGCAGCGAGACCGTGAATCCGATGCCCGCGAGCAGGGACATGCCGGCGAGATCCGGCCAGCGCAGCGTCTCGTCGAGGCGCAGGCCCGGCACTCGGCTCAACAGGAAGGTCGTGAGCAGGATGCCGACGGGCTTCCCGAGCACGAGGCCCACGATGATCCCAATGGTGATCGGGTCGGTCAGCGCCGAGACGAGGCCGTCCACGCCGCCGATCTCGACCCCAGCCGCGAAGAAGGCGAACACCGGGACGGCGACGAGGGTCGCGACGATGCCCCAGCGGTCCGCGAAGTGCGCGGCAAGACCGTCGTAGATCGGAGCGCCGTCATCGTCGGTTCCGGTGCGCACCCGCGCGCGCTCCGTCGGGCGCACCGGGACCATGAAGCCGAGCAGCACGCCGGCGACCGTCGCGTGCACCCCCGAGGCATGCACGAGGCCCCAGACGGCGAGCGCGAGGGGCAGCAGGATCCACCAGGAC
>JBMDWQ010000285.1:0-26799 GCA_048594675.1 Microbacterium sp. | reverse complement strand
GGCGCGGCACGAGGGGGAGTCCGCGTGCGACGGCGCGCTGCGGGAGGCGGCCGAGGAGGCAGGCGTCCCCGACGCGGCCGTGCGGCCCCGGCTGCTGAGCGTGCTCGATCTCGGCTACTGGTCGTACACGACGGTCGTGGGCGATGTGATCCGGCCGTTCGAGCCGACCATCAGCGACCCCGAGAGCCGGGAGCTCGCCTGGGTGCCGGTCGATGCGATCGAGTCGTATCCGTTGCATCCGGGTTTCGCGGCGTCGTGGCGCACGCTCCGCACGCTCCTCGACGTGCGACCGGTGATCGTCGTCGACGCGGCCAACGTGGTCGGCTCCGTCCCTGACGGATGGTGGAAGGATCGCGCCGGTGCGGCGGGACGGCTGATCGAGCGCCTGGCGGCCCGGCGACGGGCTGGACTGTCGGCGGCGGTGCTGGGGCTCCCCGAGAGCGAGTGGTTCCCCGAGATCGTCGTGGTGCTGGAGGGGGCGGCCCGCGCGGCGGCCGACGTGCCGGGCCTGCGGATCGTGCGCGCGGCCGGGCAGGGCGACGACGCGATCGCCGAGACGGCGGCGTCGGAGCGGGCGGCGGGACGCGTTGTCACGGTGGTGACGAGCGATCGGGGGCTCGCCGAACGGGTGTCCGGTGTCGCGACGGTCGAGTCGGTGTCGTGGTTGAAGGGCCTGCTCTGAACCGGCGGCCCGTGACGGGCCGGAGCATCGTCGCGAGACGGGTGTGGGCGGCCGGCGGGATCGCGGTGGTCGTGGCGGCGGGACTGTTCGTGCACACGCAATTGCCCGACACGGCGGCGACCGACATCGCGGGCGACGCACTGTACGCGGTCGTGGCCTACCTCGCGGTCGTGTTCGTCGCGCCTCGCCTCGCGTCGCCGTGGGCGGGGACGATCGCCGCCGGCTGGTGCGTCGCGGTGGAGCTCTTCCAGCTGACGGGGCTGCCGCAGGTGTGGGGCGCGGCGTTCTCCCCGATCGTGCTCGTGCTGGGCACGGTGTTCGACGCGCGGGATCTTCTGATCTACGTCGTGACGGTGGCGGTGGTCGCGGCGGGGGACCGGCTTCTACGCGTGCGGCGTGGGGATGGACGACGGGCGGGCGCGACGGGCTGACGGGGCGCTCGGCCGGGCTCAGTCGTCGTCGGGGCCGGGCGCGCGGCCGCGAAGGCGGTCGATATCCCGGCGTTCGCGTTTGGTGGGGCGCCCGGCGCCGCGGTCGCGGACGGCGACCATCGCGACGGGTTCGCGCGGGGGCGTGCGGTCTTCAGCGGCGAGGGCGGCCAGTGGGGCGCCGACGCGTTTGGTGAGGAGTTGGCGCACCACCAGGATGCGGTCGAATCCGGCGATGCGTACGCGGAGCTCGTCGCCGATCCGTACCGGCTGGGAAGCTTTCACCTTCTCGCCGTTGAGGCGCACGTGTCCCGCGCGGCAGGCCGTGGTCGCGGCCGACCGGGTCTTGTAGACGCGGACCGCCCAGAGCCACGAGTCGATCCGGACGCTCTCGCTCATCGGGGTGCCTTCCCGAGCAGACGGCAGATGCCGAGGACGAGGAGGCCCTGGCCGAGCGTGTACGCGATCATCACGGCGGGGCCGGTGACCTCGGCCGAGACGCCGGGGAGGAAGAGGCGCAGGGCGAGCAGGGTGTCGGAGGCGAGGAAGAATGCGCCGCCGACGGCGGTCAGCGTGCCGCCGCGGGTGGCCGCCACGGCGGTGCCGCCGAGCACCGCCCCGTAGAGGATCACTGGGACGAGCAGGGCGCCGAGGTGCGGCCAGAGCACCGCGATCATGACGCCCCACCATGCGGCGTAGACCACAGACCAGGGGGCGACGGGCCGCGGGTGGACGTGACGGAGGAAGAGGGCGATGTAGAGCAGGTGTGCGATGCCGAAGCTCGCGAGCATGGCGGGAAGCTCGTCGGTGAGGAAGGGGAAGAAGAACGCCGCGCCGTCGCCGAGCCAGGAGAACGCGAGGGCGAGGAAGAGGAGCGTGGCCGCGGAGAGCGCTGTGGAGCCGGTGGGGAGTCTGCCGCGCAGGGCCCAGATCGCGGCGATGCCCAGGGCGGGCATGAGGAGGAGTTTGGTCGGATATTCGATGGCCGCGAGGTCGAGGGTGATCGCCGTGACGTGGAGGACCGAGAGAGCCGCATACAGGAGGAAGCCCCACCAGCGGGTGGCCTCGAGCCGTTGCGCGGTGCGCGAGCGCGGGCGTGCGGGGGTGGTCACGGCGCTCCTTCGCGGATCGGGTCTCCCTGGGTTTCGCGGCGCAACGGGGACGTGCGGGCGAAGCGCGGGGAGACGGGTCGGTGCGACCCATCGTACGGTCAGGCGACGGTGAGCGAGACGATGGGGCGTCCGGGCGCCGGGGTGGCGACTTCCCGGAATCCCGCGGCGAGGAAGGTGGAGAGGCTGCCGTGGAACAGGGCGTTGGCCGAGGCCTTCTTCACGGACGTGTCGAGCGGGTAGCCCTCGATCACGCGGGCGCCGTTGTCGCGGGCGTGGGCGACGGCGGCGTCGAGCAGTTCGGTGCCGAGGCCCGCGCGCCGGTGCTCCCGGCGGACCACGAAGCACGTGATGGCCCACACTGAATCGTCGTCGATCGTTTCCGGTGACTGCGTGAGGCTCCGGGTGTGGGCGAGGCGGGGCTGCGCGGGGCGTGGGGCGACCTTCACCCACCCGGCGGGCTCGCCGTCGACGTACGCGATCAGGGCGGAAGGCGGCTGTGCCTCGAGGCCGGAGCGGAGCAGCTCGCGTCTCTCGTCGACCGTCGTGGACTGCCAGTCCTTGCCTCGGAGCATCCACCACTGGCACCAGCACGAGGCGCCGTCGCCTCCGCCGGTGAGCGCATGCTCGACGTCGTCGAACCGGTCGGCGCGTGCGGGGCGGATCTCGATCGTCGTCATGTGGCGAACGTACACGCGGCCACCGACACCCATCAGGCCGGTTCGCGGCGCGCGCGACGACCGGCTAGGATAGGGGAGTTGTCCGCGTGCGGACGATGGACCGGGATGTGGCGCAGCTTGGTAGCGCACTTGACTGGGGGTCAAGGGGTCGCAGGTTCAAATCCTGTCATCCCGACGCAAAAGCCCTGGTGAGAGGTTATTTCTCACCAGGGCTTCGTCATTTTCATCGGGTCTGCTCGGCCTCGTGCCGGCCCCTGTCATCATCGGAACAGCCGGCGTCCGACAGAGTCGAGATTGCATCGCCGGGACCAGACCGGGACCAGAAGCCGCCGGTAACCGCTTGGTCCGCGTCATCGGCTGGGCTGTTCGGGGCGTCGTACGGACTGGAGCGGTTGGATCGTTGTGCCATCGGCTTGCGCGTCGAGGAAGGCGTTGGCGAGCTCTCCGGCCTTGGAGATGTGGCGCAGGTCCGGGTAGGTACCCCTCGGTCGTCTCGATGGACTTGTGACCGAGGATCTTCTGGAGCACATGCAGCGGGATACCGGAGTCGGCCATCCAGGTCGCTCCGGTATGCCGCAGACCGTGCCGGGTCAGCTGCGGCAGCTCGAGTCTGGTGACGATCGCATCCCAGTTCGTCGCGCGCCGAACGGTCGCCGTCGTGAGCACTCCGCCGCGCAGCCCGACGAGTACGCGGTCGGTCGGAGCCTTGCCATCGGTGAGCCGACGCAAGATCGGAACCAGCGGCCGCAGGATCAATACGGGCCGTTCCTCGCGACCCTTGGTCTGTTTGGTGACAAGACCGTTCTCGCCGGGGTAGGTCTGTTTGCGGATCGTGACGATGTTCTGGTCCCAGTCGACGTCCTCGACCCAGAGGCCAGCAACCTCCGAGCTGCGGGAGGCGAGCAGCGCACAGAGCATCACGTAGTCCGAGTAGGGCTGACCGTGCTCTCCGTACGCACCTGCGAGCCGGCTGAGAGTGGCGAGGTCCGGGATGGCCAGGGCCCGGGGTGATGTGTCGGTGGGACTACTGATATCGAATACGGACTTCTTGCCGAGGCTACGCCTGGCACGGCTGTGCGCGGGGTTGCGTTCGAGGATGTCGTCTCGGACGGCTTCGTCGAAGACCCGTGTGAGCGGCGCGATCGAGTTCTTGATCGTCGAGGGCGAGTGTTTCAGCTCCCAGTCGTCGATAGTGCGGTCGATCATGCCCGGGGTGATCCCGGTGACCGGCAGGTGCCCCAGCGCGGGAATGACGCGAAGCCGGAGCCCGGCTTCGTAGCCTGTCGTCGTCGACGTCGGATCCAGGCCACGCTTCCACCGATCGCCGATCTGCGCGATGTAGTCCTTCAGCGTGATCGTCAGGTCGACTCCGACGGCCGCGGATTGCTGCAGCTGTTCGAAGAACACTGCGGCGGCGGCCTCGTCCGGCACCACCAGTGCGCGTGTGATGCGCTCCTTCGTGACTGGGTCGGTCCAGCGTGCTCGTGCGCGGATGCCGCTGGCCCGGTGTTCGAGATCGGTGGAGACCTTGACCCCGATGGGTGGGTAGGACTGAGGCTGCTCGCTACTGCTCATCGGCGTGCTCGAGCGAGGCGAGCCATTGATCGACCGACTCGATCCGGTACCTCGCGATGCCTCCGAGCTGCACGAACGGCGGGCCCTTCTTGTCCGCCCGCCAACGAGAAAGAGTTGACTCGGACACCTTCAGGTAGCGGGCGAGCTCGCGACTATCCATCAGCGGCGACACGAGAATCTGGCTGGCGGTGAAGCGCCCCGGGTGTGATGGAGGCTCTCAAACCAGTGAAGGATGAGAGTCATGGCAGCACCACGGAAGTACAGCGAGGAGCTCAAACAGCGTGCGACACGGATGGCGCTGGACGCGCGCCGAGACCCCGCGACGAAGACGGGAGCGATCAAGCGGATCGCCGACCAGCTCGATATCCATCCCGAGGCCTTGCGCACATGGGTGAGGCAGGCCGAGATCGATGCCGGCGACGCGCCGGGCACCACGACCGCGGACACGCAGAAGATCGCCGACCTCGAACGCGAGGTCCGCGAGCTGCGGCGGGCGAACGAGATCCTGAAGACCGCGTCGGCTTTTTTCGCGGCCGCGGAGCTCGACCGCAAGCTGAAGTAACCGAGGTGCCCACCGCGACCGGTTCGGGGTCGAGCCGATCTGCCACGTGTTGAAGGACGCGGGCCTGAAGATCGCCCCGAGTACCTACTACGCGGTCAAGACGCGCCCGCCGTCGGCCCGGGCTGTCAGGGACGAGAAGCTGAAAGCCGATATCACCGCTGTCCATGCCGACAATCTCGGCGTCTACGGGGCGAGGAAGATCCACGCGGAGCTGAATCGGGAAGGCGTCTCGGTTGCCCGCTGCACCGTCGAGCGACTGATGCGCGAACTCGAATTGCAAGGACTCCGACGCGACAAGACCATCAAGACCACCTCGGGTGATGGCGCGGAGACGGAACGGCCTGCGGATCTCGTCGGACGAGCGTTCACCGCGACGGCACCGAACCAGCTCTGGGTCGCGGATCTGACCTACATCCGTACTCACGCCGGCTGGGTCTACGCGGCGTTCGTGATCGACGTGTTCAGCAGGCTCGTCGTCGGCTGGCAGGTGTCCACGAGCCTACGCACGGAGCTCGCGCTCGACGCGCTCGATATGGGGCTCTGGCAGCGCCGCAGGAACAGGCAAGACACGACCGGGCTCGTCCATCACTCGGACCGAGGAGTCCAGTATCGAGCCATCCGCTACACCGAGCGCCTCGCCGAACAAGGCGCCGTCGCGTCCGTTGGAAGCAAAGGCGATTCGTATGACAACGCGATGGCCGAGGCGTTCAACTCGCTGTTCAAGGGCGAGTGCATCCGCAACCCGATGATGCGCCCCAAGGGCGGTTGGGCATCGATCCGCGACGTCGAGATCGCCGTCGCCGAGTACGTCGACTGGTTCAACCATCGACGCCTGCACGGCGAGATCGGGCACGTCCCGCCGGCCGAGTTCGAGCAGTCGTACTGGGCATCGCTCGACGCGGCCCGCTACGCTCACGAACAGGTTCCGATCGGGGCCGGTTCCAGATAACCAAGCCTCCACGAAACCCAGGGCGCTTCATTGCGGCCGCCGAGCTGCAGGAATACCGCGAGTTCCTCCAACGGCGCGCTCAGAGCATCGAACCCGACCAGAACACCGCGGCTTCCGGGTCTCCTGAGCGCAGCACCATCGAACCGGTGTAATCCGCCGCCTGCATGAACCCCGGCAGATGGCTGATCCTAGATGGTGGCAGGTAGCCGACCGCCTCAAGAGAGCGTCGTGAGCTGAGTGGCATCCGAGCATGCCGAATAGAGTTCATCTCGTGGAACTCGCGAGCATCATCATCAACTTGGGGCTCTTTGTCGCGACGGTGATTGCCGCCATCATCGCCTGGAGAGGCGTGCGCGACTCGCAGGACGCACGCGACCAGGCGGCCAAGCATGAAGCGCAGGCGCTGGAGCATGCCAAGCAGGCTGCCTCAGCAGCGACCGCGTCAGCCGAAGCCCATCAGCGGGCAGCGGAGGCGCTCGAAGTTGCGAATCTTCGGGAGGAAGCGCGCGATGCGCAGAGGACTCCCTGGCTTGTGGACAAGGCCGGCGAGGGCCGCTGGCGCGTAACGAACAACACTGGCGGCTTCGCCTCCGACGTCGAGTTCGAGGCCGTCGCCGGCGAGAGCGTTCAGATGGAGGACGGGTAGCGCCTGCGCGATGTTCCAGCAGGCCAGCCGGTCTTCATCCACTTCGGCGGAGGTCTGGCCGATCCCGCCACCGCGACGCTACGCGCCGAGTGGAACGACAGCTCAGATCGAGCGCAGTGGACGACGTTCGTACTCGGCTAGGCGGACCTCGGAGCGAACCGGCGTCTAGACAGACGGGTCACCGAGCAGCCGTCAGGCTCTCGCGGCAGGACTACTCGTAGTCAAGGCCAACCGCGAACGCGGGAGAATCGAGTCATGAGCGATGTCGACAGCGCAACCCAGCCCGCAGCTGCGTTCCGTTCTGCGCGCGCTGCGGCCGAAGAACACATGGCGCGCATGGATCAGGCTGGCAGCACCTGGCACGAAACGACTGTCACCGACATCGTCCTCACGACCGCACACCCGATCGTGAAATTCGCCGACTTCAATCAGAACCAAGAAGGCACAACCGGTGCGGATTGGCTGTGGTGGTGGGTCGACAGCACCGGCGAAGCCTTCGGGATGCTCGTTCAAGCCAAGCGCCTCAAAGTTGGGAAGCGATGGACGATCGACTTCACCTACCCCGACGGCACGGGTAACCAGCAGCGGAAGCTCTTTGTCACAGCGAACGAACTCAACGTTGCGCCCGTCTACGCCCTCTACCTCGGGACGCAGGCATACCGCGGACCGGCCACCTGCGGGCTCTCCGACCACGACAACGATGACTGTCTCCGATGCCGGATGGCAACAGTTTCGGTGCTCCCAGCCATCATCGCCACGACCGGTGGCGGCTTGAACGGTGACGACGATGCGGAGTACACGATCCGTCATTCATTCCCGCTGGAGACTCTCGGCGACCCGACCCACCAGCCCGTCTGTCGCTACGACCTGAACCTCCGGCTCGTCGACGATGCCCTCCGTGACTTCCTCCTGCAGCCGCAGCAGGGCGCGCGACTGATCGCGAAAACCCTCTTCGAGCGAGTCTCAAGTGTGCGGCGCCTGCAGTTCTCCGCCGCAACCCTCGACAAGGTCGCTGGCGACACAGCGCAGGTGTTCCACGAGTACCCATCCGACCGAGGCCACCTGGGCGTGCCGTACTACGAGCACATCCTCCGAGGCCTGCGCGTCTCGGCCCCGTCCTACGTCCTCGATCTCCTGGCAGACCAGCCACTGCCACCGGAAGTCTCATCGAAAGTGGCTGGGATCGTCGTCGTCCACCTCTAGTTTCGGACACCACACTCAAGGACGCGTTCACGGGCACAGTCGGAAGCCGCCCGGCCCCCGGCGATACGCTTGTACAACACGCACGGAACGGCAGATTGGTAGCGTCGGGTGGCATTTCTGGGCAGGTCGAAGAAAACGCACCAGGAGTTCGAGACTCCAGAAGAGCTGTACCTTCGCGGCGCGCTCTCGCGCACTGGCGACGCCGTTGACTCCCTCTGGCTGCATCAAGGCGACGTGATCCGTGCTTACGCCGAGAATCATCAGACCACCCCCGACCTAGCACTCGAGCTCCCGACTGGCACCGGGAAGACCCTCCCTGGGCTACTCATCGCGGAGTGGGTACGACGCAAGGCGAAAGGACCAGTCCTCTACGCCACCCCAACCAAACAGCTCGCTCGCCAGGTGCTCACGACAGCCCAGCGCGAGGGCATCCCCGCGGTGCTCCTGATCGGCCGAGCACGCGATTGGGACATCACCGATGAGAGCGCCGTGGAGAGCGCCGCTGCCGTCGGCATCACGACCTACAGCGCCATCTTCAACAGCAGCCCAAAGCTGCCAGAACCCCACCTCATCATCTTCGATGACGCTCACGCCGGAGAACAGTTCGTCGGAAACAAGTACGGCATCAGCATCTCGCGAAAGGACGAGGAAGAAGACTACCTGACTGTCCTTGGCGCCCTCGCACCCTTCATCCCGGAGCTACTGAAGCAGCGGCTCGAGGGCGAGCCGGATCCCGGCGTCCACCATCAGGTTCGCTTGATCCTGCCTGCTACCAACCCGGACGCACTGGCAAGTCTCGACGCCGCCCTCGCGCGCTTGCCGGAGCCACACAAGTACGAGCTCGCCATGATCCGATCCGGGCTCGCGTCCTGCAGTGTCTACATCTCATATGGCGGCATCCAGATCAGACCAATGATCCCCCCAACGTTCGAGAACACGGTCTTCAACCGCGCCGCGCAGCGGATCTACCTCTCCGCCACCCTCGGCGCAGGCGGCGAACTCGAACGCGCCTTCGGCCGCCCGGATATTGTTCGAATGCCCCTGCCAACGAAGACTCCGCCACGCTCGGGCCGCCGCCTGTTCGTCTTCCCGGACCTCGTGGCCGGACGCGACTCTGTGGCCGTAACCCAGCGCATCGTTGCCGTGACTGACAAGGCTCTCGTACTGAGCCAGGAGACCGTTGCCCGCACTGAAGATGCAGCGCAGACACTTGCAGGTGAAGATGTGCCCGTCTTTGGTCGTGACGATCTCGAACGCGACGGGCTCGAGACCTTCGCGCGGTCATCTACCGGAGTACTCGGTCTAGCCAACCGATACGACGGCCTCGACCTGCCAGGCGATGCCTGCCGCATCGTTGTGCTCGGTGGAAAGCCTGACGCAGTCGGGCTGCAGGAGCGATTCCTCAGCGAGCGCGCCGGCGCCACGCCCGCCATCGCTGAACGCATTCGAACCCGGATCATTCAGGGAGCAGGGCGATGCACTCGAGGTCCAAACGACTATGCCGTTGTCGTGGTCCTAGGGGCCGACATCACCAAGTACTTCAGCCGACCTGACAACCTGAAGGCCCTCGAGCCGGAACTTCAAGCCGAGATCGCTTTCGGCTGGCAGAACAGCGCCGGTAAGAGCCCTGACGAGGTCGTTGAGAACGTCGAAGTGTTCCTTGAACACGGAGAACACTGGCGCCAGGGCGGCGAACCACTGCTCGTGGAGTTCCGCGAGGATGCCGAGAAAGTCGCATCAGCGGCGGACGAAGCACTCGGACAAGCCGCTCCCCTCGAGGTCGAAGCATGGGAGCTTGCCTTCAGCGGCAAATGGATCGACGCTAGCAGCAAGCTTCAGGAGGCCGCAGCGCAGCTCCGACCGGATGCCATCAGAGGGTACCGAGGGCTCCTGCTCTACATCGCTGGTGTCTGGCTATTTCACGGGGCAGACGGCCAGACAGAGCGAGGTCGAGCACGAGAGCTCATCAGAAACGCCGCGCTCGCCGCCGACACCCGCGGCACATGGCTGAAGGAAATGCGAGATCTCCCTGGGGGGAACGAAACTCCACTAGCTCCTGCCGATGTAGTCGCCATCAACGCTATCGTGGCGAGACTGCGTGGTCGTCTTCGCCCGGTGAGAGACAGGAGAGCTCTCACCGGGATGCTGTCGGAGCTGTCACATAAGGACTCTTCGCCATATGAGCATGGGCTTACGATCCTCGGCGAGTTCCTCGGTGCAGAAGCTAGCAAACCCAAGGGACAAGGTCGATGCGACTCGGCGTGGGAGTGGGGGACCTCGAGCTGGATGACCATTGAAGCCAAGTCTGAAGAACATTCCGATGGGCTTCTCCCGCTCAAGGACGTGCGGCAGGCCAATACTCAGCTCGACCAACTCGCTGCTGACCGTGGCATGGATCACCCTCCGGCTGGGAGTCCCGTGATCATCGTGTCGGACAGACTCACCGTCGACCCCCACCATGCTCCTGCTGCGAACTCGAATGTGTTCCTCGCGTCTACGGCTGTAGTACGGGAGATCGCAGCCGACGTAGTAGCCGTGTGGAACGACCTCTTGACGACTGCCCCTGGCCTTCCCTCGGAGCCGACTCAGCGGAAGCACGTCCAGTCTCTCCTAACCGACAACGGATGCCTTCCGAGCCAGGTGATGGACCGGTTGACTCAAAACCGGATCCGGCCCGGAGACTGAACCCATGACCTTGCCAGGCTGGTGGGATGCAACAACATGTAACGGAGGCTCAGAACCTCCATCTGCTAGCCCACCTCCCAAGCTTTGTATCGAAAACCGGGTGCACACATGGCTAGGCCCCGGACGCCGATCGGCACGCACGGCCGTATCGCGAGCAAGCGACTCAAGAGTGGCCGCTACACCGCCCACACCCGGTACCGCGACTGGGATGGTCAATCCAGGCTCGTGCAGTGCACGGCCGATTCGTCAGCAGCCGCCGAGCGGCAACTCAAGCTGAAGCTCTCTGGCCGTCCGCTGTTCCAGCCAACCTTCACAGGGATGAGTCCTGACAGCAGCTTCCCGGTCCTCGTCGACTACTGGCTCGAGGACATAGAGATCGAGGACCGGCTCTCGCGAACCACTCGACTGCTCTACGAGCGGAACATGAGCAAGCTCGTCTTGCCCTACTTCGAGAACCTCACACTCCGAGAGATCGGTGTCGCTCGCTGCGACTACTTCATCAAGCAGCTGGCGAAAGTGAGCTACAACCGCGCCCGCCAAGCTCGAGTCGTCATGCGTCTCGCTCTCGCCCTCGCAGTCCGGCATGAGATGCTCCCTCGCAACCCGATGGATCACGTCTCACGCCTTAGACGGCCGCCCCGCGAGGTCAACTCATTCACGCCAGCCGAGATCCAGTTCATCCGGAGCGCCATCCGAAGCTGGGAACAGCGCGACATCTCAGCCGGCCCGCGACCAGACGGACAACTCGGTCAGATCGTCGAGGTCATCCTGGGAACCTCGGCGCGAATTGGTGAGGTGCTCGCCATCAGGCTCTACGACCTCGACCTGAACTCCGCGATCCCGACCGTGCGGATCTGCGGAACCATCATCAGCCGAGCCGGCGAACCTACCCATCGGCAAGACCATCCCAAGACGGCGCAATCGGTTCGACGCATCGCCCTTCCGAAGTTCGCGGTCGACGCTATCCGGGACCGGCTCCGTAACGTCACTCTGCGGGGAAAAGAGACGTTGCTGTTCTCCATCCGTAGCGGCACTCCGCACACGACTAACAACATCCGCAGGCGGCTGCGAGACGTCACGAGCAAGGCTGGCATCGAGGACGTGACGCCGCACCGCTTCCGACGAGCGGTCGCGACGGCCATCAATGAGGTCGCAGGCATAGACCTTGCTGCCGCACTCCTCGGTCACAGCGATTCGCGCGTGACCCAACTTCACTATGTGCCGCGGGATGAGATCGTCGATGCAGCGACAGCTGAGCATCTCGAAGCGACTTTCGGCGTCTAGCTGGTCAGAAGATTGCCGGTCACCAGCTGCCACCTGGCATCCGACCATCAAGACAAGACCATTCGACGCAGCCACTCGCCCCGATCACCCGAATGGAGCAGCGTGTCGGGGCGGGCGGCACCAAGCAAGATGGGAGAATTACAGAATCTGGATCCATCAGACGACGGGTGTCTCGTTGTAGCAGCGCCCTTCATCGTGAGGAGGGGCACGACAAGCTCACTGTCGGCTCACCTCAAGCGAGACGAGGGGGTCGCCGTGACCACTGTTGAGGACCTCCGTGGGCGCCTTTGGTCCGATGAGCCTTCGAAGATCGACTTCCTTGCTGCCCGTGCGATCGCCGAGACGGTGTCAGATGCTGTGCTCGACGACGCACTCGATCCGCTCGCGATCGGCCTGTCGGGCCCTTGGGGGAGCGGGAAAACAACCGTCCTTGAACTCATCAAGGCAGATCTCGACGCGCGCAGTGACCTCGAGCATGCCAAGATCATCACCGTACGCACGGATCCGTGGCGCTACGATCCCGCAGTTGGCGCCAAGGAGAGCCTGATCGGTGAGGTTCTCGACGCCATCGCTGCCGAGCTGGCCGAACGGCTCGCGGGTGTCGAGGAGTCTAAAGGCGACAAGGTCAAGAAGCTCTTGAAGAAGCTCTCTGATCGCATCGACTGGGCCAAGGCTCTCAAGCTCGCAGCGAAGTCTTCACTGACCTTGCAAGTCCCAGGGATCGACGATGTCCTGTCGCTGATCCGCGAGCCCGCCACGGGCTCCGATTCAGGGAAGGACGAGCCGCGGGGCCTTGCCGGATTCAAAGCGGAGTTCGCGGAGCTGCTTGGATCAGACGAGTTGGCGCATGTTCGACGCGTCGCGGTGCTTGTTGACGATCTCGACCGATGCCTCGTCGACACCGTCGTTGAGACGCTTGAGGCCATCCGGCTCTTCCTCAGTGTGGAGGGGATGGCCTTCGTTATCGCCGCAGACGAGGACCGAGTTGCAGACGCGATCCGCACGAAGCTGCCCGAATGGAGCATGCCGGCAGAGCGGGCCGACGATGAGGATGCACTGCCCGCCGAGGCGCCGTCCAAGCTGTATTTGCACAAGATCGTCCAGACCACCGTGCCGTTGCCCGCGCTGGGTGCGTTCGACACGGAGTCGTATGTGCTGCTCCTTCAGCTGCAGAACCGCATTGACGACCGTCTCAGTGAGGAGCAGCTCGCCGAGATCATTGCTGAGTGCCAGCGTCTTCGAGCTTTCGGCGCGCTCGACGATTTGAAGGCGCCGGACGAGCTCGATGTGCAGCAGGAGCTCTCCTTCGCGCGGCGTCTGACCACGATCCTCTACGAGAAGCTTCGTGGAAATCCACGGCGGATCAAGCGGTTCCTCAACGACCTGAACATCAGGCGGTCCATCGCCGCCCGGCGCGGGATCGAGCTGGAGTTCGATGTTGTCGCCAAGCTCATGGTTCTCGAAGTGCTGCTACCAGACCAGTTCCAGGCGGTGCTGTCCTGGCTTCGTACCGGGGAGCTCCGCGATCGTCTCAAAGCCCTGGAAACGCTGGCCAACCGGCCCAAGCAAGAGCTTGTTGCGGACGCCGAGCCTGAGCCTGAGCCCGTTGATGACGTGGCGAGCGAGGATCCTGTCACCCCGGAAGGCTCCGACGAACCCACCGCGCCAGACAGCGATGACGAAGCAGTCGATGCTCTGCCCGTCATGGAAAACACAGCACCCAGCGTCGCTCCGCACTTCGCGGACGACATGATCCGTTGGGCGAAACTCCCGCCAGATCTACACGATCTGGACCTGAGCCCCTACCTCCACCTGGCCGCATCCTTCCGGGGCGATCTTCTCGTCAGTGCCGAGCTGCCCCAGCACCTCCGTGACCTTGCTGCTCAACTGGCATCCACACGCACCGTGGACAGGCGCCAACTCACAGACGATAGCCTCCGGGCCCTGACCATCGACGACGTCAACCAGCTTGTGCGCCATCTCGCACTGCGGGCACACGACCGCGTTCAAGAGCAACGCGGCGCCGTCTCTGGCATGGTACGGCTCGCAGGTCTCCATGCATCAGCGCAGCCTGCCGTTCTCGATGCATTCAGCCGTCTCCCGGTATCCGATCTGCAACCAGGCACAGCCATCATCCTTGCGGGCACCGAGATTCCCGGCATCAAGGACGTCATCAACGGCCTTGCGGCCAAACTGCCGGACGGCAAGATCAAGAAGGCGCTGACGACACCGCCGCCCAAGGGAGGACAGCACTAGTGGGAACCAAAGGCTCGTACTCCGGCAGCGCCGCCGGCGGTGAGGTTCGCGATGGTCTCGATGACTGGCTGGCCAGCCTTCCAGGTGCAGATGGGCCGCCGCCACCGGCCGACAGCCAACCCCAGCCGTCATTGCTCTCCGCGCTGAAGCCATCCAGGAACACACCCGCGGGACGAATCCTGCCGGCGGCCGCACTCTTCCGCTCATCACGCGGGGGCGGCGGATCGGGCCGGGGCCGCAGCAGCGAATCACTCACACGCTCAGCAGCCGGCTCCGCCCGTTCCGCTGGACGAGGTGCCGCCGCAGCGTATGCCTACCGCACTGGCGACGCCCAGACACTTCGGGATCTGGGGCTCGACTATGACGCACTGCGCGCCAACCCGAACATCTTCGACGTCGTGCACCAGATCGCTCAGAAGGTCTGTGAAGATCTTCCACCAGGGACGATCGATACCGCGGAGCAGATGGAAGTGGTCGGTCGGCTTGCCGAGTGGCTTGTGGACAGCGACACTGCCGGAACCGAAGTCTCCCTCGGACAAATCGCAGAAGAGGCAGTTGCTCTGATCCTTGCCGAGGCGTACCTGGTGGAGACCGCGTCGACACTCAACTCCAAGGAGATGACCGGCATTCAGCGTGCGGAGTTCGAAGACGGCGTTCGGCAGGCCGCGGAAGAGCTTGCCGCTCATGCGAATCTCACGCCGGCTGGCCCAAGCCCTGACGAGTTCACCAGAGCCATCGAGGACGGTCTCGAGTACCTCCGAACGATCTACGAGGAGGACTGATGGCCGAGTTCGATCTCCGGTTCCAGGTTCCTGGGACAGTGACGCGTGAGGTAGCCGAACGCGCGTTCTTCTGGCCAGCCGATACGAGGGGCACCTTCAACACGACCCTGGGCCCACGTCTGGGCGCGCTTGGCCCAGTACGCCACGCAAACATCGAGCTCTTCCGCCTCGCGGCGATGGTGTACGCCGCCGACCGGTCTGTGCCTCGACAAGTTGGGCAGGTGAACTGGACGCAGCGGCGGATCGCCTTGACCATCCCCGTTCATGACGTTGAACCCTGGAACGCCCTGGCAGGTGACCTTCAGGCGCTCCTCGGCTTCCTGTCCGGCGACACGTGGGAGCTCACCTTCCGGAAGGCGCGCATCCCGCGAGAAGATATCGCGGCAGCCGAGTATCCAACTACTCAGCGGGTCGTGCTGATGAGTGGTGGCGCTGATTCAGCAATCGGTGCGTTCCTTGCCCGCACGAGGCTCGAGGAACACCTGCTCGTGTCCCACGTCGGAGCCACATCCATCTCGCCGGTACAAAAGGACGTCGCCGAGCGAATCCGAAACCTCAGAGCAGATGGCTCTGAGCAGCACCACCAGCAGGTCGTGTTCACGCGCCGGCACGCCCAACCTGGAGGACACTCGTTCCGAAACGAGTACACGACTCGCACACGCTCGTTCCTCTTCCTCGCGCTCGGCCTCGCGCTCGCATCCATCAACGAGGTCGAACTTTGGATTCCTGAGAACGGCTTCGCCTCTCTCAACCCTCCTCTCGGGCCTGACCAGCTGGGAAGCCTCTCCACTCGCACGACGCATCCTTGGTTTCTGGCCGAACTCTCTCGGATTGCTGAGCAGGCTGGAGCGTGGGCTGAGTTCTCGAATCCGTTCGCCTCTCAGACGAAGGGAGAGATGTTTCGATGGCTCGCCGACGAGGTCGGCGATGATGCTGCGTCCGAACTACTAAGCGCAACCAACTCCTGCGCGTTCACTAACAAGCGGTGGTTCGGCGTCGCAGCCACCAGCCATTGCGGAACCTGCTTTGGCTGCCTTGTCCGCCGCGCGTCGTTCGCCGCAGCAGGGATCCGCGATCGAAGCACCTACGTGATCGACTCGCCACCTAACGACTCGGTGAAGGTCCAACTCGAGAGAACATCGATCCTGCCGAGCATCCGTGGGTTCGTTGCCCGCGGAATCAAGGTCAGTGACATCGCAGCCATGCGCCTGCCAAACGGGTACAGTGCCAGCGACGCCCGCGACCTGTGCCTTCGTGGATCAGAGGAATTGAGGCTGCTCGTATGACGACATGGCCCGCCCTAGACCTCCATGCACACATCGACACGGCGATCAGTCCCAAAGATCTGCTGAACCTCCGCGCTGTCGTTTTTGCAGCCAGTCGAAGTCTCGAAGAATCGCGCGCGGCTTTGAAACGGCAGCCCCAAGACCTCCTCACGGTATGGGGTGTCGGGGTCCACCCTGGAGTGAAGGCAGCACTCGACGACTACAACCCAAGCGAGTTCGGCGATCTGATCGAGCAGACGGCGTATGTGGGCGAGATCGGGCTCGATGCTAAGGCCCCATCCCGACTCGGTCGACAGCACGAGGTGCTCGAGTCTGTTCTTGTGCAATTGCAAACGAAGCCTCGCTTGACATCGATCCACAGTTACGGTGCCACCGTCGACGTTGTGAACCACCTCGTGCGGGCACCCGTCAGAGGCGCGATCTTGCACTGGTGGCTTGGCGATAGAGCCTCGACGGCCCGAGCGATCGACGTCGGTGCGTTCTTCTCGATCAACACTTCGATGATCCGACGCTCCGATGCGCTCGACTTGATCCCCACCGACCGCCTCTTGCCAGAGACCGACCACCCGGATGGCAACCGCAGCGGTCCACGTCCACGCCAACCCGGCAACATCACGGATGTTGAACTCGCCCTCGCAGAGAGACGGGGGCTCAGTGCAGCCGGTTTCCGACTACAGACCTGGAGGAACCTTGCTGCATTGGTCGCGACCACAAGCACGGAGAAGCTCCTTCCACCGCGTGTCGCCGCCATCGTCGCTGCCGCAGCATCCAGCGTGTAACGCTGCTCGGGCCTCCATACGAACGGCAACTGCGCGGGACGGACGTCGTACATGATGGAGAGGGCAGATCGCCATTCGATCCCGCTGGAGTCCGACGAAAACCCCGCGTAAACGTTGGAGTCGCGGCCAGCCGAGGAGTGGAAGAGGGTCTGACCAGCCGGGACCAAACCGGGACCAGAACCACGCATCCCATGCGTTGCATGACGTGAAATCGGCCCTTCTGCGTCTCAGGAATCCCACGCTTGAGGCCGAAACGGCTTGGTGGTCTACCTGGGGGTCAAGGGGTCGCAGGTTCATAACCTGTCAGGCCAACCGGGCGGTCGCGGAGACTCAAAGCGTGAGACGCGGGCAAATGCATCGCCCGCGAGCCCCCGCGCGCGGCACCGATCAGCGCGCGCCCACGCTCACCGTTCCCGCGGCCTCCTCATCGACGTACCCGGACGAACCCCGCTGGAGATCGCCCACCCACGACCGGACCACGAACACCACGCGAAGGACGAGCAGTGACGCCGCCGCTCCCGTGATGCCGTCGATGGCGGTGACCCAGGGCAGGGCTCCCCACGCGGCGACGATGCCGGCAGCAACGACCAAGACGACCAGGCCGGGAAGCATCCACACCCGCCGCGGCGCGTCCGCGGTGGACTCGCCGGACACCGCAACAGGTCGTGCCGCCGGCGGGTTCCGGAGACCGAGGTGCGCGGCGGCGCCGGTCCACGTGAGCACCGTGATGGTCAGCAGCGCGGCGCCGCTGATCTCGCTGGGGCGGTGATTGCCGATCACGACGATGGCGGAGGTGGCCAGTGCCATCCACACGCCGACCACCGGCGCGACCCAGCGCGTCCAGCTTCGGGGAACCACGATGAGGAGCGCTGCGGCGATCACGAGCACGACGACGGCGTGGCCGCTCGGATAGCTGACGGCGTCGTCACGCGAGGGCACCAGCAGCGGGCGGTCGAAGATCCTCTTGAACCCCTCGGACGCCAGGACCGCTCCGGGGATCGCCACGGCGACCCAGACGGCCGTGCGCCACTGCCTTCTCGCGGCCGCGACGGCCACGGCGAGGAGCGTTCCCACGACGATCGTGGCGCGGTCGTAGGAGAGGGGCGGAAGGTCGTGCTGGCGGAGCCAGTAGCCGACGGTGTCGAACACCTCGTACGTCCACGCCCACCCGTTCTCCAGCGATTGCCCGACCGCCGTCAGGTTGAAGAAGAGGTACAGGACGAAGAAGAGCGCGAAGGCGACGAGGCCCACGATGATCATCCCGACCCGCCCCGAGAAGCGGGTGCGAGAGTAAGGCATCCCGCCAGCCTATGCGACCCGGCCCCGGCGAAACCCGCGATCGCCGGGGCCGCGACGGCTGGAGCCCGCCTCAACTGTACGAGCGGATGAAGGTCAGGGCGCGTTCGGTCACCGAAGCCTCGCGCGCCGTGAGCGAATCGATCACGGCGCTCATGCGCTCCACGCGGGCACGCCACTCCGGTCCGCGTTGTTCACGGCGGGGGAGCCCCTCCAGGGCCTGCACTTCCCGCCAAGCGGTGAAGAGGACGGTCTCGTAGAGCTGCTGATCGGCTTCGGCTGCCTGCCCGCGGTGTCCATCGGCGTTCCCGAGCACGGCGACGGCATCCAGTCGCGACAGGTCGAGGCCCAGCGCCAGCGCGTTCAGTCGCTCGCGGAGCGCGCGCAACTGCTCGCGAGCCCTTCGCGAACCGGCGTCACGGCGCACGACCTGCAGGAGCGACCACGCGATCATCGCGAGCGCCTGCACGCCGGTCCACGTCGCGAGGGCGACGGTCCAGTAGAGCGCGGTCGGCGAGACACCGGCGAGTCGCAGATCGTTGTACTCCATCTGCCTGCCGAGGTCCGCCAGTCTCGACGCCACGAGCCAACCGGCCTCCACCATCCGGTCGGTTCCCGGCTGGTTGTAGAGCAGAGGCTCGGTCGCGGCCGAGGTGTAGGCCCCCAGTCTGCTCTCCGTGCCCGTGCTCAGCATGCCGGCGAGCGGAAGACCCATGCCGTAGGAGCCGTCCTCCCACACCCAGAGGGGGAGGATCGCGTGGCCCTCGCGGACGTCGCCGGTGACGGGATCGATCGTCGCCGGCGAGACCGCGGCCACCTCGCTCTTGATGCGCGGATAGGCGTCGAGGAGCTCGAAAAAGTCGAACTGCCCCCGGTCTTCAGAGCTCTCGTGCAGCCGCACGGTGAGATAGTCGTCCACCGGGAGGAGCGCGACGAGGACGTCGAGATGCTCCGGCAGCAGTGCCGTGTCGGTGCTCCTCGCCATCCACTCCATCCCCTCGCGAACGAAGTCGAGCGACAGCGTGTCGATGTTCGCGGGATGGTGCTCCGTGAATGTCGGGTCTGCGTACGGAGGGAGAAGGTCCGGATCACCCGCGAGCTCCAGCCCTGCCAGCTGCTGGTCGCCGACGAGGGTGCGTCCGTGGGTCGCGTCTCCCACCTCCATGACGGACGTCGCTATGAAACCCGCGATCAGAGCGCAAATTACGGGAAGCCCGATGACGGCGAGCGGAACGAAGTCGGGCGCGTGCGTATCCGTCATCTTCGGGGGCGTCGGCGTCGGCCGCGTGCCGCTCTTCGTCTGTGCGAGGGCATCGATGAGCAACAGGACTCGCTCCGCGTGGTGGACCGGCGGCCGGGCGCGCCGCGGGGAGAGGTCCAGTGAGGCCCGCAACTCCTCCAGCGTGTCCGTCGTGCCGCCCGTGGCCGTGCGGACACGAGCGCGCTCGCGCTCCTCTGCGGCCCCGGCCGGGAAGAGGGCGGACTGTCTGCTTTCGGCCCGTATCTTCAGCCTCCGCTCGATCTTCGTGAGCGTCGTGACCAGTCGCCTCTCTGCCTGCCGCCACCGGGTCAACAGGTCCGCGTGGCGGACGACGACCTCCGGGCCGCTCTCCGATCCGAACGCGGTGTCCGCCTCCCGCAACAGGGCGAGGAGGTCGCCGCGTTGCCGGCTCAGCACTTCGGCCTCGTCGTCGGAGATCTGGTCGCGGTGGGTGAGGATGTCGTCGATCGCGAGCGTGGTGGGCAGGGCGATCTGTCCGAGGATCGTGCCCCCTACCGCATGTCCGACGCGGAGAGAAGAGGCGGCGACGAGGGCATCCGCGCGTCGGCGAAGGGCCGCAGCGCGGGCCGCGAACCGCGACAGCTCCAGAGGCTTCGCCGGCGCTCCTCGTTCGTACACCGACGTTCGCGGATTCAGGATCTCGCGAGCGAGCACTTGTTCCTCGTGCGCGAGTTCGAGGCTCTCGTCACGGACTGCTGACCAATCGGCGTGGAGCCGCTTGCGGACATTAGTCGCGACGGTCCGCCCGCGGCCGCTCGACGGCCGCCCCAGCTCTGCGTCGGCGATCTGCACCTGGGCGTCGAGGAGGTCCAGCTCGAGGACGACCCGCGCGAGCTCCAGCCGCGCGTGGGTGAAGACCCTCTTCCGGCGTCGCTCTCGGGCGAGGTGACGGGCCCAGACCACCATCATCAGCAACGCGAGAAGAAGCGGTAACAACGCGGCGGACACCCAGAAGACAGGTGATCGGGTGCCGCCGTCGAAGGATTGGGATGCGGCGGTCATCGCCGCTCCCACGACCGCGCTCGGCCCGTGACCCTGCGTCAGGTTGTTGAGATACGACTGGCGGATGTCGGATGCCGCCAAGTAGTTCGGCTTCCAGTCATCCTTCACAGCCAGCTTCGCCACCGACGCACGAGAGACGTCGGGGATCACGAGGTCGGGGTCGTCCTCGTCGATTCCCACGGAGAGCATGACGTCGACTCCCAGGGGAAACTTCCCCTGATGAGCTTCTTGCCACGTCAGTTTCCGCTCGACGATCATGATCGTGAAGGGCTCATGGGAAAACGCGCGCCCCTCTGCCGCGGCATCCACGGCCTCCTGCGTGATGCCGTAGGGGAGGCCGTCCTCGACGCGGAAGGAGATCGCGCGGTCCGGCTGCGCGAACATGCGGGCCTGCGCCACCTGGCCGAGGCCGGCCGAGAGCACGGCGAGCGCCACCGCCGCGACCGGCAGCAGCCACCTCGTCCGGTGCAGGCGTTCCGACAGTCGACGCTTTTTCCCCATCCGTCGATGCTATTCGTCGCCGGAGGTGAATCGCACGCGGCGCTGGGCGCGGGCATGGGTCACGTCCGGTACGGTCCAAAGGGCAATACTCACCTGCTGATCTCTGCGGTCCGCAGTGCCGCCCCCGCCCGACCCGAGGAGTGACCCCATGAACGCTTTTGCGCGCCGCGTCGACGCCATCACGATCGAGCAGTTGCGATCGACGGGCGCGACGAAGTGGGCGGCCGACGACGGCACGCTGGGAGCCTTCGTCGCCGAGATGGACTTCGGCATCGACCCGAGAATCACCGCGGCGCTCCACCGTGCGGTCGACGACGGCTCATTCGGCTACATGCCGCACGGCCTTTCCGCCGATCTCTCCGAAGCGACCGCCGAGTTCCTCGAGCGGCGATACGGCTGGCAGGTCGCGGCCTCCGACGTCTTCCCGGTGCCGGACGTGATCATGGCGCTGGAACTGGCGATGGAGCACTGTGCGGCGCCGGGATCGAAGATCATCGTGCCGACGCCGTCGTACATGCCGTTCCTCTCGGTTCCGCCGCTGCGCGGGCGTGAGGTGATCGAGGTTCCTCTGGTCGTGCGCGATGGTCGATACGAGTTCGATCTCGAGGCGCTGCAGCGTGCCTTTGACGACGGCGGCAACCTCCTCCTGCTCTGCAACCCCTACAACCCCGTGGGGCGGGTGTTCCGGAGGGAGGAGCTCGTGGACATCTCCGAGGTGGTCGAGCGCAACGGCGGACGAGTCTTCTCCGACGAGATCTGGGCCCCGCTCGTCTTCACCGGCGCGACCCACATCCCTTACGCCACGGTGTCGCCGGCGGCGGCCGAGCACACGATCACCGCGATGAGTGCGTCGAAGGCGTGGAACCTGCCGGGGCTGAAGTGTGCCGAGCTCGTGCTCTCGAGCGATCGCGACCGCGCCGTGTGGGAGAGGATCGGGCCCTTCGCCGGTCACGGCACGAGCAACCTCGGAGCGATCGCCAACGCCGTGGCGTTCCGGGAGGGCGACGTCTGGCTCGCCGACCTCGTGCCGTATCTCCAGCAGAACCGCGACACGCTCTTGAGCATGCTCGCCGAAGAGATCCCTGACGCGTGGATGCCGAAGCCTGAGGGAACCTATGTCGGCTGGATCGACTTCCGACAGGTGGGTGCGGGCGACGAGCCCGCGGAGTTCTTCGCTCGGGAGGCATCTGTCGCGCTGACCGAGGGATCGCTGTGCGGGGCAGCTGGCGCGGGATTCGCCCGGCTGATCTTCGCCACCCCGCGACCGATCCTCGAGCAGATCGTCCGCCGGCTCGGCCGGTCGCTGCGTGAGAAGAGAGAGGAAACGAAGTGACATCTGACGTATCGCCGGCTCTGCGCGAGGATCTCGGGGGTCCGGCCCCGAATCAGGACGGCGCCGCGAGCGACCTGGGGGACAGCCCGCGTCTCGTACTCGCTCGCTACATCGACGCCACCAACACCCACGACTTCGACGAGGTCGCGCAGGTCCTCGCCACGGACGCCGTGTACTTCTTCGGCGATGCCACGTGCCGGGGCGTGCGTGAGGTGCGCGAGTACTTCGAACGCACATGGCGGGCGATCCCCGACGAGATCTACGCAGCCGAAGACGTCTCGTGGGTGGCGGAGGGCTCGGATGCCGCCGTGGCCATCTACACCTATCGGTGGAGCGGCACGATCGATGGCGCTCCGGCGGCGGGGTCGGGGCGTGCCACCAACGTCTTCAGACGGGCCCATGAGGGGTGGCGCCTCGTCCATGAACATCTGAGCGGCGCCCCGTGAGTCGCGACGTGCCTCATCGTGGCCGGTGCGGAGGGGTCCGACACGAGGGGAACGTAGCGAGGGCAGACGCGGTGGGATACGAGCCCTGAGCGCCGACGCGTGTCGCAGCGACAGCGGCGACACGAACAGCGGTCCGGGCGGCGTCTTCGAGCGAGGCGCCGGCCGCCAGCCCATGGGCGATGGCCCCGAGGAAGGCATCGCCGCATCCCGTGGTGTCGACGACGTCGACGCGGGGTGCGGCAATCTCGACCGTTCGTTCCCCGTCGCGGACCACACACCCGCGCCCGCCGCGTGTGGTGATCGATCGTTCGACGTCGCACCGCCCCAGCAGCGAAGCCTCGTGATCATTGGTGATGAGGACATCGGTGAATCGCAGGAGGTCCGCCGGCGGCGTGTGGAATGGCGAGAGATTGACGATCGTCTGTACCCCCTGCGCGCGGGCAGCCCGGGCCGCGGCGATGACCGCCTCCATGGGGATCTCGAGGCACAGGCACAGGACGCGTGCGCCCGCCAAGGAGACGGCGGTCACATCCGCCGCAGTGAGCGTGGCGTTTGCTCCCGGAGACAGCACGATCGTGTTCTCGCCGTGAGCGTCCACGGTGATGATCGCGGAGCCGGTGGGCACCCCTTGCCGGACGAGAAGCTGGTCTGTGTCGATGCCGTCGGCCGCAAGCGATGCACGAACGAGCCGGCCGTTGCCGTCGTCTCCGATCGCGGCGACGAAAGTCACTTCGCTCCCCAGCCGTGCGGCTGCCACCGCCTGGTTGGCAGACTTCCCACCGGAGAAGACCTCCAGATCGGCCCCGCTCACCGTCTCGCCGGGTGCCGGGAAGCGAGGGACCCGCACGACGAGATCCGCATTGGCCGACCCGATCACCGCCACGGAGCTCACGAGTGGATCCCGTCGGCCCATGCCCGCTCGAGAGAACGACGAGTATCCGCTCTCGCCGTGTCCGACATGAATGCCGCGTCGAGTGCGGCGCGCTGAGCGCCCTGCCAATCGGCGTGCTGCCAGCCGAAGCTGTCCCGCACGAGCTCGTACTCGGAGTGCATCGTCACCTGAGAGACGGTGCGCGCATCCGTCGAGATGCTGACCGGCACACCCGACCGGCGAAGATCATTCAACGGGTGGCTGCGCAGTGCCGGTGTCGCCCGGGTCTGGACATTGGAGGTCGGACAGACCTCGAGCAGTATGCGATCGGTGGCCAGGCGCTGAACCAGCGCGTGGTCCTCGATCGCGCGGATGCCGTGGCCGATCCGCTCGGCCCCGAGCTCATCGATCGCCGCCCAGACGTTCTCTGCCCCTCCCGCCTCGCCGGCATGGACCGTGATCCGAAGCCCCGCGTCCTTCCCGGCTCGGAACGCAGGCGCGTGCGGGAGCAGCGAAACACCCTGCTCGGGCCCGGCCACATCGACGCCGGCGACGGCATCGTGTGTGGCCGCGAGCTCGACGATCGACCACGTGAGGCCTGGGTCGGCCGGGCGCATGCACGACAGGATGAGCGAGGTGTCCACAGCGAACCGCTCGCTCCCGGCGCGAAGACCGTCGGCGACCGAGTCCACGATCTCTCGGTGCCTCAGCCCATTTCTCGTGTGCAGTGCGGGGGCGAACCGCGCTTCCCCGTGGAGGACACCGTCGGATGCCCACGTCTCGACGAGTTCATAGGCCGCCCGGAAGAGGGCATCTGGCGTCTGCAGCACCGTCAGCGCGACGTCGATAGCGCGGATGTAGTCCAGGAGGCTCCCACAATCTGAGGGAGCCACCGCCAATGTCCGCGGATCGCCGCCGAGCTCGACGCCCTGCGCGCGAGCAAGCTCTGCGATCGTGGGGACGCGCACGCACCCGTCGATGTGACAGTGCAGCTCTACCGAGGCTCGATCGCTCGCGATCATCGCCCAGGCTCCTCGGTGAGAGCCTCGAAGAGGCGCTGTTTGAAGCCCCCCTCACTGACGGCGGTGACGACGCGAACCGTTGCCGGTCGCTTCGGGTGGCGGTGATCGGTCACCGTCATCCCTCGGGTCTCCGGGGCCGTCGAGACATAGACGTGGCGTTCCTCGCTCGCGGTGATGAGCGACTCATCGAGTGCGACGGCCACGGCGACGGGGTCTGGGAAGTCGTATCCCGGGCTGCCGCTGATCTCCGTTGCGAAGTCGAGGACGGCGCGGTTGATGTCTGAGGCGAAGGCGCCCAGCGGGCCGAGCTCACGCATGCGCCGGTCCTCGTCCTCGCGAATCACGGCATATGTGCGGGACACGTCCCAGCCGATCATCGTCTTCGGTCCTTCCGCAGCGAACACGATCGCGGCGGCCTCCGGGTCGGCCCAGGTGTTGAACTCGCCCGCGGGAGAGACGTTTCCTCGCCCGTCGGCGGCGCCGGCCATCATGTAGGTGTGCCGGAACTTGGTCAGTAGGAGCGGATCGATCAGCAGCGCCGCCGCGATGTTGGTGAGAGGCCCCAACGTGATCAGGGTGTGCCGGGCCGGCTCCGTCGCGGCGATCTCGATGAGTCGGAGAACGGCGTGACCGGCATGCGGCGCGCGCGTCGGATCCGGCAACTCGCATCCGCTCATTCCGTCGTGCCCGTGTACGTGCTGCGCGCTCTCGTGGTCGCGGAGGATCGGCTTGGCGGTTCCCGCGTAGACGGGAATGTCAGACGCGCGGGCCACGTCGAGGGTGATCAGCGCGTTCCGCGTCGCATACTCCAGCGGGACGTTCCCCGCGACTGTCGTGATGGCGCGGACCTCGTGATCGGGAGAGTTCAGAGCGAGGAGTAAGGCGACGGCGTCGTCGGATGCGGTGTCGGTGTCGATGACCAGGGATGTCGTGGGTGTCATAGCTTTGCCTACTTCGGGGAACTCTCGATCGTGATGGGTCGGCGTGAACGTCGCCGCGCTCGGGTGTGACGACGCGCGGGGCTCGCGCGCGTGCGGTGCGGCGCGCCGATGAGGCCCGCGGACAGCACTGAATCCGTAGGGGCCCGGGGCTCCACGGGGCGTCTCCCAGCAATCTAAACGATTAGAATCCGGAAAGGCAAGCATGCGTCGAAGGCGGCCCAGCCGCACTCATCGGTCATGACGCGGCGCCGGAGAGGTGTGGCAGGCCTCTACTCGGTCGGTGCGCAGCCGCAACTGCGCCGAACACGGAGCACGCCAAGAGGCTCGGGTGCCGCCTCCGCGCCGGGGTCATCGACCAAGAGCTCGACAGCGCGCACGGCCATCGATCGAAGCGGCTGCTCGACGACGGTGAGCGGTGGCGCCGTGAACTCCGAACTCGGCAATCCATCGAGGCTGATGATCGCGAGATCCTCCGGTACGCGGACACCGGCTTCGTATGCGGCGGCGAGGATTCCGCGTGCCTGCTGGTCGGTGCCGGCCACGATCGCCGAGGGAAGGGTCGCGTCCTGCCACAGGTCGCGGAAGCGCGCGGCCGCTGCCCCCGAGGAGTAGTCCGAGCGGATGGGGTCTGCTGTGTCATCCCCGAGCCAGTCGCGCCACGCGGCGGCGCGTTCGCCCAGCGGGCCCGTGTCCTGCATGCCGGTCCAAAGGGTCGGTCGATCGATGCCGTGAACCTCGCGGAAGTGCGAGAGTGCGGTGATCATCGACTCGTGATTGTCGCTGGGAACGAAGAGACCGACGGTGTGCGCGGGGCGGTGGTGCACGAACACGAGAGGGCGATCACCGGTCGTGATCGCCTGCCCCCCGTTGGCGTCCTCCTCGAAGGTCGTCACGATGAGCCCCTGCACCTGGGCTGACAGCAGCGCTTCGATGGTCTCTCGCTCGCTGCGGCCCGACGCCTGAGCATGCACGACGACCGCGAGCATCCCCGCTTGTCCGACAGCGTGCACGATCGCTCGGGTCAGCTCGGCGAAGAACTCGATCGAGGAGTCTGGCGCGACCACGCCTACGAGCGACGACTGGCCCGATCGCAACGCCTTGGCGAGGGCGTTCGGGACGTAGCCGAGCTCTGCTGCGGCAGCGAGCACCTTCTGCTTGGTTCCCGCAGCCACCGGGCGAGGACCGTCGTTGAAGACGTA
>JBMDWQ010000284.1:0-4387 GCA_048594675.1 Microbacterium sp. | reverse complement strand
CCGACCTTCTGGCGGATGAGCGTGCTGATCCCGTTCGTCGTGACGCCCGTCGCCGTCGCCCTCATCTTCTCGAGCATCTTCAACGAGGCCGACGGCCTCGTGAACAACCTGCTCAACCTCATCGGCATCGCCGATCAGCAGTGGAAGCAGGACACGTTCCTCAGCCACATCGCGATCGCCACGATGGTGAACTTCCGCTGGACCGGCTACAACGCCCTCATCCTCCTCGCCGCCATGCAGGCGGTGCCGCGCGACCTGTACGAGTCGGCGGCGATCGACGGCGCGGGCGCGGCGCGCCGCTTCTTCTCGATCACGATCCCCTCGATCCGCCCCACGCTCATCTTCGTCATCATCACCGCGACGATCGGTGGTCTCCAGATCTTCGCGGAGCCGCGCCTGTTCGACGTGTCGACAGCGGGCGGCATCGGCGGCAGCGAGCGTCAGTTCCAGACGACGGTGCTGTTCCTCTGGGAGCTCGCCTTCTTCCGTCGCAACTTCGGCGAAGCCTCGGCCGTCGCCATCCTGCTGTTCCTCCTCATCGTGGGGATCGGCCTCATCAACTTCCTCATCTCACGGCGCATCGCCACGGGGAACGGGCCGCGCGTCTCCCGCCGCGAGCTCCGCCGCGCCCGCCGGAACGGAGAGCACGCATGACCAGCACCCTGACCCCGGCTCCCGTGCTCGCCGAGCCGGAGCCCGCCCCCCGCCGTCGCCGCGGCGGCTCGGGAGGCGTCGCCGGCATCGGCAGCCGCCCCGGCTTCCTCACCTACGGGCTCCTGACCGCCTTCATCCTCGGGAGCGTCTATCCCCTGTGGTGGTCGGTCGTGGTCGCCAGCGGCACCAACGCGACCCGCGGTGAGACCCTGCCGCTGATCCCGGGCGGCAACTTCTTCGCCAACGCCGCGAAGGTGCTCGATGCAATCCCCTTCTGGCTGGCATTGGGCAACTCCATCCTGATCTCGACGATCATCACCATCTCGGTCGTGTGCTTCTCGACGCTCGCCGGGTACGCGTTCGCGAAGCTGCGCTTCCGCGGTCGCGACGGCCTCATGGTGTTCGTCGTCGCGACGATGGCGATTCCCACGCAGCTCGGGATCATCCCGCTGTTCATGGTCATGCGCGAGCTCGGCTGGACGGGATCCATCGGCGCGGTCGTCGTGCCGATGCTGGTGACGGCCTTCGGCGTGTTCTTCATGCGTCAGTATCTCGTCGACGTCATCCCCGACGAGCTCATCGAGGCCGCCCGCGTCGACGGCGCGGGACAGTTCCGCACCTTCCTCACCGTCGGCGTTCCCGCCGCCCGCCCGGCGATGGCGATCCTGGGCCTGTTCACCTTCATGACGGCATGGACCGACTACCTGTGGCCGCTGCTCGTGCTGAGCCCGCAGAACCCCACGCTGCAGACGGCGCTCAGCCAGCTGCAGTCGGGCTACTACGTGGACTACTCGATCGTGCTCACAGGCGCTGTGATGGCCACCCTCCCCCTTCTCGTGCTGTTCGTCGTCGCCGGGAAGCAGCTGATCAGCGGCATCATGGCGGGCGCCGTCAAGGGCTGAGAGGTACGCTCCATGAGCCCCATTCCTCAAGAGGAGACCGCCACCATGCTGCGTACCTTCCCCGACGGCTTCTTGTTCGGCGCCGCCACTGCGGCCTACCAGATCGAGGGCGCGGCGTTCGAAGACGGTCGCACGGCCTCCATCTGGGATGCCTACTGCCGTGTGCCGGGCGCCGTGATCAATGCCGACAACGGCGATGTCGCCTGTGACCACTACCACCGCTACCGCGACGACGTGGCCCTGATGAAAGACCTCGGACTGGACACGTACCGGTTCTCGGTGTCGTGGTCGCGCGTCCGCCCCGACGGGGGCCCGATCAATCCGAAGGGCCTCGACTTCTACAAGCGCTTGGTCGACGAGCTGCGGGATGCCGGCATCATCCCCTGGCTGACTCTCTACCACTGGGACCTCCCGCAGGCGCTCCAGGAGCGCGGCGGATGGACGGCGCGCGAGACGAGCGACCTCTTCACCGAGTACGCCCTCGACGTGCACGACGCCCTGGGCGACCGCGTCGTCAACTGGACCACGCTCAACGAACCTTGGTGCTCCTCGTTCCTCAGCTACACCGCGGGCATCCACGCCCCCGGCCACTACTCCGTCGCGGAGGGTGTGCTCGCCGCCCACCATCTCCTCCTCGGCCACGGTCAGACCGTCCGCGAGCTGCGGGCACGCGATGCCTCGCTGCGGCTCGGGATCACCCTGAACCTCACGGGCGCCGAGCCCGCCGATCCCACACGGCCGAGCGACCTCGATGCCGCGCGACGCATCGACGGGCAGTTCAACCGGTGGTTCCTGGACCCCATCTTCCGCGGTGCTTACCCCGCCGACATCGTCGAGGACATCCGTTCCGTCGATGCAGGCGCGATCGAGGCCCTCGCGGCCGCGACACAGCCCGGCGACCTCGACGTCATCGCGACGCCGCTCGATGCCCTCGGCGTGAACTATTACCACAACGAGTTCGTCGGGGGTGAGCCCGACCCCACGCCGCCGACCCCCGGCGACGCTCCGACCGACCGGCACGCCGAGTCGCCCTTCCCCTCCCACGAGGGCATCCACTGGCATGAACGCGGCCTCCCCCGCACCTCGATGCACTGGGAGGTGCAGCCGGAGGGACTGACGGCACTGCTCGAACGTGTCTGGGCCGACTATGCCCAGAAGGCGGGGACCGCGCTCTACGTCACCGAGAACGGCGCCGCGTTCGACGACGTCGTGGAGGAGGACGGTGAGGTGCGCGATCTCGAACGCACCGACTTCCTGCGTCGTCATCTCGCCGCGACGCTGGATGCGGCCGAGGCCGGCGTGGACGTGCGCGGGTACTTCTACTGGTCGCTCCTGGACAACTTCGAGTGGGCCTGGGGGTACGAGAAGCGGTTCGGGATCGTCCGCGTGGACTACGACACGGGCGAACGGTCCCCGAAAGCGTCCGCACGGGAGTATCGTCGCCTCATCGCGCAGCGCGCGATCGACGTTCCGCGTGCGGGCGTCGTCACCCACCCCTAGGTCGTTCTCCGTGAGCATCGATATCCCACGGACCGCGGTCACCATCGAAGAAGTCGCAGCGGCAGCCGGTGTCTCGCGATCGACAGTCTCTCGAGTGGTGAACGGTTCCACTGCCGTCAGTCCTGCCGCCCTGGAAGCCGTGCGTCAGGCCATCTCCGATCTCAACTACGTGCCCAACCGCGCCGCCCGGTCGCTGGCCAGTCGCGCGACGATGGCGATCGCGTTGGTGGTTCCCGAAGACACGAGCCGGTTCTTCGGAGATCCGTTCTTCGCGGCGATCGTCTCGGGCATCAACAAGCGGCTCAGCAGGTCGGATTACGTGCTGAACCTGATCGTCGCCAGTGACGATCCGCAGGACAAGGCCACCGCGTACCTCCGCAGCGGAGCGGTCGACGGCGCGATCGTCGTGTCCCACCACACGAGCGACACCTTCATCGACCGGATCGCCGCCGCCGTGCCCGTCGTCTACGGTGGTCGTCCGCTGCGCGAGCGTGAGCACGACCACTACGTCGACGTGGACAATGTCGCGGGCGGCCGCGTCGCGACCGAACACCTGCTCGGTCGCGGGCGGCGCCGTATCGCGACGATCACGGGTCCGTTGACGATGCACGCGGGCGTCGACCGCCTCACCGGGTTCCGAGAGGCCTTGGCTGCCGCGGGTCTCACGGAGGTCGCGGTCGAGGACGGCGACTTCACGAGCGACGGCGGTGCGGCCGCCATGCAGCGCATCCTCGATGCGGGGGAGCCGTTCGATGCCCTCTTCATCGCGAGCGACCTCATGGTGCGCGGGGCACTGCCCGTGCTCGCACGGGCCGGTCTCCGCGTTCCGGACGACGTGGCGATCATCGGCTTCGACGACTCTCCGGTCGCGCGGTCTGTCTCGCCCCAGCTGACGACGATGCGTCAGCCCTCCCTCGCGCAGGGGGAATGCATGGCCGACGTGCTCCTCGCGATGCTCTCCGGAGGGGAACCGCCCTACGTGACGATCCTCGACACCGAGCTGGTGGTCCGCGACTCGACGTAGAGACTCGACGCTCCCCGGGTCGTCACGACGACGTCGACGGGGAAGCCTCACCGACCGTCGCCGACATCGCGTTGAGCCAGGGGTCGTCGAACCCGAGCGAGCGTCCGTCATCGCGCACGGCGATGCCGTAGTGGTGGAGCCGCTCGCCGAGGGCGCCGAGGGCGTCGGCATCGGGGAGGGTGAGGTCGACGCGGCCGAGGCCGAGCGCGGGCATGCGGGGCCCGGCGCCACGAGAGTTCCACACGTTCATCGCCATGTGGTGGTGGTAGCCGCCGGCGCTGACGAACAGCGCTTGGGAGCCGAGAGA
>JBMDWQ010000283.1:0-5382 GCA_048594675.1 Microbacterium sp. | reverse complement strand
TCGTAGATCGTGAAGTTGCGCGTGAAGCCGAACTGCTCGGCCTCGCGGCGGAGGATGCGGACGCACGCCGAGTGGAAGGTGGAGATCCACATTCCCTGGGACGCCTCGCCGACGAGCTGGTGGACGCGCTCGCGCATCTCGCCCGCCGCCTTGTTCGTGAAGGTGATGGCGAGGATCTGACTCGGCCACGCTTCGCGGTTGCGCAACAGGGACGCGATCCGGTGCGTGAGCACGCGCGTCTTGCCCGAGCCGGCACCGGCGACGATCAGCAGCGCCGGACCGCGGTAGGTGACCGCCTCTCGCTGCGGCGGGTTCAGTCCGCGCAGCAGATCGTCGTCGGCGCGAGCGCCCCGCCCCTGCGGACCTGGCGCATCGGCGCCGACGATGACGGGTGTAATCGGGTCGCTCATGACCCCCCAAGTCTAGGCTCGGGCACCGACACCGGTCATCGCACGCGGAGAGGGATCGGGGAGGACGGCAGCCGGCTTCGTCGGCCCCGGCTGCCCCACCGCCCGACGGGCCACGAGGGTCACGGCGAAGGCCAGCGCGCACAGCACGGGCCCGAGGGGCGCCAGCGCCGCCACCGGCGAGCCGGCAGCGACCAGGGCCGCCGCCGCAATGGCAGGGGCGAGGACGAGCTCCGCCCGCAGCAGGTCGACCAGTTGTCGCACTCCGAGCGTGCGCGGCGCCTTCGGAGTGATCCAGAAGACCGCTCGGCGACCGATGGCCGCGCGCACGACGGCGGAGAGCACGACGAACATCACCGAGGAGTAGAGCACTCCGGCAAGGAGGAGGAAGACGACGCCGGCGGCGGGGCGCTGAACGCGCGCTCGGCGGGTGGCCTCGGGAATCAGAGGGGCGACGGCGCTGAGGGCGGTGAGAGCCATCGCCCACAGCGGCGGGGTGGTGCCGTGCATCGCGAGGCTCACCCCCGACACCATCGCCGCCACGCCGGCCAGCGCGGCCAGCGGGACCAGCGCGGTCTCCAACAGCACGTCGAGCCGACCGCGCCCCTGCCACCCGCGGAGCTGGCCGGGTCGCCGAAGGAACTCCACGGCGCCCTCCGTCGTCTTGCGCATCTGGGTGCGGAACGACCGGTAGTCGATCGGGTAATCCTCCGCGAACGCGACATCGACGTTGACGAGCCGCCACCCGCGGCGACGCAGGGCCACCGAAAGCGCGAGGTCCTCGGCGACGACCTCGGGGACGCCCCCTACATCGTCGATCGCGGCGGCGCGGACGAGTGCGCCCCGGCCGAGGAGGGCGACGACCCCCGCCGCCTCCCGGCCTCGTCGCGTGGTCTCCAGGTGGGTCTCCAGCAGCGGCCCGAAGTAGCGCGAGAACCACGACCTGCCCGGGCGGGCGGTGGGGAGCGCTTGAGCGACGGCGACCGTCGGGTCGGCCAACGCCGAGGCGCACCGGCGAGCGAGGTCGGGAGGCAGGACCACGTCGCTGTCGCAGAGGAGATAGGCGTCGAACTCGCCCCTCATCACGGCGAGACCGTGATTGAGGTTGCCGGCCTTGTAGCCGCTGCGCTGCGCCCTCCGGATGACCCGGCAACCGTATGCGGCCGCGAAGGCGTCCAGCCGTGCCTGCGCACCCGGATCACGGGAGTCGTCGAGGATGACCGTGGCCACCGGGACGTCCTGGCGCATGCTCGTCGCGATCGCCGGGAGATCGGCATCGTCGGCAACGCAGTAGACCAGCGCGACGCGAAGGTCGGCCGCGGCGGCCGGCGCCTCGTCACCGTCATCGTCTCGAGAACGTCCGGCGGCGGCAGCGCGCACCCAGAGCCCGACGGACCGGAACCCCGTGCTCCACAGCACGAGGCTCGCGACGACGAAGACGGTCGCCGCCCCGGCCGCAGCGCCCGCGGACGCGGCCCACAGCGCGAGGACACTGCCGAGGAGGCCCACCAGCACGATGGCCACAGCGGGAGTGAGATGGGCAAGGAGTCGACGAATAATCACATGCCGAGTATATATATACCTGCAAATGGTTTACCTCAGGGATCACCCTGATCCTGCCCGGATCTCGTCGGCGGGGGTCGCTACAACAGGCGACGCTCGGACGCCCACACCGTCAGTTCATGTCGCGACGACAGCTGCAGTTTGCGGAGGACCGATGACACGTGGGTTTCCACCGTCTTGACGGAGATGAACAGCTCGGCGGCGACTTCCTTGTACGCGTAGCCGCGCGCGATGAGGCGCATGACCTCCTGCTCCCGGGCCGAGAGTCGGTCCAGTTCGTCGTCGACGGCGGCAGTCTCACCCGCCACGGCACCGAAGGCGTCCAGGACGAAGCCGGCCAGTCGCGGCGAGAAGACGGCGTCACCGCCGGCGACGGCGTGCACGGCGGCGCTCACCTCGCCTCCGGAGGAACCCTTCGTGATGTAGCCACGGGCACCGGCGCGGATCACCCGCACGACATCCTCGGCGGCGTCTGAGACGCTCAGGGCGAGAAAGCGCGCGGTCGTGGGCAGACACCCACGGATCACGGACTCCCCGCCCGAGGCGTCGGCCATGCCCGCACCGCCCGGGAGGTGCACGTCGAGAAGGACGACATCGGGCACCGTGCGGCCGATGACCTCGATCGCCGACGCGACGTCTGCGGCTTCGCCCACCACCTCGACAGACGCATCCAGATCCGCCCGCAGGCCCGATCGGAAGATCGAGTGGTCGTCGACGATCACGACCCGCAGCTTGTCAGGCATACCGGCCTCCCGGCGTGGTGAGGCGCAGATGCACCTCGGTGCCGCCTCCGGCGCCCGGCCGGATCGTGGCGGTCCCGCCGATCCGTCGCATCCGCCCCACGATCGACTCCCGCACACCCCAGCGATCGGCCGGCACGGCCTCGGGATCGAACCCCGGACCGCGGTCTCGGACGAAGACGTCCACGGACGAGGCTGTCCCCTCGATGTAGACGGAGATGTCGCCTCCGGCATGACGGGCCGCGTTGAGCATCGCCTCGCGTGCCGCCGCCGCCACTTCGCCGCTCGCGCGCTCCGTCGAGGAGCCCGCCGAGACGACGTCGATCCGCACCGGATAATCCAGCTCCAGGCCTCCCGCGTAGTCCCGAAGGTCGGTCGGCAGGTCGCTGTCGGCGGGAGCGTCGCCGTCGTAGAGCCAGGCGCGCAGCTCCCGCTCCTGCGCTCGCGCCAGACGGGCAGCCTCGCTCGACGCACCCGCCCGGTTCTGGATGAGCGCGAGGGTCTGCAGCACCGAGTCGTGCAGATGCGCCGCCATCTCCGCGCGTTGTTCCTCCCGCACGCGGGCGATCCGCTCCCCCGACAGCTCCCGATACCGTTCGATCGGCGTCGAGACCAGAACGCACGCGGTGCCCACGAGCGGGATGAGGACGATCGCAAGGACGACGAGCCCCTCGTTGTCGATACGCTGCGCCGCGACCCAGGCCGCCACGAGCATCACCGCGACGGCGAGAAGGCGTACGACGAGCGCATGGCGGGGGCCGCGGGCCGGGTCGCGGCGGTCGATGAGCGCGGCCCACCATCCGGCACCGGTTGCCGTGACCGTGGTGAAGACCACTGCCGCTGCGAGCCCCACCGGGACCGACACCCACCGGGGGCCCACCCACACGACCGTCGTGGCGTCGATCCCCCACGCACCGAGGATCCCGATGAAGCCGACCGCAGACGAGGTGACGAGGACCCATGCCACCGGAGCGCGGCGCGTCGGCGAGTCCTCACCGTCCTCCCACGGCACGAACGCCCACAGCCACAGGTAGAGGAGCACGCCGGCGCCCGCGAGCAGCGCGAGGGTCACGAACAGGGCCCGAACGACGGTCTCGGATGCCCCGAGGTGTCGCGCGACGCCGGCCGACACCCCTGCCACGGCACACGATCGCGGGCGCCGGAGAGGCGGGCGCGCCGTCGCCCCCGCCGCGCTGGGCCACCGCGACGGCCGAACGGGGCGCGCAGCGGGAATCGCGGCGGGCGAGGTGGAGGGCATGTGAGCATCCAACCACCCGGCGCGGGCCCGCCGATACGACGGCCAGCGACAATCAGGGATGGTTCAGGGGTTCACCCCATGGCCGTCCGTCTGTCGGTCGAACAGGATCGACTCATGACCACCCCACCCCCGACCGATCCCGGACCCCTGCCGCCGTCACCGATCGCACTCCGGTCCCGTGGCGACCGGTTCTTCTCGTGGGCCGCGGGCCTCGGCGTCGTCCGCTCGGAGGGATGGATCGGTGGGGTTGCCGCGGGACTTGCCGCACGCCTGCGGGTGGATCCCCTCATCGTCCGCGGGGTGCTCGTCGTCGCGGCGTTGTTCGGCCTTCCCGCGATCCTCGCCTACGCCGTCGCGTGGGCGCTCCTCCCCGATCTCGACGACCGGATCGTCCTCCGGGAGGCGCTGCGCGGGCGGCTCACCGCGGCGCTCGGCGGCGTGGCCGTGTTCACGATCGTCGGGCTGCTGCCGCCGCCCCTGCTGCTCGTGGTGACGGGACTTCCCGCGGGTGGTGCAGTGCTGGCCCCGCCGGTCGTGCTGGTCCTGGCCGTGGCCGCGTTCCTCATCTTTCTCATCGTGCGCGCCTCCGGCCGCACCCCGGGTGGTGACGTCGTCGATCCGCGATCGGCTTCCGCGTCGGCGACCGGCCCGGGATCCTCCGCATTCAGCCGGGGGACGGGGCCGGCCGCCGATGCGGAGGGATCGGAGGGGGACGCCGAGCCGGACACGGCCGCGTCCTCCTCCGCGATCCTCGCCCCCCCGCCCCCTGCCGACGGAGCCGAGGCGGCAACGAACGACGACACGGACGAGATGGCGCAGTGGCGCGCCCAGCATGCGGCGTGGAAGGAGCAGGACCAGCTCTGGCGTCAGCAGCAACAGGACGCGGCCCGGGCTGCCCGGGAACAAGCCCGTCGCGAACGGCAGGCTCGCGCCGCGGCCTTCTCCGCGGCGGCAGCGGAACGTCAACGCATGCGGCGCGCCACGAATCCCCGCGCCCCTTTCGCCTTCATCGCCGCGGCCGTAGGCGTCGCCGTCCTCGCCGGAACGATGACGGCGTTGCAGCACGGGGGCATTCTCGCTCCGGCACGCGGCCTCTTCGTGGCGGCCGCGGTGCTGGCGGTGTCGATGGTCATCGCCGGCGCGATCCGTCGGCGCAGCGGGTTCCTCGCATTCCTCACCGTTCTCACCGTGACGGGAGGCGCGATCGCCGTCGCCGTTCCCGCGGCAGTCGACCTCCACCTCGGCACCTACGGCATCTCCAACCTGGAACGTTCTGCATCCTCCCCCGGTGCCCCCTTCCGCCAGCCCTGGGGCGACCTCACCATCACGCTGGCCGACACCGGCCGTGACGGCGCGACGTACGTGGAGAAACGGCAGGGCTCCACCTTCATCGGTGTACGACCCGGGGTGGAGG
>JBMDWQ010000282.1:0-3063 GCA_048594675.1 Microbacterium sp. | reverse complement strand
GGGCGAGATCTTCGACGAGTACGACACCGACGGGATGATCACGGGCGACTCGGAGACGGTCGATGGCCGCCTCAACCTGCAGGACTTCGAGGAGGCGACCGGCGTGCACCTGCCGCGAGGTGCCTCCGACACGGTGGCCGGGTTCGTCACGGAACGACTCGGACGCCTCGCCGTCGTCGGCGACACCGTGGAGGTCGACGGAGCCACGCTCCAGGTGGTCGCCTTGGACCGTCGGCGCATCTCCGCTCTTCGCGTGGTGCCCTCCCCGGCGGAGACGGCCGTCACCGACGAGAGCCGCTGAGGCGCCGGCTCAGCCGGCGACGGTGCCGAACAGGGAGCCGACCAGGAAGGTGGCACCCAGCGCGATCGCGCCGCCCGTGACCGTACGCGCCACGGCGCGCCACCGAGACGCCGCTCCGATCCACGCGGCCGTGTAGCCCGTGATCGCGAGGGCGAGCAGCACCGCGACGAACGTCCACACGATCCGGGCCGGATGTGGCACGAGCAGGATCGTCGCCATGGGGAGGAGGGCGCCGACGAGGAACGCGATCGCCGAGGCGAGGGCGGCGTGCCACGGGCTCACGACGTCGTCCTGGTCGATGTTGAGCTCGATCGACAGGTGCGCCGAGAGCGCGTCGTTGGCGGTCAGCTCGCTCGCGACGCGGGTGGCGGTGTCGTGGCTCAGGCCCCGCGCCTCGTACAGGCCGACGAGCTCGGCCAGTTCCGCATCCGGGTCGTCTGCGAGCTCGCGGCGCTCCTTCTCGATCAGGGCCCGCTCGGTGTCGCGTTGGCTCGACACCGACACGTACTCGCCCAGCGCCATGGAGATCGCCCCGCCCACGAGGGCCGCCGAGCCCGCCAGCAGTACCGGCATCACCTCGGAGGTGGCACCGGCGACGCCGACGACCACCGCTGCGGTCGACACGATCCCGTCGTTGGCTCCGAGCACCCCCGCACGCAACCAGTTCAGCCGCTGCGAGAGACCCACGCGGTGGGGCTCGTCGCGATGCGCCCCGGGGGCGGTGGGGATGGTCATGCCGTCACGGTACGCCTGCGTCGGCGATCGATCCAGCAAGGTCAGCCGATCCTTGCCGCCAGATGTCTCGCTCACGGGTTGCCGCCGCGGCTCGCCGCGCTGAGGGGATTCAGTCCATCCGCTGGGCGCCGATCACTGACAGCAGCTGGAGCTTCTCGGCGTCCACCGTGCCCGGCGGCGCGGTGATCACCAGGAGAGTCTGGGCCTGATCCGGATCGACGAGCACGTGGCACTGCAGGTTCATGATCCCCGTCTCGGGGTGCTGCAGGCGCTTGTCGATCGTGTGCTCGCTCCGCAACTCGTGCTGCTCCCACAGCGCGGCGAACTCCGGACTCTTCTCCCGCAGTTCCGACACCATCGCGGCGGCCCGCGAACGGGGCCCGTGCTCCGCGTAGACGGCGCGGATGTCGGCGGTGAAATCCCGCGAACGCTGGGCGTGATCCTCCGGCGGATAGACGTCGCGCGCGGGGGGATGAAGGAACCAGCGGTAGCCGATGCTCCTCATCGGTCCCGAGAAGCGCGTCTCGTCGCCGAAGAGCGCTCGCGCGGGTGGGGTCTGTGCGAGGGTCTCGCCGAGCCGGGTCATCACCTGAGCCGGAGTGTCGGCCAGGCGATCCAGCACCCGCATCAGCCCCGGAGAGACGTGATCGCTGCCGCCCAGCCGCGCCGGCGCTGTGTGGCCGGCGAGACGGAACAGGTGATCGCGCTCGGCGAGGGTGAGGCGGAGGCCACGGGCGAGGGCAGTCAGTATCTGGAGGGACGGTTGCGGCCCCCGTTGCTGTTCCAGCCTGCTGTAGTAGTCCGTCGACATGTCGGCGAGAGCGGCCACCTCTTCGCGCCGGAGGCCGCTCGTGCGTCGCCGCTGACCCCGAGAGAGGCCCACGTCTTCCGGCTGCAGCGCCTCGCGTCGGCGGCGGAGGAAATCGGCGAGCTGTTCACGGTCCACCCGTCGAGTCTCGGCCGCTCCGGCCGTGCGGGCAAGGGATCGCCGCTCCCCCTCACGCCCCGTCATCCCGGCAGCGGAGTTCCGAGGAGCTCACCCGTCACCCGCCAGGCGCGGGCGGCGTCGTCGGCACCGGTGAGCCGGCTGTACAGAGACTGCTCGGCCGGCGGTCCGCCGAGGTGGCGCAGGCCGCTCGGGCCGTACAGGTGGCCGCCTCGCGCCTCGGGGCTCGTGCCGGCGTACACGGCGGTGAGGGCGGCCGAGGCCGGTGTGCCGAAGACCAGGCCGCGCCGGGAGAGTGCCCGGATGACGCGGACGGCCGTGGTGTCGCGGGGGCGACCGAGCTCGGGCTGTGCGGCCAGCAGGTTGGTCGGGGTGACGCCGGGATGCGACAGCATGCTCCGCACTCCCCAGCCGTGCGCGGAGGAGCGGCGGTCGAGCTCGGCGGCGAACAGGCCCACGAGGATCTTCGAGGAGGAGTACGCGGCCATGGCGTCGTAGCGCTGCTCCGAGTTGAGGTCGTCCCACAGCACGCGCCCCTGGTCGGCGGCCACCGACACCTGGCTGACCACGCGCCCCTGGCCGGCGCGCAGGAGGGGGAGGAGGCCGACGGTCAGTGCGGCGTGACCCAGGTGATTGGTGGCCAACTGCATCTCGAAGCCGTCGGTCGAGAGCTTGCGCGTGGGAGGGGTCATGACGCCCGCGTTGTTGACCAGCAGGTGGAGCGGGGCCCCCTCGGCGGTCAGTTCCGCGACGAGCGCCCGCACGGAGTCGAGGGCCGCGAGGTCGAGGCGACGTCGCTCCACGCGCGCCCCCGGGACCTCCGCGCGGATCCGCGTGAGGGCGGCCTCGCCCTTCTCCGCATTGCGCACGGGAAGGATGAGCTCAGCGCCCGCGCGGGCGAGGCGGAGGGCGATCTCGAGCCCCACCCCGTCGCTGGCGCCGGTGACGAGGGCCCGACGGCCGGTGAGGTCGGGAACGGGAATGTCGATGCGTTTCGGCATGGGGCTCCTGGCAGTGGGACGACCCGATCATCGGAGGAGACCTGGTCGTCGGCGGAAAGGGCCGGCGCGGTCGCACCGAC
>JBMDWQ010000281.1:0-3717 GCA_048594675.1 Microbacterium sp. | reverse complement strand
CATGACCTCTTCCACCGAGAGCCCCACGCCCCATCTGTCCACTCCGCGGGCGCTCGCCCGCCTCTATCCCTTCGCGAAGCCGGTGCTGCCGCGCCTCGGCCTGGGAGCTGCCAGCGCGCTCGCGGCCAGCCTCCTCGCGCTGTCCATTCCGCTCGTCCTCGAGGCCGTCGTGCAGGGGCCCATCGCCTCGAGAGACCTCGGGCAGCTCGTCTGGGGCGCCGTGGCGATCCTCGTCCTGGGGCTGCTGGAAGCCCTGATGGTGTGGGCACGACGCTTCTTCGTGATCGCGCCCTCCACCAAGGTCGAGTATGACCTCCGCACCGGGTTCTTCCAGCGCCTCCAGCGTCTGCCCGTCGCGTTCCACGACCGGTGGCAGTCGGGTCAGCTGCTCAGCCGCATGATGCAGGACATCAGCATGGTGCGCCGTTGGCTCGCCTTCGGTCTCGTGCTGCTGCTCGTCAACGCCATCACGATCGCCGTCGGCGCGGCGCTGCTGTTCCGTTGGCATTGGGCCCTCGGTGCCACGTTCTTGATCGTCTGTGCGCCGCTGTGGATCGCCGGCTTCCGCTTCGAGAAGACGTACGGCACGCTCGCGCGTCAGAGCCAGGACCAAGCCGGTGACCTGGCCACCTCGGTCGAGGAATCGGTGCACGGCATCCGCGTCCTCAAGGCGTTCGGGCGCGGCACGCACGCCTTGCACAAGTTCACCCGGCAGGCCGAGACCCTCCGGGAGACGGAGCTGAGCAAGGCGCGAGCGGTCGGCTGGATCTGGTTCTGGCTCGTGCTGCTGCCCGACATCGCCTTCGCGCTGTGCCTGGGTGTGGGAATCGTCCTCACCCAGATGCAGCAGCTGACGATCGCAGAGCTCATCGCCTTCTTCGCGATGGCCACGGTGCTGCGGTGGCCGATGGAGTCCATCGGCTTCCTGTTCTCCTTCCTGCTGGATGCGCGCACGGCCACCGACCGCATCTTCGAGGTGTTCGACGAAGGCAACTCGATCGTCGACCCCGAGAACCCCGTCCGGCTGGCAGAACCCCGAGGAGCCCTGCGCTTCGAGGGCGTGCACTTCCGCTATCAGGATGCGGCGGAGAGCGAGCGCGATCTGCTGAACGGCATCGACCTCGAGCTCCAGCCCGGCGAGACGATGGCGCTCGTGGGCCTGACGGGATCGGGCAAGACGACCCTGACGACCCTCCCCGCGCGTCTCTACGACGTGACGGCCGGGCGGGTCACCCTCGACGGCGTCGACGTGCGCGACCTGACCCTGGCCGAACTGCGCACACACGTGGGCATGGCGTTCGAAGATGCGACGCTCTTCTCGCAGACGGTTCGCGAGAACGTGCTCCTCGGTCGGGAAGACCTCGTGCCGGGGAGTCCCGAGGCCGACGCGGTCTTGCGCGAGGCCCTGCAGGTGGCTCAGGCCGGATTCGTCGATCAGCTTCCGTCGGGTGCCGACACCGTCATCGGCGAAGAGGGGATGTCGCTGTCCGGCGGTCAGCGGCAGCGACTCGCGCTCGCGCGCGCGGTCGCGGCACGGCCGGCCGTCCTGGTCCTCGACGATCCGCTGTCGGCGCTCGACGTCGACACCGAGGCGCTCGTCGAGGATGCCCTCCGAGAGGTACTGCACGCGACCACCGCGCTGATCGTGGCGCACCGTCCTTCGACGGTCACGCTGGCCGACCGGGTGGCGCTTCTCGAGGAGGGTCGGATCACCGCGGTCGGCACGCACTCGGAGCTGCTGCGCACGAGTGCCCACTACCGGCACGTGATCTCGAGTCTGGAAGACGAACAAACCCGCATGCGGGAGAGGGAGGTGAACCTGTGAGCACCACGGTCACCGGAACCAGCGGCGAAGACCGCTCCGACTACACGCGCGACGAGTCCCGCGCCATCCGCCAGCGCTCGCTGCGCCTGCTGGGCTCGCTGGTGGGGCCGCTTCGCCGGCAGATCATCCTGGCGGCGACCGTCCTCGTCATCTCGACCGCTCTGCGGGTGGCCGGGCCTGCGTTGATCGCGTTCGGGATCAACAATGCGCTCGAGACCGTCCTCGCCGACGGTGACTGGATGCCGACCATCCTGGTGGTCGCGATCTATCTCGTCGCGGGCTTCGGAGGCGCGGCGCTGATCGGTTGGTACGCGGTCGTCGCTGCTCGGCTCACGCAGGCGGTGATGCTCGATCTCCGCAAGCGGATCTTCCTGCACACGCAGCGGCTGAGCCTGGAGTTCCACGAGTCGTACACGTCGGGCCGGATCATCTCGCGCCAGACGAGCGACCTGGACTCGATCCGCGAACTGCTCGACGGGGGGCTCAACGAGCTCGTCTCGGGCGTCCTCTACGGCGGGTTCACGCTCGTCGCGCTCGTGCTCCTGGACTGGCAGTCGGGCATCATCCTGCTGGCCATGGGCATTCCGCTGTGGTTCATCATGCGGTGGTTCTACCTGAGCTCGCAGAAGGTGTACCGCGAGTCCCGCGTGATCAGCGCGAAGGTGATCGTGAAGTTCGTCGAGTCGATGACCGGCATCCGCGCCGTCAAGGCGTTCCGCAAGGAGGAGCGCAACGACGACGAGTTCGGAGACCTCTCGAGCCAGTACCGAGACGTGAACCTGCGCTCGATCCGCCTGTTCGGGGTCTTCGAGCCCGGCATGATGGCCGTCGCCGCGGTGTCGGTGGCGCTGGTCGTGCTGTGGGGCGGCTTGCGCGTGGCCGACGGTTCGATCCTCGTCGGCACACTCCTGGCCGCCGTGCTCTACGTCCGGAACTTCTTCTCGCCGTTGCAGGAGATCGCGTTCTTCCTCAACTCCTATCAGTCGGCCACCGCCGCCCTGGAGAAGGTCTCGGGAGTGCTGGAGGAGGAGCCGACCGTGCCCGACCCGGTCAACCCGATCGACCTCTGGTCGGCGCGCGGGCACGTCGAGTTCCGCGACGTCACCTTCGGGTACAGCGATGACCGCACGATCCTGCCGCACTTCTCCCTCGACATCCCGGCCGGACAGACCATTGCGCTGGTGGGGACGACGGGGGCGGGAAAGTCGACGCTCGCCAAGCTCGTCTCGCGGTTCTACGACCCGTCACGCGGCGTCGTCGCCCTCGATGGCGTCGACCTCCGGGACCTGCATCCGAAGGATCTGCGGCGGGCGATCGTCATGGTCACCCAGGAGGCCTATCTGTTCAGTGGCACGGTGGCCGACAACATCGCGCTCGGCAAACCCGACGCGACCATGGAGGAGATCCGTGCCGCCGCGCGCGCGGTGGGGGCGCACGACTTCATCGAGCGACTTCCCGATGGCTACGCGACCGACGTCAACAAGCGCGGTGGGCGCGTCTCGGCGGGGCAGCGGCAGCTGATTTCCTTCGCTCGCGCCTTCCTCGCCGATCCGGCGGTGCTGATTCTCGACGAGGCGACGGCGTCGCTCGACATCCCGTCGGAACGGCAGATCCAGGACGCGCTGCAGACCCTGCTCGCCGATCGCACGGCCATCATCATCGCGCACCGCCTGTCGACCGTCGCGATCGCCGATCGGGTGCTCGTGATGGAGCACGGACGGATCATCGAGGACGACACCCCTGAGACGCTCATCTCCGGCACCGGAAAGTTCGCCCAGCTGCACGCAGCCTGGCGCGAGTCGCTGGTCTGACGAGCCTCGACCCGGCCCCGGCGCCCAGGGCCGGGGGGGGGGGGGGCGCCCGGGGGCGTGGGGGGGGGCGCGGGGGGCCAG
>JBMDWQ010000280.1:0-29809 GCA_048594675.1 Microbacterium sp. | reverse complement strand
GACCCGGTCGCGGGCGACGAGAGGATCGCCATCATCCGCTTCGACGGCCCACTCTTCTTCGCCGCTTCCGATCGCGTGTTCGAGAAGGTCAACGAGGTTCAGGGCGTCTCGGTCGTCATCCTGCGCATGAGCCAGGTCGAGCTCGTCGACGCCACCGGCGCCCGCATTCTCGGGGAGATCGTGCAGGCGCTGGAGCGGCGAGGTGTCACCGTCCTCATCAAAGGCGTGCAAGCCCGTCATGACCGCCTGTTCCGGCGCATCGGCGTGCTCGACGCGCTCCGCCACCACCGGCACCTCTTCCTCTCCCTTCCCGACGCGATCGCGCACGCCCGCGATCATGTGCGCCGGGAATCGGCGTCGGCGTAGGCTTGTCGGGTTGTCGCAGACGCCAGCAGCGCCTGCCCGCGGCATCCACCCTGACCCTTGGGAGACACCAACGTGCCTGGAGAGAACCTCACCCGCAGCGAAGCGCAGGAGCGCCGCTCGATCGTCGACACGTCCTCGTACGAGGTCACGCTCGACGTGACGACCGGACCGGAGGTGTTCCGCTCCCGCTCCGTCGTGCGCTTCAGCGCCGTCGCGGGGGCGTCCACCTTCATCGACCTCATCGCCCGAGAGGTCCACACCATCACACTCAACGGTCGGTCGATTGAACCCGCTGCTGCCTTCGCCGATTCGCGTATCGCGCTGGACGACCTCGCCGCTGAGAACGAGCTCGTGGTCGAGGCCGACTGCCTCTACACGAACACCGGTGAGGGGCTCCACCGCTTCGTCGACCCCGCGGATGGTGAGGTGTACCTCTACTCCCAGTTCGAGGTTCCCGACTCGCGCCGAGTCTTCGCGGTGTTCGAGCAGCCCGACCTCAAGGCCACCTTCCAATTCACCGTCACCGCGCCGAGCGCGTGGAAGGTCGTGTCGAACTCTCCGACTCCGGAGCCGACGCCCGCAGGCGCCGGTGCCTCGACCTGGACCTTCGCGCCCACTCCCCGCATCTCTTCCTACATCACCGCACTCGTGGCGGGCCCGTACGAGGCGACGTTCTCCGAGCTGACGAGCGCCTCGGGGCGGGTGATCCCGCTGGGCGTCTACGGCCGCAAGAGCCTCTGGCAGCACCTCGACGCGGACTACATCTTCGAGAAGACGCGGCAGGGCTTCGCGTACTACGAAGAGAAGTTCCAGGTCCCCTATCCCTTCGAGAAGTACGACCAGCTCTTCGTGCCCGAGTTCAACGCGGGTGCGATGGAGAACGCAGGAGCGGTCACCTTCACCGAGACCTACGTCTTCCGCAGCAAGGTCACCGACGCGGTCAAGGAGCGTCGCGTCGTGACGATCCTCCACGAGCTCGCCCACATGTGGTTCGGCGACCTGGTCACGATGAAGTGGTGGAACGACCTCTGGCTCAACGAGTCGTTCGCGGAGTGGGCGTCGACGATCGCGACCGCCGAAGCCACCGAGTGGACCGAGGCGTGGACGACCTTCAACGCGATGGAGAAGTCGTGGGCGTACCGCCAGGACCAGCTGCCTTCGACGCACCCGGTCGTCGCGGAGATCAACGATCTCGAAGACGTGCAGGTGAACTTCGACGGGATCACCTACGCGAAGGGCGGGTCCGTCCTCAAGCAGCTCGCCGCATGGGTGGGCATCGAGGCGTTCTTCGGCGGCGTGTCCGCGTACTTCCAGAAGCATGCGTGGGGAAACACCGAGCTGCGCGATCTGCTGGTGGAGCTGGAGGCCACGAGCGGTCGCGAACTGACGACCTGGTCGAAGAAGTGGCTGGAGACGGCTGGTGTGAACACACTCGCGCCCGAGATCAAGACGGACGGCGCGGGCGTGATCACGCGCTTCGCGATCGTGCAGACGGCCCCGGCGGACTACTCGACGATCCGGCCGCACCGTCTCGGCGTGGGCTTCTACACCCTCGACGACGGCGCGCTCGTGCGGACGCACCACGTGGAGATCGACGTCGACGGCGACCTCACCGAGGTGTCCGAGCTGGTCGGCCTCGAGCGACCGGACCTCGTGCTGCTCAACGACGAAGACCTCGCGTACGCGAAGATCCGCCTCGACGACCGCTCCCTCGCGACGGCCATCGAGCACCTGAGCAAGATCAGCGACCCGCTCGCTCGCTCGCTGGTGTGGGGGGCGGCGTGGGACCAGACCCGTGACGCCGAGGCGTCCGCGTCGGACTACATCGACCTCGTCCTGCGCAACATCGGCGCCGAGACCGAGTCGACGACCGTCCGCACCACGCTGGCTCAGCTCCAGCTCGCGGCGAACTCCTACGTGGCCCCTGCCGTGCGGGCGGAGTCCCGTCGGAAGGTCGCCGACGGCCTCTGGACGCTCGCGCAGGCCGCGGCCCCGGGCAGCGACAGTCAGCTCCAGTTCGTCACCGCGTTCGCCTCGGCCGCGTCGACTTCTGAGCACTGGGAGCGTGTCCGGGCACTGCGCTCGGGTGACCTCACCCTCGACGGGCTCGTCGTCGATGACGATCTCTCGTGGGCGCTCCTGGTCTCTCTCGCGGCAGGCGGGGTCGCGAGCGCCGCAGAGATCGACGCGGCGCGGGAGGCGGACAACACCGCCAAGGGCGGCGAGTTCGCGGCGCAGGCACATGCTGCCCTTCCGACCGTGGATGCCAAGCGGATCGCGTGGGCGTCGCTCATCGACTCGACTGACCTGCCGAACACTGTCGTCCGCTCCGCGGCGTTGGGCTTCGTGCACCCCGCGGGAACCGACGCACTCGCCGCGTTCATCGACGACTACTTCGAGATGCTGCTCCCGATCTGGTCGACCCGCACGTACCAGATCGCGAACTACCTTATTACGGGGCTCTACCCGGCACCGCTGGCCAACAGCGAGCTCCGGGACGCAACGCGCGGGTGGCTCGACAGCCACCGCGACGCTCCCCCCGCCCTCCGACGACTGGTCGCCGAGAACCTGGCCGGCGTGGATCGGGCGTTGGCCGTTCAGGAGCGCGACGCCCAGTAGGCGGAGTCTCCCGCGGGCCGGCCTCCTCCTTCGGGGGGACGCCGGCCCGCGGCGTTCGGTACTCGGGGCGGATGTGCGCCAGAGGTCCGGGTTAGTAGCGTCGAAGCATGATCGTTGCAGAAGGCCTCACGAAGAGGTTCGGAGACAAGAACGCGGTGTCCGACGTCTCCTTCACCGTCCAGCCGGGGAAAGTCACGGGCTTCCTCGGCCCGAACGGTGCGGGGAAGTCGACCACCATGCGCATGATCGTCGGTCTCGACCGACCGACCGCGGGGCAGGTGACCGTGAACGGACACCCCTACCGCTCCTCGCGCGCACCGCTCACCGAAGTGGGCGTACTGCTGGACGCCAAGGCGGTGCACACGGGGCGGAGCGCGTCGGCGCACCTCCGAGCGATCGCCGCGACACACGGCATCGGCAAAGCACGTGTCGACGAGGTGATCGAGTTGGCCGGTATCGGCTCGGTGTCCCGCAAGCGGGCCGGCAAGTTCTCGCTGGGCATGGGGCAGCGCCTGGGGATCGCGGCAGCTCTGCTCGGCGACCCGCACACCCTCATCCTCGATGAGCCGGTCAACGGACTGGACCCCGAGGGCGTTCGCTGGGTACGCCAGTTCGTCCGCTACCAGGCCTCGCAGGGGCGCACGGTGCTTCTGTCCAGTCACCTCATGAGCGAGATGTCCCTCACCGCGGACCACGTCATCGTGCTCGGCCGCGGTCGGGTGCTCGCCGACGCGCCGCTGGCCGAGTTGGTCTCGGCATGGACGGCCACCACCGTGCGGGTGCGCACACCGCGTCCGAGCGAGCTCGTCGATGTACTGGCGGGCACGGGCGTCAGCGTCACGGCCGCGGAAACGGGTGTCCTCGACATCGAAGGCACCTCGGCCGCCGCGATCGGCGATGCGGCCGCCGCGGCAGGCATCCCCCTTCACGAACTCACCCCCACGACAGGCTCGCTGGAAGACGCCTATCTGGCGCTCACGGGTGAGTCCGTCGAGTACCGCTCCAAGGAGATCTCATGACCGCCCCCGTCCTGGAGGCCGCAGCGGCCCCGGCTCCGCGCACGGCAACGCCCGCGGCGCACCTCACGTTCGTGCGAGTCCTGCGCGCAGAGACCATCAAGCTCGTCTCGCTTCGTTCCACCTGGTGGTCGATCGGGATCACCGCCGTGCTCTCCGTCGGGATCTCCGCCCTCATGGCCACGGCCTCGAGGGACTTCCCGTCGGAATTCCCGCCCGTGATGGCGATCACCGCGCCCATGCAGTTCACGATGCTGCTGGCGGGGATCCTCGGTGCGATCTCGGTGACCGGAGAGTACTCGACCGGCATGATCAGATCCACGCTCACCGCCGTGCCTCGCCGTGGTGAGGTCTTGGCTGCCAAGGCGGTGGTGGTCGGGGGCTTCCTCGCCATCGCTTCGGCGATCATCTTCGGCGTCGCCGTGCTCGCCACGGCTCCGATCCTCGCCTCGCCCATCGACTGGTCCGAGCCCGCGCAGTCGATCGTGCCGATCGCCTACAGCGTCATGTCGATGACTGTGTTCGCCCTGATCGGCGTGGGCTTCGGTTTCATCCTCCGAAGCGGGGCGGGGGCGATCGCCGCGACGGTGGGCGTCTTGTTCGTCCTTCCGATCGTGGTCGACCTGTTCCGCCTCTTCGGTCCCGCATGGGCCTGGGTCGCCGACCTCGGCAAGCACCTCCCGATGAGCGCCGCACAGGTGCTGACGGTTCCCGGTGCGGCAGACCCCGGCACCGCCGTGCTGACGCTCGTCGGGTGGGTCGCCGTGTGCCTCGCGGGCGCATGGGCCGTCCTCCGCGTCCGCGACGCGTAAAGTCGGGGCCGTGTCTCCACGCAGCCGCAGCTCGTCCTCCGTCATGGACGATGAGCTGCGGCTGCCGCGTGTTCCCGGCGTCATCCGTCGCTTCTGGGCCCGTCACCCTCTTCTGGCCGACATCCTCGTCGCCCTGATCTGTCTGGCGCTCAACGTGGTTCCCGCCGCGACGTTCCGTATACCGACGGAAACGGGCAGGGGACCGTCCCCTGCCGCGCTCGTGCTCGTCCCCCTGACGGTCTGCGCCTGCGTGATGCTCTTGCGCCGCCGCCAGTGGCCGACCGCGGTCTTCGTCGGCGCCATCATCCTGGATGTCGCCTTTCTCCTCGCCGGAACAGGCACCGGCTCGATGCTCGGTCTCGTGACGAGCTACTCCCTCGCGGTGTACCGGTCGACACGGGCCGCGTGGATGGGGTTCGGGATCGGACTTGGCGCACTGGGCGTCGTCGCGTTCTGGCTCGGGTTCGCCGGAGTCGTTGCCCCGTCAGACGCAGCGAACGCGGTCATCGGCACAGGGGGAATGCTCCTGATCGGCACGCTGATCGGAGTCAACGTCGGAAACCGCAAACGCTACGTCGAGGCGATCATCGCGCGCTCTCGCCAACTCCTCGTCGAACGCGATCAGCAAGCGCAGTTGGCCGCCAGCGCGGAGCGCTCTCGCATCGCGCGAGAGATGCACGACATCGTCTCCCACTCCCTCACGGTGATCGTTGCCCTGTCGGAGGGCGCGACAGCCACGCGAGATCAAGATCGGGCGCGGGCGGCGACCGCCCAGGTGGCCGACACCGCCCGGGCCGCGCTCCTCGAGATGCGAGCGATGCTCGGTGTCCTGCGCGACGACAGCGCGTCCGCTCCCCTCACCCCCGTGGGCGAGGACGCGGTCTCGGCAGTCGTCGAGTCGGCGCGCGCAGCGGGCTACCCCGTGGTTTTCCGGCAGGAATCGACCGCCGGCACGATCGCCGACCTGCCGCGGTCGCTGCGGCTCGCTGTCGCGCGCATCGTCCAGGAGGGGGTCACGAACGCGATGCGGCACGCTCCGGCCGCGCGGCGCATCGACGTCCTCCTTCGGATCGGTGCGCGAGAGGTCGTCGTCGAGGTACGCAACGATGGCGTGGTGGGTGTGCCATCCACGGGCGGGTACGGCCTGCGAGGGCTCCGGGAGCGCGTCGACCATGTCGGCGGTGAGCTCGATGTCGGACCCTTGCCCCCCGGGAGCTGGCGCGTGCGCGCTCGCCTCCCGATGGAGGGCGACCGAGTGCGCCCCGATACCGCCGACCCGATGTCCCCGGAGGAGAGACCGTGAGCAGCCCGATCCGCATCCTGTTGGTCGACGATCAGGAGTTGATCCGCGTCGGCTTCCGACTCGTCCTGGAGGCGGAGACCGACATCGAGGTGGTCGGAGAGGCCGGCGACGGACGGGAGGGCGTCGAGGCAGCCGTCCGCCTCGCCCCCGACGTCGTCCTGATGGATGTGCGAATGCCCCACATGGACGGGATCGAGGCGACGGCGCGGCTTCGAGATCTCCGTCCAGACACCCGCGTGCTGGTGCTCACGACGTTCGATCTCGACGAGTACGCATTCGGGGCACTGGAAGCCGGCGCAAGCGGGTTCCTCCTCAAAGACGCACAGCGAGCGGAGCTGCTGGCCGCCGTCCGCGCCGTCCATCGCGGCGACGCCGTTCTGGCACCGAGGGTGACACGGCGCGTGATCGAGCAGTTGGCGCCCCGCGTGTCACCTCCTCCGGGGCCCGACCCGTCTGCCGAACTCACCGAGCGTGAACGCGAGGTGTATCTGGCGATGGCGCGCGGACGGACCAACGTGGAGATCGCCGCAGAGCTCTTCCTCGGCGAGTCCACCGTCAAAACCCACGTGGGGCGGGTGCTCGCCAAGCTCGGCGCACGGGACCGCATCCACGCCGTGATCCTCGCGCACCGCTGGGGTCATGTCGAACAGGATTCTCTCTGAGGGCGGACTCCGCCGTCGTTCAGGTCCCGCTCATTAGGATCGAAGGGTGATGTTGGTTCCCGAGCAGGCGGTCGACCCCGCGCAGTGGTCGTGGCCGTGGTGGCTGCGGACGTTCGGCGAGATCGGCGTGAAGCTCCTCGTGATCGCCGCCATCATCGTCGGGGCGCTGATCGTGTCGTGGCTCTTGCGCGTCGTCATCAGACGCGTCGTCAATCGCATCGTGACGGGAGCGAAGTCCAAGGCCAATGTGACCGACACGCAGGCACTCGACCGCTCACCACTTGCCGCGGTCCGCCTCGTGCAACGCACGCGAACGCTCGGGTCCATCCTCCAGAACATCGTGAACGTCGCGCTCGTGATCATCGCGGCGCTGCTGATCGTGAACGCGATCGATCAGAACGTGCTCGGCTCGTTCGCTCTGCTGTCGGCCGCGATCGGCGCCGGCCTCGGATTCGGCGCCCAGAACATCGTGAAGGACGTGCTGAACGGGATCTTCATCGTCGCCGAGGATCAGATCGGCATCGGCGACGTCGTCGATCTCGGGCTCGCCACGGGCATCGTCGAGTACGTGAGCGTCCGCATCACGCACGTCCGCGACGTCAATGGAACGCTCTGGTACGTACGCAACGGCGAGATCACCCGGATCGGGAACATGTCGCAGGGATGGTCGCGCGTGATCATCGATCTCGCCGTGCCCGTCGACGTCGTCATCGAAGACGTCGAGACCGCGATGCTGGAGACGGCGAAGAGCCTGGCGAAGGACCCGAAATGGCGCTCGCGGGTCATCGAGCAGCCGGAGGTATGGGGCCTGGAGTCCGTCACCGGAGACGCGCTGGTCATCCGACTCGTCATGAAGACCCGCGCCAACGCGAAAGACGACGTGGCCCGTGAACTCCGCATGCGGCTCAAGCGGCGCATGGACGAGATGGGCATCACGCTGCCGCAGATGAATTCGATCATGCTGAGCGGGCTGGAGGGGGCGCAACGTGTGCGCGGGGCCAATCCTCCGCGCACCAAACCCACCCCGGTCACCCCGGCCGACGATTCGGTCGCCCGGCCGGTGTGGAAACCCAAACGCAAGCCTCGTTCGTCGGGCTCCGAGAGCAGTGGCCCGGGCGAGTCCACGGCAGAGGGAGCGCAGTCGTGAGCGACGCGCCCCGCAGCTTCTATGAGGAGATCGGCCCGGACGCCTTCCGGCGGCTGGTCGACGCGTTCTACCGCGAGGTCGCCGCCGATGAGGTCCTCAAACCGATGTATCCGGAAGAGGATCTGGGGCCGGCGAACGAACGCCTGCGGATGTTCCTCGAGCAGTACTGGGGCGGCCCGTCGACCTACAGCGAGCGTCGCGGACACCCGCGCCTGCGCATGAGGCACGCGGCGTTCCACGTGAACCCCGACGCCCGCGACCGGTGGCTGCGGGCGATGCGTGTCGCGCTGGACGAGGCGGAGCTCTCGCCCCTCCAGGACGCGACGATGTGGGACTATCTGGAGCGGGCCGCGCACGCGATGGTGAACACGTTCGAGCCGTCCGGCATCGCGCCTGAGCGCCCGTCGTCCCGTCCTGGCCTCCCCCTGCATCCCGATCCCCCGCGGCGCGCCGGCAGCGACCGCTGAGCACAGTCCCCTCGCGACGAAGGAGTCGACGGATGAACGCACGTACGACGCATCGGACCGATGTCCTCATCGTGGGCTGGGGACTGGCCGGACTCGTCGCCGCCAGCGAAGCGGTGGCTGCGGGCAAGCGCGTGGTGATCGTGGATCAGGAACCGCGGACGAACCTCGGCGGTCAGGCGTTCTGGTCCTTCGGAGGCCTGTTCCTGGTGGACTCCCCCGAGCAGCGTCGCTTCGGGATCTCCGACTCGCTCGAGCTCGCCCGGCAGGACTGGTTCGCCACGGCCGGCTTCGACAGGGAGGAGGATCGCTGGCCGCGGGAGTGGGCCGAGGCTTACCTCGACTTCGCTCACCACGAGAAGCGTGCGTGGCTGCGTGGGAAGGGTATGAGGTTCTTCCCCGTCGTCGGCTGGGCCGAACGTGGCGGGTACACCGCTCTCGGGCCGGGCAACTCCGTCCCGCGCTTCCACATCACGTGGGGAACCGGGCCGGGTGTCATCGCACCCTTCGTCGCTGAGGTCTCGCGTGCAGAAGCCGCGGGGACCCTCACAATCCTCCCCCGCCACCGGGTCTCGGCGCTCTCGATGCACGACGGCGTCGTCACAGGTGCCGTTGGCGACATCCTGGCCCCCTCGGGGGCGCCCCGCGGCGAGGCGACCTCGCGTGAGGTCGTCGACGCCTTCCAGATCGAGGCGAGCGCGACGGTCGTCGCCTCCGGAGGCATCGGAGCCAACCACGAACTCGTGCGCGCCCAGTGGCCGTCCCGGCTCGGCGCGCCGCCGCGGGAGATGCTCTCCGGGGTCCCGCAGTACGTCGACGGCTCGATGCAGTCGGTGACGGCGGCGACCGGGGCGCGACTGATCAACGGCGACCGCATGTGGCACTACGTCGAGGGCATCCGGAACTGGGATTCCATCTGGCCCCACCACGGCATCCGTATCCTCCCGGGGCCGTCCTCGCTCTGGCTCGACGCGACCGGACAGAGGCTGCCGGCGCCGCTCTTCCCCGGCTTCGACACCCTCGGAACGCTCGAGCACCTGCGGCGGACGGGTCACGACCACTCCTGGTTCGTGCTGTCCCGCGCGATCGTCGAGAAGGAGTTCACTCTGTCCGGGAGCGAGCAGAACCCCGATCTGACGGGCAAGGACCTGCGGCTCCTCCTGAAGTCACGTCTCGGCAAGGGCGCTGCCGGTCCTGTGCAGGCCTTCCTCGACCACGGCGCGGACTTCGTCGTGCGAGACGATCTCGACGCCCTCATCGAGGGGATGCGGGCCCTGCCAGGTGGGGAGGCCCTCGATGCCGAGCGGGTGCGGCAGGAGGTCGTGGCGCGCGACCGCGAAGTCGGCAACGCGTTCACGAAGGACGCCCAGATCGCCCTGCTGCGATCGGCCCGGGCTTACCGGGGAGATCGGCTCGTTCGCACCGCCCGACCGCATCGGATCCTCGACCCCGCATCCGGGCCGCTCATCGCGGTCAAGCTCCACGTGATCACCCGAAAGTCTCTGGGGGGCATCGAGACGGATCTGTCGGCCCGCGCCCTCGACTCCGAAGGGGTCCCGGTTCCCGGCCTCTATGCCGCGGGCGAAGCGGCAGGCTTCGGTGGCGGTGGCGTCCACGGATACCGCGCATTGGAGGGCACCTTCCTCGGCGGGTGCTTGTTCTCCGGTCGTGTCGCGGGGCGCGCGGCCGCAGCCGCGGTCTGACTCAGGCGAACGCGCCCGTCGGCCGTACCGGCGTGAGGCCGCTACGCACGATCGTGCGCGTCAAGACGTGCCCTCGAACGAGGCTGAGACGCGTCCACGGCCCGTGCTGGTGGATCGTCGCCTCCTCCTCCCCGCGGATGAAGCCGAGCGCGAACGCAGCGAACGCGACTCCGCTCGGCAGCCCGCTCACATTCTCGTCGGGTTCACCCCACACCTCGGCGCGGATGGCGTGAACGACCTCCTCTCCCGCGGCCGTCGGAAGCCGCTCGGCAACCGCGGCGATACCTCCCTGGGCCCGAGCGGCCAGACGTGCTGCGGGAACCCGCCCGACGGGGGTCCACCCCGTCCGGGGAGGCGAGACCCCCGCCCATGCCGCGGTCACCGCCGTCTCGGGCAGAGAGACGCGGGACGGGTCCTCGCCGTGCGCAAGTGAGCCTGCCTCGACGACGAGGTCGCACACCAGTTCCGGGTCCGTTCGCACCGCGCGCAGACCGAGGATCGTCGGTGTCGGTTCGCCCAGCGTGCGGGGCGCGAGAGGCGCGCACGTCAACGTCAGGGTCCCTCGCTCTGCCTGCAGGCGGATGGTGCCGTCGCCCAAACGTGCCGCCCGTTGTGCGAACGTCACCGCGTCGGATGCTGCGTGGGGATCGGGGAAGAGGAGGGAGGCGGACACCCGCTCTAAGCTAGCAAGGTCAGTCCGACCGTGGAGGGAGTAGGCGTGCCAGAGGTTCCCGACCCGGTCGCACTCATGCTGGACGTGCTCGATCTGTCCTCCGGCGACGCGCGGACGACGGAAGACATCTTCACGGGGCGCTCTCATCCGATGCCGAGCGGTCGGATCTTCGGGGGCCAAGTGCTCGCTCAGGCGATCCTTGCCGCCGACCGCACCACGTCGGACGACCGGACACCGCACTCGATGCACGGGTACTTCCTCCGCGCAGGCGACGCGTCGGCAGGACTGACCTTCTCGGTGGATCGGATCCACGACGGGCGATCGTTCTCCACGCGTCGCACTCAAGCCTTCCAAGACGGTCTCCCGATCTTCTCGATGATCGCGTCGTTCGAGCGAGAAGATCCGGGACTCGAGCACGGTGCGTCCATGCCCGCGGGCATCGACGATCCCGAAACGGTGCGGAGCCGTCGAAACGCGGCCCCGCATCATCCGGCCTCCGGCCGCCTCCTCGATCAGATCCCGGTCGAGATCCTGCACACCGCCGGCGATCTCTACACGCAGCCGGCGCCCGACACCAGCCCGGGCCAGGCCGTGTGGATGCGGACGCGGCGTTCGATCGGCGACGATCCCGCGCTGCACCGCGCGGTCCTGGCCTACATGAGCGACATGACGATTCAGGAACCGGTGCTGCGCGCCCACGGCGTGGCGTGGTCGACTCCGGGCCTGAAGGTCGCCAGCCTCGATCACGCCATGTGGTGGCATCGACCGGCGCGCGTCGACGAGTGGTTGCTGTACGTCCAGGAGTCGCCGAGCGCCCGCGGCGGACGCGGGTTCAGCACCGGTCGGATGTACGCACGCGATGGCGCGCTGATCGCCTCGGTGGCGCAGGAGATCATGGTGCGGGTGCCCGACCCACAGGCGATCAACGGCGGTGAGTGAAGGCCGGCGGTTCGCCGAGGTACGGTGACCATGCGTCCCGCATCTCCTCGGTCAGGCGCTGCGGTCGCCCCGTGGCGGCATCGACCATCACGACCACCGAGCTCGCCCGGGCATACAGCGTCCGTTCCGGGTCGCTCGCCGGGGAGAACACCTCGTAACAGACCTCGATGCTGGAACCCCCGAGTTTGCTGAACCACAGTTGCACATCGAGCGGCTCCCGACGATAGGGCACGGGCGCGAGGTACTCGATCTCTTGACGGGCGATGAGAGTGAGCGCGCCAGCATCCAGTCCGCTCTCGATGACCGCGGTGCTGGGCGCAGTGTCGCCCGCCTCAGCGACCCAGAACGCACGCACACGGGCCTCTTCGAGAAGCTTCAGCATGGAGGTGTTGTTGACGTGGTTGAACGCGTCCAGATCCCCCCACCGCAGATGGATCGGAACGTGGAGGCGCCCGCCCGCCGCGACGCCTCCCTGCCCCTCAGTCACGGGTGAGCTTGCGGTAAGTGGAGCGGTGCGGCGTGGCGGCATCGGGCCCGAGCCGCTCGATCTTGTTGGCCTCGTAGGCCTCGAAGTTCCCCTCGAACCAGTACCACTTGTCGGGCTGCTCGTCGGTTCCCTCGTACGCGAGGATGTGCGTCGCGATGCGGTCGAGGAACCATCGGTCGTGCGTGATGACGACCGCGCACCCCGGGAACTCGAGCAGCGCGTTCTCCAGCGACTGGAGCGTCTCGACGTCGAGGTCGTTCGTGGGCTCGTCCAGGAGCAGGAGGTTTCCCCCCTCCTTCAGCGTGAGGGCAAGGTTGAGGCGATTGCGCTCACCACCGGACAGGACGCCGGCCTTCTTCTGCTGGTCTGGCCCCTTGAATCCGAACTTGGACACGTAGGCGCGGGAAGGGATCTCGGTCTTGCCCACCGTGATGATGTCGAGTCCATCGGAGACGACTTCCCACAGCGTCTTCTGCGGATCGATGTTGGACCGGCTCTGGTCGACATAGCTGATCTTGACGGTGTCGCCGATCTTGAGCTCGCCCCCGTCGAGCGGCTCCAGGCCGACGATCGTCTTGAAGAGCGTGGTCTTGCCCACGCCGTTCGGGCCGATCACTCCCACGATGCCGTTGGGCGGCAGGCTGAAGCTGAGTCCGTCGATCAGGGACCGGTCCCCGAAAGCCTTCTGGAGCTTCTTCGCTTCGATCACGACGCTTCCCAGGCGCGGCCCCGGCGGGATCTGGATCTCCTCGAAGTCGAGCTTGCGGGTGCGCTCGGCCTCGGCCGCCATCTCTTCGTAGCGCGCGAGACGAGCCTTCGACTTCGCTTGCCGTCCCTTGGCGTTCGAGCGCACCCAGTCGAGCTCCTCGGCGAGCCGCTTGGCCAGCTTCGCGTCCTTCTTTCCCTGGACCGACAGACGCTCTGCCTTCTTCTCCAGGTACGTGGAGTAGTTACCCTCGTAGCCGATGAGTCGCCCACGGTCGACCTCTGCGATCCACTCCGCCACGTTGTCGAGGAAGTACCGATCGTGAGTGATCGCGATGACGGCGCCGGCGTACTTCTGGAGGTGCTGCTCGAGCCACAACACACTCTCGGCGTCGAGGTGGTTGGTGGGCTCGTCCAGAAGCAGCAGATCAGGCTTCTGAAGCAGGAGCTTCGTGAGCGCGACGCGACGCGTCTCCCCTCCCGAGAGATTGCTCACGGAGGCATCTCCGGGCGGCGTGCGCAGCGCATGCATCGCCTGCTCGAGCTGGGAATCGAGGTCCCAAGCGTCGGCGGCGTCGATCTCCTCCTGAAGCGTGCCCATCTCAGCCAGCAGCGCGTCGAAATCGGCGTCGGGATCGCTCATGAGCCCGGAGATCTCGTTGAAGCGATCGACCTTCGCCTTGATGGCGATCCCGTCCTGGATGTTCTCCAAGACGGTCTTGGACTCGTCGAGCTCCGGCTCCTGCATCAGGATGCCGACGGAGAACCCCGGTGTCAGCTTCGCGTCACCGTTGGACGGGGCGTCCAACCCCGCCATGATCTTGAGGATGGTCGACTTTCCCGCGCCGTTCGGACCGACCATGCCGATCTTCGCGCCGGGCAGGAACGACATCGTGACGTCGTCGAGGATCAGCTTGTCCCCGACGGCCTTTCGGGCGCGGACCATCTGATAGATGTACTCAGCCATGTCGTTTCACAATCTCCAAAGGGGTGACCTCGTCAGCCTCCCAGCCTAACGCCGCAACGCGAGCCTCGACGCCGATGGAGTGCCTCCGCCGTCCTGCGCCGACGGACCTGTGGTCAACCCGCCGGCGTCCAATCGATCTCTCGGGTATCGCCCACGAGACACCGCTCGTCGGGCAGAGCGGGAAGCACGACCGCCGTGGGCTTCTTGGTGGACGGGCCGACCTGACCCACGAGGCACTCGCCCTTCCAGAGCACCGAGAACTGGATGCTGTCCGCCGGGTTGCCGACGCTCGTCTCATCGCGTGTCACCTGCATCGTCTGCACATCGAACCCGGCGTCGGCAAGCGCATCGACGTAGGCACGCCCCTTCACCTTGTCGTCGGTCTTCCATACCGCCCGCATGACGGACGTGAACAGCGGCAGGTTGTCTTCGGCATCGCCGTCGACCTTCAGCGACACTCCGCTGGCCGTCGGACTGGGTGACACGGCGGCCGAACTGGAGGGGGGCGGTGATGGCGTGTCGGCGGGCGTGCACGCCGTCGCACCGCCCGCCAGCGCGGCGATGAGGAAGATGGCGGAGAAAAGGCGACCGGGCGTTCGGGACACCCGTCGATTGTAGGCGCGGGGCGGGCTCGTTCGTGCGATGGGCGTGCGGCAGAGGGAAGGGGCCGGAGGTGGGCCCGTCAGAACGGGGAGTCCGCCGCGACGGCATAGACACGGTCGTCCGGGACCGTCGACGCGGGAGCTTCAGCGTCATCGCGCAAACCAGCCCCGGCATCGGAAGCCGGCGGCAGGGACTCGCTGCGCCGGTACTCCGTCGTTGCCCACAGAAGGTCATGCCCCACGGCGGAAGCCTCGACCTCGGCGGACGTGCCGTGCTTGCCGGCGGACTCCCACTGCCGCAGCCGGAACGCACCGACCACGATCGCACGGTGGCCTTTGCCCAGCGACTGGAGCACGTTCTCGGCGAGGCCTCGGTAAGCCGAGACGGTGTACCAGTTCGTGTGCCCGTCGACCCAGCCACCGGAGGCCTCGTCGCGCCTGCGCTCTGTGCTGGCGAGGCGAAAGCGGGCGACCGTGTGGCCTCCCGCGGTCTGGCGACGCTCGGGATCTCCGACGACGGTGCCGATGACGGTGATGTGTTCGCTCATGTCGGTGACCTCCTCGGTCATCAGGAATGGGTGGCATCAGCCTGGCCGTGTCGCCCATTGATGAGTCGCCCTGACTCGTCGTCCGTGCGGAATCGGTGCTCTGCGTTTCCTGGGGAGGAGGCCGCGCAGTGTCGGAGGTCGAAGATATGTTCGACTCAATAATGACGGGAGAGGAGCCGACATGTCGACCAAGAACGATGCGCGAGCGACGGCAGACCCCTTCGCGTTGCCGCCCCGAGGACGGCTGAGTGTTGGCGGCGTCGATCTGCTCCGGGTGTCTGAGCGCTCCTGGCGGGCGACGGACGCGGCGGGACGCGTCTTGGGTCACATCCAGATGCGCGGCGAGAGCGACGGGCGACGATATGTGGCGCGACGCTTTCTGGCCTCGCGAAACGCCTACCGCGATCTCGGCGAGTTCTGGAACCTGGGCGAGGCCGTCGACTGCGTCCGGTTCTCGCGGTGACTGCCGGGCCGGAGCGCGCCTCGGTTCCCTCCGGCCGCCTAGACGATCGTCGCCAAGTCCTCCGGTAGACCCCGCGGCGCTGCGGCCTTCACGGCCGGCCAGACGTCGGCGATCACTCCGACGCCACGCCGCAGCAGCTGGGGCGACGCAGTGAAGGGGATGCGCAGGTTGCTCTCGTGCGTGCCATCGGGCGCGAACCGCGAGCCCGAGGACAGGTGGACGCCGCGGGTGCGGAGCGCCATCACGAGGCCTGCGCTCAGCGGGGCGTCCAGGCGCACCCACAAGGACACTCCCCCCTGCACATCGGGGATGCCCCACTCCGGCAGTCGCGTCGCGAGCGTCTCCCTCAACGCGGTGTGGCCTTCGGCGAGAAGCGCGGCGCGTTGCGAGAGGATCTCCGGCATGCGCTGTAGGAGACCCACGGCAACGGCTTGTTCGAACTCCGGCGTTCCGAGTTCGCGGGACGGGCGGGACGCGACGAGACGGCGGATCGTCTGCGGCTGAGCACGGATCCACCCGACACGCAGTCCGCCCCAGACCGTCTTTCCGAGGGAGCCGATCCGGAGTGCGGACGTACCGATCAGTGCCGGATCCGGGATCGTCGCGTCATCGAGCGACAGCTCCGCCGTCGTCTCATCGAGGACGAGCATGCACCCCGAGTCGCCTGCCGCCCGGGCGATCACGTCCTGCTCTCGGCGTGTCATCGATCGGCCTGTGGGGTTGTGGAACGTCGGCATCAGGTACGCCAGCGTCGGTTCCGTCCGAGAGAAGACCTGCTCGGCGCGCTCGAGGTCCCAGCCGCCCGACGTCGACACCGGAATCGTGACCAACCGCGCGTCGACATTGCGGAATGCCTCGGCGGCGTGTGGATACGTCGGAGTCTCTATGACGACGCGATCACCGCGGCGCACGAGAGCACTCGCGATGAGGTGGATCGCGCTCTGCGCACCCGTCGTGACCAGGATCTCCTCCGGCCGCGTGGGGAGGCCGCGTTGCTCATATCGAGCGGCGATCGCTCGACGGAGCTCCCGCGAGCCGACGATGTCGTATCCCGGGCGGGAGAGGATCGACGCCGCCTCGGACGCGGTCTCGGTCAGCGCGCCGGCAAGCCCTGGCCAGGCCGCCGGGCTCGCCTGCGTCAAGTCGATCTCGTCGGCGACGTGCGCCGGGGGTGCCGACTCACGATGTGGCGCAGGAAGAGTGACGCTGCCCGACCCCCGCAGACTCTCGATATGTCCCGATTCGCGCAGGCTCCGGTAGGCGGCCGCTACTGTCGTGCGGCTGAGTCCCAGGGTGGCAGCGAGCTCGCGTTCCGCGGGCAGCGCTGTCCTCGGGGCGAGCCGATTGTCGAGACACAACAAGCGGATGGCGTCCGCGAGTGCCTCATAAGCCGGGTCGCGAGTCCGCCAGCCGCCGAGCGCGCGATGGAGACTCCGAGCGGTGACACGCGAGTACATGCAGCCACAATAGTGGAATTGGACTGCACGACCCCGTCCAATCCTGAGGTTGAATGATCACGTGGCGCTGCGTCTCCTCCAACTCCTCATCGGACTCATCCTCTTCGGCGCCGGCTGCGCCGTCATGGTCCAGGCCGGCATCGGTCTGGACCCGTGGACCGTGTTCGCTCAGGGCCTCTCGCGCCAGACGGGAGTGGGGATCGGTTGGGTGACCAACATCGTGGGATTCCTCGTCCTCCTTCTCTGGATCCCCCTCCGGCAGCGCCCCGGGATCGGCACGATCGCCAACATCCTGCTCGTGGGAACGAGCATGCAGCTCACCCTCTGGATCATGCCGAGCGTGCAGGGATTCCTGCTCCAGGTCGCGGTGTTCCTGGCGGGAACGGCCCTCGTCGCGGTCGCGTCCGGCCTGTACATCGGAGCGCGCTTCGGGCCCGGACCTCGCGACGGGCTCATGACGGGCATGCACGAACGCTTCGGCTGGCCCATCTGGACGGCGCGGCTGACTGTCGAGGCGTCCGTGCTGCTCTTCGGGTGGCTTCTGGGCGGGACCGTCGGCCTCGGCACCGTTCTGTTCGCGGTCCTCATCGGACCACTCGTCCACCTCACGCTCCCCTGGTTCGACACACGCGCGCGGTCGGAGCGGGCGCGTGTCAACCGGCGGCCGGAGCCCGTGACCGGAGGCTGACAGTCGAGCGTCAGTGCTCTCCGAACCGGGGCCAGTCCGATCCCGGTGCGAGGTGCGCGTGGAGCGCGCTCTTCGCAATCTCCATCGTCGGATAGCTGCCCAGTTCCGCCGAGGCCCCCGCCATCGTCACGGTGTAGGTCTCCTCGGTCGCACGTATCGTGCCCACGACTCGGCCGTCGGCACCGTACGCGACCCAGACCCGAGTCGGTGTGGTTGTCGTCATCGTCGACTCCTTCCCGATCCCGACCGTACGCTGCCGGCGCGCTTCGCACCACGGGGGCGTCGGGGAGGTCACCGCGCCCCCGGCAGGATTCGAACCTGCGACCAACGGATTAGAAAGCCGATGCTCTTCCTCTGAGCTACGGAGGCTGAACCTCCAGATTACTGAATCGGCACGCCCGGAGAGAGCGCCAACGCGCACGACCCGGTGGAGACCTCGCGCCTGTCCGTCCGACCCCGTCGTTAGGATGTCCCCATGGTGGGTGCTGCAGAGAACGACCGTCTCGTCTGGATCGACTGCGAGATGACGGGACTCGATCTCTCGGTCGACCAGCTCGTCGAGATCGCTGTCGTCGTCACCGACTATGAGCTCACCATTCTGGATCCGGGTTTCCAGGTCGTCATCAAGCCCGATGCCTCGGCGCTCGAGAACATGAACGACTTCGTCACCGAGATGCATCGGACGTCCGGTCTCCTGGACGAGATCCCCCACGGCGTGAGCGTGGCCGAGGCGGAGTTCCAGACGCTCGAGTACATCCAACGCTTCGTGCCCGAGGGCAAGGCTCCCCTGGCGGGAAACACGATCGGGACCGACCGGATGTTCCTCGCCCGATACATGCCGCGCGTAGATCGCTGGCTGCACTATCGGAACGTCGATGTGTCGAGCATCAAGGAACTCTCCCGGCGGTGGTATCCACGCGCGTACTTCCACGCCCCCGGAAAAGACGGCGGTCACCGCGCTCTCGCGGACATCCGCGAGTCGATCCGCGAACTCGCCTACTACCGGCAGGTGGTCTTCGTCGCCCCTCCGGGGCCCACGAGCGATGAGGCCCGCGACGCCGCGACCGCCCTCGTGTCGTCGTTCGGGTCAACCCTGTAATACAATCGTGTGGTTGCCCGCTCACGCGGGCGCATGGTGGGTATAGCTCAGTTGGTAGAGCACCTGGTTGTGGTCCAGGGGGTCGCGGGTTCAAGTCCCGTTACTCACCCCATGTCATCGCTCCCCGACCGGCCGTGTGCGGCCGATGGTCGTCGCTCTCACGGGTAGGCTTGCCCAGGTGGGGTGCAGACCATGATGGAGATGGACGCGACGGAGTTCGACGCCCTCGTCGCGGAGGAACTCGATCTGCTGCCTCAGGAGATGACAGCCGGTCTCGACAACGTCATCTTCGTGATCGAGGATCGACCGGAGGACGGCTCGCTCGATCTCTTCGGCCTCTACGACGGACTCGCCCTGACCGAGCGCGATCGCTACGGCCTCGGCGAGCTGCCCGATCGCATCATCGTGTATCGGGATGCGCACCTCGATGCGTGCGACGACATGGATCACCTCCGCGACGAGGTCCACACGACCCTCGTCCACGAGATCGCCCACTTCTACGGCATCGACGACGCGCGGTTGCACGAGCTGGGTTGGGCATGACGATCCCGCTCGAAGACACGCGGCTGGATGCCGACACGACAGCCTCGCCGCCCTGGCAGACCGTCGTCTGGAATGACCCGGTCAACCTCATGAGCTATGTGACCCACGTCTTCCGGGAGTACTTCGGCTACCCACGCGAGCATGCCGAGCGGCTAATGCTCGCGGTGCACCACGAGGGGCATGCCGTCGTCGCTGAGGGCGCTCGTGAGCAGATGGAACTCCACACCCAGGCCATGCACGACTACGGTCTCTGGGCGACCGTACGAAAGGCACCCTCATGACCGGTCAGAGCCTCATCATCGAGTTCGCCGCGCTGGAGGTCACTCATCTGCGCCACCTCCTGGATCAGTTCGCGGCGATGCTCGAAGCTCAAGGCGACCCCGTCTCTCCGGACGACCCGGCCGTCGCACGGCTGGTCCCGGACGCCTACGCGGACGACCCCGCCGCCGCGCGGGAGTTCCGGTCGCTCACCCAGGCCGACCTCCTGCAGCGGCGCATCGACGACGCCCGGCTCATGTCAGACTCTCTCGGCACCGCGGTAGGCGCAGACGCGTCAACCGCCCCGCCGGACAGCACCGTGCTCGTCACTCTCGACACCGATGCGACCACGGCCTGGCTGCGGACTCTCGCCGCCCTTCGACTCGTTCTGGCCTCCCGGCTCGGAATCACCGACGAGGCGGACGAGGACCTGGAGGATCCGCTCTTCGGGGTGTACGAGTGGTTGGGCTTCCGCCTCGACAGTCTGCTCGGCGCTCTCGAGACCTGACCCGGCATCACGGGACGCGGACCGTCACCGTGGCGAGGCGGTCGGGTCGGTGGGAGGCGAGATGCGCCTCCTCCTGCGCCGCCCACCGATCCCAGTGGGGGCGATATGTGTCGCCGTCTCGATCGAGTGCGCGTTGCCTCCGGCTCCGCGACGGCGAGTCGACCCATACCGAAGCATCGGCGAAAGCCGCCGAAATCGGGGTGAGGATGCCCGATCCCTCCACGATGAGGGTCGAACGCGGATCCACGTCGTGCGGTTCCGCCGGTTCGTCCCGCACCCAGTCCCAGCGTACCCAGCGGCCGGTGAGACCGAGCGATCTCGGTCGGAGCACCCCCTCGATCACCGCGTCCGCACCCGCGCCGAGGCCGTCCCACCCCGGATAGACGCTGTCGAGGGCCAGGACCTGCGCCTCGAGCAGTTGTGCGAGAAGCGCCGCCAGCGTGCTCTTCCCTGCGCCGGACCGCCCATCGATCAGCACGATCGGGTGCGGGCGCTCTCCCAGCAGCAGAGCGACGCGCTCGGCGGCATCGCGAAGCCTGCTCTCGATCTCAGCGCTTGAGGGCACGGATGACGCGGCTGAGCGCCCTGCCGGCTACCCAGACGAACGGGATGCCGACGGCCACGAGCGAGACGAGGTTCGGCTCGAAGCGGAGGTCGTCTCCCTTGCGGATGTAGGCGCCGACCGGAATCGCCACGCCGCCGCCCCCTCCCCCGCTTCCTCGTTCGGGGTCTTCGCCGGCCCCGAAGCCGGACCAGGAGAGCGCCACGGGGATCACCCGTACGCCATCGACATCCTGTTGTTCGCCGTAGACGCTACGGACACCGAGTGACGCAGACTGCTTACCGAGTTCGAGTGCGAGATTGGGCATGGCTCCACCGTAGTCGCCGTCGCCGCGATGTACAGGGGCGTCACTCGTCGATCGGGAGACGTGGATTCGTCGGGAGGGCATTCACGTCGCGCCGGGGGCCCAGGGTGCTCGCGCGAGTGACGGCGGCGCGTCCGAAACGGGCTCGCGCGCCGTCGAGCGCCTCGTCGACAGCTCGCCAATCGGCATCGTCGTCCCAGAGCGGGGTGGGACCGCCGCCGATGCCGACGAGACGTTCCCCCCGCACACCGATGAGTCGAACGGGCTGCGTGAGCGGCAACTCATCAAGGAGCGACAAGCCGACCTCGCCGATCCGCTGGCCGACGTTGGTGGGCTCCGGAAGCGTCAGCGAACGCGACACCGTGGTGAAGTCGGCGTAGCGGAGCTTGAGAGTGATCGTCCGCGCCTCCCATCCTGCGGCACGGAGCCGTGACGAGACACGGTCGGAGAGGCGATGGACCTCGGTGCGCAGCACCACGGGATTGCTGACGTCCTCGAGAAAGGTCTCCTCGTGACCCACGCTCTTCTCGACGTGGGCCACTTCCACCTCACGCGGATCGACGCCGCGAGCCAGGTGCCAGATACGCTCCCCCATCGCCTTTCCGAGGGCGCGTTCGAGGACGGGGCGCGGCGATGCAAGAACATCGGCGACGGTACGGATGCCTCGACCCTCGAGCGACTCCGCGGCGCGAGGGCCGACGCCCCACAGCGCGCGCACCGGCCGTGCCGCCAGGAACGCACCCGTGTCGGGCAGCGAGACGATCAAGAGGCCGTCCGGCTTAGACAGGGTGGAGGCGATCTTTGCGACATGCTTCGTGGCGGCCACGCCGATGCTGCAGGTCAGGCCGGTCTTCTCGAGAACACGCGCCCGCAGATCGCGTGCGATCGTGCCGGGACTCCCCCACAGGCGCCGCGCGCCACTCACATCCAGGAACGCCTCATCGATCGACAGTGGCTCGACGAGGGGCGTGACCTCGTGGAACAACTCCATGACGCGACGCGAGGCAGACGCGTAACGATCGAAGTGCGGCGTGACCACCACCGCGTTCGGACAGAGACGCAACGCCTGCCCCACCGGCATCGCTGCCCGCACGCCGTACCGTCGTGCCTCGTACGAGGCACTGGAGACCACCCCGCGCCCTTCGCCGCCGCCGATGATCAGAGGCTTCCCCCGGAGGGAGGGATCGTGCAGCACCTCGACAGACGCGTAGAACGCGTCCATGTCGACATGGAGGATTCGCGTGCCCGTGTCGTCGGCACCCTCCGGCGACACGATTCGCCCTGTGCCGTCTCCGCGACCCATGTGACCATTCTCCGACGCACCACCGACACCGGCCCCACGCCGCTGACCATCGCCGGAGTCGCGCTAGGAGCTCGCCCGCTCCAGGACGAGTTCACGCACGCGCGCGGCATCCGCCTGCCCGCGCATCGCCTTCATGACCGCGCCGATGACGGCGCCGGCGGCTTGTACCTTGCCGTCGCGGATCTTCGCGAGCACGTCGGGCTGCGCCGCCAGGGCCTCGTCAATGGCCGCGATGAGGGCGCCGTCGTCGGAGACCACGGCGAGTCCCCGCGCGTCCACGACCTGCTGGGGCGTTCCCTCCCCGTCGATGACACCCTCAAGCACCTGGCGAGCGAGCTTGTCGGTGAGCGTGCCCGCGTCGATGAGCTGCTGGAGCGCTGCGACGGAGCCAGGCTCGATCAACGACGAGGGCTCCACGCCGCGCGCGTTCGCGATGCGGGAGATCTCGCCCGTCCACCACTTGCGCGCGGCCGCGGGTGACGCGCCCGCCGTCACGGTCGCTTCGACCTCTGCGACGAGTCCGCCGTTGGCGACATCCTGGAACTCGAGATCGGTGAACCCCCACTCCGCTTTCAGCCGCCGTCGACGGGCGGCCGGCGCCTCGGGAAGCCCCGCTCGCAGCTCTTCGATCAGGGACGGATCCGGCACGACGGGCAGGAGGTCGGGCTCGGGGACGTACCGATAGTCGTCGGCATCGGACTTGGGCCGACCGGGCGACGTGCGCCCGGTGTCCTCGTGCCAGTGACGGGTCTCCTGCACGATCGTGCCGCCGGAAGCGAGGATCGCGGCCTGCCGCTGGATCTCGTAACGGACGGCACGCTCCACGGAACGCATCGAGTTCACGTTCTTCGTCTCGGTGCGGGTGCCGAGCTTCTCCTGCCCACGCGGACGCAGGGACACGTTCGCATCGCAGCGCAGGTTTCCCCGCTCCAGGCGTGCCTCCGAGATCCCGAGAGCCAGCACGATGTCCCGGATGGTCGCAACGTAGGCCTTTGCCACCTCGGGCGCCCGGTGCTCGGCCCCGAAGATCGGGCGCGTCACGATCTCCACGAGCGGAACACCGGCGCGGTTGTAGTCGACCAGCGAGTATTCCGCGCCCTGGATGCGCCCGGTGGCGCCGCCCATGTGCGTGAGCTTGCCGGCGTCTTCCTCCATATGGGCACGTTCGATGGGGACGGTCATCCGCGTGCCGTCACCCAGCTCGATCTCCACTTGGCCGTCGAAGGCGATCGGCTCGTCATACTGCGAGATCTGGTAGTTCTTCCCCAGGTCGGGGTAGAAGTAGTTCTTGCGGGCGAAACGGCTCGACGGCGCGATCGAACAGCCCAGCGCCAAGCCGAGACTGATCGAGTGCCGCACAGCGACCTCGTTGACGACCGGGAGCGCGCCCGGCAGCCCCATGTCGACGGGGGCGACGAGAGTGTTCGGCTCGGCCCCGTGATACGACTCGTGCGCCGGATTACCGGCGGAGGAGAACATCTTCGTCTGCGTGTTGAGCTCGACGTGCACCTCGAAGCCGAGCACGGGCTCGAACAGCTCCAGTGCTTCGTCGAAGTCCATCAGTGCAGCCTTGGCCATCAGAGGGCCCCTTCCCGTCGCGGCGCCCGGTCCCACAGCGGTCCGCCCCATTGGTCGTGGAGAAGCGCCTCCAGTGCCGCGCCCACCCGGTAGAGGCGCGCGTCTTCCCGCGCGGGGGCGAGGAACTGGATGCCGACCGGCAGCCGGTCTTCCTCGGCCAGCCCCGAGGGGACCGAGATCCCCGGGACCCCCGCGAGGTTCGCAGGGATCGTCGTCACGTCGTTGAGGTACATCTGGAGCGGATCGTCGATCTTCTCGCCGAGCCGGAACGCGGTCGTGGGCGCCGACGGCGTGGCGATGACGTCGACGGTGCGGAACGCGGCGTCGAAATCGCGCTGGATCAGCGTGCGGACCTTCTGGGCGGATCCGTAGTACGCGTCGTAGTAACCGGCCGAGAGCGCATAAGTGCCGAGGATGATGCGCCGCTTCACCTCGTCGCCGAAGCCGGCATCCCGTGTGGCGGCCATGACGTCTTCGACCGTGCCCCCGGGCACGTCGACCCGCAGCCCGAACCGCACGGAATCGAACTTCGCGAGGTTGCTCGACGCCTCAGCCGGCAGGATCAGGTAATACGCGGCGACGCCGTACTCGAAGTGCGGTGCGCTCACCTCGACGATCTCAGCGCCGTGCGCCTCCAACAAGGCCAACGACGCGCGGAAGGACGCCGACACCCCGGCCTGGAAGCCCGAGTCGGGAAGCTCGGAGATGACGCCGACGCGCAGACCGCGCAGGACCTCACCGCTGGCACCCTCCCGCGCCGCCGACGCGAACGACGGCCACTGCTCCCGCAGCGACGTCGAGTCGTGGGGGTCGTGGCCGCCGATCACATCGTGCAGGAGCGCGGAGTCGAGGACCGTGCGCGAGACCGGACCGACCTGATCAAGGCTCGACGCGAGTGCAATCGCGCCGTAGCGGCTCACGCCGCCATAGGTGGGCTTGACGCCCACCGTGCCGGTCACGTGAGCCGGCTGGCGGATGGATCCCCCGGTGTCGGACCCCAGCGCGAGGGGAGCCTCGAATGCGGCGACGGCGGCCGCCGAGCCGCCACCGGATCCACCGGGGATGCGGTCGAGATCCCACGGATTGCGCGTTGGACCGTAGGCCGAGTGTTCCGTGGACGACCCCATGGCGAACTCGTCCATGTTGGTCTTGCCGAGAGGGATCATTCCCGCGGCCCGGGCCCGCGCAACGACGGTGGCGTCGTACGGAGACATGTATCCCTCGAGGATGCGCGACCCGCTCGTCGACGGCATGTCGGTCGTGACGAGCACGTCCTTGATGGCCAGGGGAACGCCGGCCAAGGGGCTGAGCGGCTCGCCTCCGGCGCGACGACGGTCCACCTCGGCGGCGGCGTCGAGCGCGTGCTCGTTCACATGCAGGAAGGCATGGATGGCGCCGTCGATATCGCGAATGCGGTCGAGGTGCGCGCGCGTGACTTCGGCGCTGGACACCTCGCCAGCGCTCAGCCGCGCCGACAGGTCGGCGGCGGAGAGCCGGGTCAGATCGTCGCTCACTGCTCTTCTCCCAGGATGGCGGTGACCCGGAAGCGGCCGTCGACGGCGTCGGGCGCGTTCTGGAGCACCTGCTCCGTCGTGAGCATGTCGCCCGCGACATCGGGACGGAAGACGTTCTCCAGCGGGATCGGGTGGCTCGTAGCGGCGACATCGGGAGTGGCCACTTCGGAGACCTTGGCGATGTTGTCGACGATCACGGACAACTGCTGGGTGAGGCGATCCACCTCCCCGTCGCTCAGCTGGATCCGGGCGAGCGCACCGAGATGGCGCACGAGTTCTGGGCTGATTTCCGACACCAGGTCATTCTAGTTGTGACCTGTGCGCCCCTTCGTCCGCGTCATAGGCTGGGCGCGTGACGACCTACCACCCACCCCGCCCGTGGATCGCCAGCTATGCCGAGGGAGTCCCGGAAGACCTCCCCGCCGTTTCCGGGTCGCTGCTGGACATCGTCGAAGCCTCTGCGCGCGACTACCCCGATGCGGCCGCACTCCAGTTCTTCGGACGAGAGACCAGCTATCGCGATCTGGAGGACGCGATCGAACGGGCAGCCGCGGGCCTGCGCGCCCTGGGGGTCGCCGCGGGCGATCCCGTGGCGATCGTCCTCCCGAACTGCCCGCAGCACATCGTCGCCTTCTACGCCGTGCTCCGCCTGGGCGCGGTGGTCGTCGAACACAATCCGCTCTACACGCCGAGAGAGATGCGCAAGCAGTTCGAGGACCACGGCGCGAAGATCGTCATCGCGTGGAGCAAGGTCGTCTCCACCATTCAGGCCTTCCCGGCCGACGTCGCCGTCTCGCGCATCGTCTCGGTCGACATCACCGAGGCGATGCCGTTCCGCCTGCGACTCGCGCTCCGGCTCCCGATCGCGAAGGCGCGCGAGTCTCGCGATGCCCTCACCGCCCGCGTCGCCGGCGTGACGCCGTGGAGTCAGCTGGTGCGCAGCGAGCGCCTGCCGGCGACGCACCCGAGGCCGGACACGGATGATCTCGCGATCATCCAGTACACGAGCGGAACGACCGGCAGCCCCAAGGGCGCGATGCTCAGCCATCGCAATCTGCTCGCGAATGCGAGGCAGGCGCAGGCGTGGGTGCCGTCGATCCAGCGGGGGAAGGGCTGCGTCGTGTACGCGGTGCTGCCGATGTTCCACGCGTACGGGCTCACCCTCTGCCTGACGTTCGCGATGTCCATGGGCGCCCGTCTGGTCCTCTTCCCGCGGTTCGAGCCTGATCTCGTGCTCGAGGTCACGAAGAAGCACGCGGCGACCTTCCTCCCGTTGGTGCCGCCGATCGCGGAACGCCTCCTGAATGCTGCGCAGGCGGCCGGGGTTTCCCTGCAGGGGACCGACATCGCCATCTCGGGAGCCATGGCGCTTCCCCACGAGCTCGTGGTGCCGTTCGAGCGCGCGACCGGCGGATACCTCGTCGAGGGATACGGGCTCTCGGAATGCTCTCCCGTCCTCATGGCGAACCCCGTGGCAGACAATCGCGTGCCGGGTACCGTCGGCCTCCCGCTCCCCGGCACCGAGTGCCGCGTCGTCGATCCCGACCAGCCAGACCGCGACGTTCCCCCCGGCGAGCGAGGCGAGCTGCTCGTGCGCGGACCGCAGGTGTTCTCGGGATACTACGGACGTCCGGAGGAAACGGAGCAGGTGTTCGTCGAGGGGTGGTTCCGCACCGGCGACATCGTCACGATCGACGAGGGCGGCTTCGTCCGAATCGTGGATCGCATCAAGGAACTGATCATCACCGGCGGCTTCAACGTCGCTCCCACCGAGGTCGAGAACGCCCTCCGTCAGCACCCCTACGTGGACGACGCCGCGGTCGTCGGCCTGCCGAGCGAACACTCCGGCGAAGAGGTCGTGGCGGCAGTGGTGCTGTCCAAGGACGCTCCCGCGCCTGACGTCGAGGACATCCGAGCGTTCGTTCGCGGGCTGCTGACCCCGTACAAGGTCCCCCGCCGGGTGTTCGTCGTCGACGAGCTACCGAAGTCGCTCATCGGCAAGGTGCTGCGTCGCCACGTCCGGGAGAGCCTGCTACAGCTGACCCGACCCGGCGGCTCGTGATCAGTCGGCGTCGGCGAGAGGCAAGGCCCCTGGACCCTCGGTGACCAGCAGGGCGAACTGTGCCGCGTCGATGACGCGGACCCCGAGCTCTTCGGCGCGAGCGAGCTTCGAACCGGCTCCGGGACCGGCCGCCACGTAATCGGTCTTCTTCGAGACGCTCGAGGCGGCCTTGCCACCGGCCGCGATGATCGCCTCTTGCGCGCCTTCGCGCGTGAAGCCCTCCAGAGTACCGGTGGCTACAACCGTGATCCCTTCGAGCACGCCACCACCGCTTGCCGCGGCCCCCGGTCCGGGATGCCCCGGAATCTCCAATCGGGCACCCGCTGCCTGCCAACGATCGACGATCTCGCGGTGCCAGTCCACCTCGAACCAGTCGATCAAGGAGTCGGCGATGATCTCGCCCACTCCTTCCACGGCCGCCAACTCCTCCCGACTGGCGGCCCGGATCGCCGCCATCGAGCCGAACCACTGCGCCAGGGCCCGCGCGGCCACCGGTCCGACGTGCCGGATGCTGAGGGCCACGAGGAACCGCCAGAGATCCTTGGTTTTCGCCTTCTCCAGTTCGGCGAGGAGCTTCACGGCCGCCGCGGAGGGCTGGGGGCCGTCACGGCCTTCGCGCTTCTCAGCGGCGCTCGCTTGCCGCTGGAACGGCGCGCGCGTCTTGACGACGCCGTCTCCGTCCTCTTTCGGCAGTCCCGTCTCCGCATCCCGCACCGTCACGCGGATCGGCACGAGCTGGTCCAGGGTCAGGTCGAACAGCCCCGCCTCTGTCTCCAGCGGCGGTGTGGCCGGCGACTCGGGCTGAGTGAGAGCCGCCGCCGTGACCTCCCCCAGCACCTCGATATCGAGCGCACCACGCGACCCGATGTGCTCGACGCGCCCCCGCACCTGCGCCGGACAGGCGCGTGTGTTGGGGCAGCGCAGGTCGATGTCGCCTTCCTTCGCCGGCGCCAGCGGTGAGCCGCATTCGGGGCAATGAGAGGGCATGACGAAAGCGCGCTCGCTCCCGTCACGGAGCTCCGCGACGGGCCCCAGCACCTCGGGGATCACATCGCCGGCCTTCCGCAGCACGACCGTGTCGCCGATGAGGACGCCCTTCGCGACGACGACCTCCTGATTGTGGAGCGTTGCCTGTCTCACGACACTTCCGGCAACGCGTGCGGGGGCCATGACGGCGAAGGGCGTGGCTCGCCCCGTACGACCGACCGACACGACGATGTCGAGCAGCTTCGTGTTGACCTGCTCTGGCGGGTACTTGTAGGCGATCGCCCACCGCGGAGCACGACTGGTCGCGCCGAGTTCGTCGTGGAGAGCGAGCTCGTCGACCTTGACGACGACCCCGTCGATCTCGTGCTCGACGTCGTGGCGGTGCTCGCCGTAATGGTCGACGTATCCGAGGACGCCGTCGATGCCGTCAAAAGTCCGGAAGTAGGGGCTGGTGGGAAGGCCCCAGCTCTCCAGCAGCCCATAGACCTCACTCTGCGACGCGACCGGCGGGTCGGGCCATGCGCCGATGCCGTGGACGAACAGCCGCAGCGATGCGAGTCGCGCTTCACCGGCTTCGCGTTCGAGTCCCGACTTCTTCTCCAGTTGCTGACGCAAGCCGCCGCTGGCGGCATTGCGAGGGTTCGCGAACGCGGGGAACCGGCGGATGGCGCTGCGCTCGGCCTTCTCGCGGTCGCCTCCTTTGGCCAGCGCATCGTCGAGGAGGCGTGCGCGCAGATCTGCCTGGAGCCGGTTGAGGGCATCGAACTCCGCGACGGGGATGAACACCTCGCCCCGCACCTCGACGATCGGGGGGTGTCCCGAGCCGGCGAGTCGTCGCGGGATGCCCGAGACCCGTAAGGCGTTGACGGTGACGTCTTCACCGATACGGCCGTCGCCCCGGGTCGCCGCGGAGACGAGCACGCCGTCCTCATACCGGAGGCTGATCGCCAGGCCGTCGATCTTCAGCTCCGCGAGCCAGCGGATGTCACGACCCGCGGCGGCGCGAGCCTTGGCGCACCATTCGCGCAGTTCGTCGGTCGTGAAGACGTTGTCGAGGCTGAGCATGCGCTCGGCGTGCTCGACGGGCGCGAACATGGTGCTCTCGGCGGCCCCGACGCTCTGGGTTGGAGAGTCTTGCCCCTGCAACTCGGGGTGTTGCCGCTCGATCTCCTCGAGCCGACGCATCCAGCCGTCGTAGGTGGCGTCGTCGACGATCTCGGCGTCTCGCCCGTAGTAGGCGTCGCGCGCGTCGAGAATCCACCCGGTCAGCTGCGCCGCTTCCTCCCGCGCGTGCTCCCGCGACTCGTCTTGCGACACCCCTGCGTCCTCTGCATCCGTCACCCGGTCAGTCTAGGTTCCGGGTCCGACATTCTGGACGATCGCAGCGGCGTCTCCTCAGGCCTCCACCGGCACGGCGGAGACCGTGCGCGCGATCGTGAACTGGCCGAGCACCCGAGTGCCGTCATAGAG
>JBMDWQ010000028.1:0-10537 GCA_048594675.1 Microbacterium sp. | reverse complement strand
CGCCGCCGCACCGGTGGACTACGTCCGCCGCACCAATCGGATCCACGAGGTGGATCTGGTGCGGGCTCTCGAGGTCCTGCTCACGCTGGCGGATCCGCCCGCCCTGGTGCACGCCGTGGATGCGGCGCCCGCTCCGCTCGGCGACGTGGTGAGCTTCCTCGCCGCCGAACTTCACGTCGCCCCTCCTCCCGCTGCCGAGCCCGGCCGCAACGGGATCGAACTCGATGGCAGCCTCCTGCGTTCGCTCCTCGGCGAACTGGAGTATCCCGACTACCGCACCGGCTACCGCGCGGTGCTGTCCGGCCGAGACTGATTCCGACCGAGCCGAGAGCTCAGTCGCGGGGGTTGACGTCCTGCTTGCACAGGATGCGCGCGTCGCCCCACGCCGCGGCGACAGCGGTGCTCGACGAGCCGAACACGCTCAGACGCAGACGCATCACGTCGGTGAGGTCGACGGTGATCCGGGTCGGCTTGCCGAGCTTCAGATCCACCAGGCTCGATGCGACGTCGGATCCGTCGACGGAGGCGAAGCTCGTTCCGACGGCCGCACCCGACGAGCTGTCGTCGGCACCGGCGAGGGCCGTGAACGTCCGGCACTGGAACGAGGTATTGAACTCCGACCACGTCACGCGGCCTCCGCGGGAGCGTCCGAGGAGTCCGTCCCGGTAGGTGGTGCCGGCCATCGTCACGACGGACGGGTTGGGCTCCCACCATCCCCATGCGGCCTCGGAGTCGACGATCCGCTGGCCGGCGAGGGGGAGCCACTTCCACACCGTCACGGCGCGCGACGCGCTGGAGGCGGCGAGTCTCTTGCCGGTCTTCGTCGCGGCGAAAACGACGCGGTAGGTTGTCTTGCCGATCCCGATTGCCTTCGCGGTGAAGGTGAACTTCCCGGCACTCGTGACCTTCGGAGTCGCGCTCAGCGTCTGCCAGCCCGATCCCACCTTGACCTTGACGGTGAGCTTCTTTCCGGCGAGGTTCTTGGATGCCGATCCGGAGACCCGCACCTGCTTTCCGGAGATCACGGTGGAGCCCTCGACGGGGACGATGCTCGCGATCTTCACGGAGGTCTTGGCGGGAGGCGCCGCGAGGAACTTGCCGGAGACCCATCCCGTGCGCGTGCCCGCGGTGACCTTCCGCCAGGAGCTCTTCGATCCGATGACGGTGACCTTGGTGCCCTTCTTCAACGTCGTCAGGATCTTCGCCTTGGTCGACGGCGACTTCCGCAAGTTGAGGTCGGCGGTGGTCACCATCACCTTCTTGGCGGCCTGCGCCGGGGGAGCGACGATCGCGCCCGCGATCGCACTGGCGCCCACGGGAGCGGCGGCCGCCGACGATACGCCGACGGCGACGCCGCTCACGGTGAGGGCGGCGACCAGCGCCGCGGCGGCCCACTTGTTCCGGACGCGGCCGACGGCACGTTTGTTCATCACGAGGTCCCCAGATCTTCGAGTGTGAATGGCGCGCCCCCGCGCGCTGAGGTCAGCATAGGGGCGCGTCCTCCGCGCCCGCTAGAGCGATGTCGCGGCAGTGGTCACACCGCGACGGGCATCACTTCGTCGAGAGCACTTTGTACGAGTACTCGACCGTGAAGGTCTGGATCCCGACGAAGCTGTACTCGCCGAGTCCGAGGGCCACGTCGAGCTTCTTCGTCGTGGCCGGAAGCGAGAGCCACCCCGGAGAGTTGTTGCCCGTCGAGCGGATCACCGTGGCCTTGGACAGATCCTTGCCCGCGGGAGCGTAACCCCAGACGGCATCGCCGTACAGGCTCGACACCTTTGCGGTGATACGCACCTTTGCTCCCCCGTATTTCTGCGCGTTCACGACGGCAGTGGGGACGGTGCGGGTACCACTGGCCATCAGGGAGAGGCCGTCGATCGAATCGTCACCGTCGCAGAAGATGTCACCGAGCACGTAGTAGTTCTGCCAGCAGTCGTTGTAGTCCCAGTCCCCGAGATCGATGTAAGCGGTCAGGATCTTGTTCGCTTTGACCGTCGTCTTGAGCGACTTCGAGACGAGCTTTCCCTTTTTCACCTGAACGGTCGTGCTCGCGGTCCGGGTCGTCCCCTCGGGGCCCTTGAGCGATGTCTTGACGGTGTACTTTCCGTAGACCACGCGGGAACCGGTCTTGCCGTTCCAGACACCCGACCAGGTCTTGCTCGACGACAGCTTCCACGTCTTGACGGTCTTGCCCTTGGCGTTGAGGATCTTGACCGTTCCGGTGACAGGAATCGCCGATCCCGTGGTCGTCGTCGACGTGGCGGTGAGCTTGACGCTGTCCTTGTATCCGTCCTTCGTCGGGTAGACCACCGACGTCGAGCGAGCGACCTTCGTGGACGCGATCGCCGTCGCGCGCACCGTCAGCGATGCGGCGCTCGACGTCACCTTTCCGCCGTTGGCAGTGACCGAGGCGGTCACCTTTGCGCTCCCCGCCTTCAGCTTGGACGCGGGGATCGTCGCCGTAGCTGCCGCACCGCGGGGCGACGCGACGGCGACCGAGTACTTCGCCGAGCCCACGACGGCCGTGACCGTCCCCGTGAACGGGATCGCGAGATTCGTCTCGTCGACCGCGGACACGGTCGCGACGGTCGATCGTGCCGAGCTCCCGCTCCACGTGTGGATGGTGCGGGGGTTCAGTGACACCGTGGCCTTCGTCGGCTTTCCGGACCCGACGCGCAGAGGCGAAAAGACCGGCGCGCCCAGCACGGGGGTCGCCTTGACCGACAGGAGACCCGCGGGTAATCCGGCGACATTCACCGTGACGTTCGCCGTCAGTGCCGTCTCAGTGAGGGAAATCGGTGCCAGAGAACTGATGACGGTGCTGCCGTCCTGCCCGACGATATCGATCGAGACCGTTGTCGCGCTGTCTGCCGCGAGGGCGAAACTCGCGCTGTCACGCACGCCATCTCCGGCCGGCAGCGAGAGGACGGCTTTCGGGTCGCTCAAGGTGAGCAGAGTCTCCGGTTCGGGAGTGGTCTCCTCTGCCATAGCCGGAGCCCCCGCCCCGACGAGCGCGAGCGAAAGTGCGAGTGCGCCGAAACGCGAGCGCGTGTTGATCATGGTCATCCCCAGTCCGCCATTTATGAGAAGGCTCTCATAAAGCCGTTCGAGGGCGCTAGTGCGAATGGGGAAGAAGTTCGCGAATTGCGTCATTCCCCGGAACGCGGGGGCGCCGAACGGCGAATCGGCGCCCCGCAGCCCGGGTTCGTGAAGGGCGGGCTCAGACGAGCGCGCGAAGCCCCTCGACGAGCGGGGTGGTGGGCCGTCCGATGAGACGCGAGAGGGTGCCGTCGGTGTCGGCGAGGGCGCCCCCACGGATGCCGGCGTCGAGCGCGACGACGAAGCCGGCCGTGCCGGCGTCGATCCCCGCTGCCTCGAGCGCGGCGGCGTGCTCCTCGGGCGTCAGGTTCTGGTAGGTCACGTCGCGGCCCAGCACCTCTGCGGCGGCCGCGGCGAGCTCGGCGTAGGTCCACGCCACGTCGCCGGCGAGCTCGTACACCTGTCCGATGTGACCGTCTTCGATCAGCACCACGGCGGCGGCGTCGGCGTAGTCGGCGCGGTTCGCAGAGGCCACGCGGCCCTCGCCGACGCTCGCGGCGATCACGCCGGTCTCACGGGCGCGCGCCACGTCGGCGGCGTAGTTCTCGGTGTACCAGTTGTTGCGGAGGATCACCGCGGGAAGGCCGGCGGCGGCGATCGCCTCCTCGGTGGCCTTGTGCTCCGGAGCGAGGACGAGGTCGCTCGTCGTCGCCTTCGGGGCGCTCGTGTAGACGAACTTCGCCACGCCCGCTGCCGCGGCGGCATCGATGACGGCCTGGTGCTGCGGGGCGCGCTGGCCCACCTCGGAGCTGGAGATGAGGAGCACGCTGTCGACGCCCTGCAGGGCCGCCGCGACCGTCTCGGGCTGCGTGTAGTCGAGGGGGGCGACGGTGACGCCGCGGGCGGCGAGGTCGGCGGCCTTCGCGGTGTCGCGCGCGCCGGCGACGATGTCGGAGGCGGCGACGCCGCGGGCGAGGAGGCTCTCGACGACGAGGCGGCCGAGGTGCCCGGTGGCACCGGTGATGAGAACGGTCATGGTGTTCCTTTCGTGAACGGACGTCAGGGTCAACGCTCACGCTCATTGCCTACCTTCCCGTGCGGCGATACCCACTTTCAGGTAAGGTACCCACGTGGCAGTGAGTTATGCGCAGATCCGGGACGCGATCCCGGGAGTCTTCTCCGAGCAGTGCGAGACGAGGGTCGTGCTGGACCACGTCATGAGCAAGTGGGGCGTGCTGGTGCTGTCGACGCTGTCGGACGGCACGCAGCGATGGGGTGAGCTCAAGCGCGGCGTTCCCGGGATCAGCGAGAAGATGCTGGCCTCCACCCTCAAGACCCTCAGTGCCGACGGCCTCGTGCATCGGGAGTCGTTTCCCACCGTGCCGCCGCATGTCGAGTACAGCCTCACTCCGCTCGGTCGCGAACTGATGGACCGCATGCTGCCCCTCATGGAGTGGATCGCCGACCACGCCGGAGTCATCGTCGGAGGCGCCGGGCGCTGAGGGCGCCGGGGTGCTGAGGGGGTCCGGGCGCGGCTGAGGGGCGCGGGTGGGACGGGGCCGGTCAGCCAGCCAGCACGTCTCGTACGCGTGCGATCTGCGCGAACGTCGCGTACGGGTACAGCTCTACAGCGGGCATCCGCTGCAGAGCGGCGGGGAGTGTGCCCACGACGTCTGCGATGGCGTCCTGAATGCTCACCGCGACATGAGTGGCGAAGTCCTCGAGGTGTCCCGGAGAGAGTCCTGCGTCTCGCTCGAGCGTTCGCAGGTGCGACAGCCCGATCGCCCCGATCGTGTCCGCTTCCTCGACCGCGAACGCGAGCCTGACGGCGTCATACGCGTGGTAGTCCTTCGCGCGCACGACCTCGGGCAACTGGAAGGGGAGGGTGGTGTTGAGGTCGTAGAACGGGGCGAGGAGCGACTCGGTGGGGGCATGCGTGATCGAGTAGTTCTTCGCGTGCCCGTCGTTATGACCGATGATCCACGAGAACGTGAGGCACTCGGCGAGCCGCTGCTTGGCTTCGCGGGCACGAGCCGGGGTGAGGTTCCGGTCGAACACGGCGAACAGCTCCCGGTATCCAGGACCCCCGTCCCGCTCGTACTTGTTGAGGTAGGACGTGCCCGTGGCTTGTGCGAGGTCTTCCTGGTGCACTCGGATGTTCTCGCCGTCCACGGCGAGCCGGTCGAACCGTTCGACGATCAACACATGTTCGCCGTCGAAGATGCCGACCTGGGTATCCGCGACCGTCAGCCCGAGCCTTCGGGCGACCTGCATGGTGATGTGCTCGGTGACGTCGGATCCGGAGAGGGTGTCGACGCCCGGTTTGAAGATGTGGGTGGACGGGTGTAGTCCAGTGGGCTCGAACCACTGCCCGTCGCGTTTCGCGAGTGCGAACTTGCCCTGCGCTCCGCCGAGGGAGAATCCATCCTCCGTCGGGCGGCGCGAGAGCCAGTCCGAGTCGTCCGCGCGGATCTGCCGGATTCGCTCGGCGATCTCGGCGTCGCTGATGGCGGCAAGGCCGGTGTCCGTGCGCGGTGTCGTGCCGGTGGGATAGAACTCCAGTGCGCCGGAGACATCGGCGCCGTAGACGGAAAGGAGCGAGAAGGCGCTGTCGTCGGTGAGTTTGGCTTCTCGCGCCCATCGGGTTCTCACATCCGGCCGGTCGGGAAGCAGGTTCTCCAGAAAGCGCGTTGTGAGGTCCGGCGGCGCGATGCCGCCGACGACGGGCAGTTGGACGGAGATCGGAACGGGATTCTCGCCGTCGACGTACTCGGACGTGTACCGGAGCCGCAGGGTGCGTCGGCTGCGGGTGACGGTGGCGACGTGTGCCCCGTAGAGGTAGACGTCGAGCGACTCAGCCATCGTCGGTCGGTCGGTCGGGGTCACCGGCTCGAAGTGCTGCGTCGAGGGCCGCTACGCGGGCTGCGCGATCGGCTGTCTCGGTGTCGCTGACTGCGCGCGCGACGCGAGCCCTGCGGAGCGTGTCGGCGAGACCCTTCTGCCACCCGTCCAGCGCGGGAACGTCACGAGTGAACACCGTGCGCGCGGCAGCGACGGCCGTGCGGCTCGGGCTCGCGGTGCCGGCGCCGCCCTCGTCCTCATGCTCGTGGGCGGACGCATCGAGTGTCAGGCCGAGCTGATCGAAGATCCGGAGCACCGTATCGAAGGAAGGGGTGCCGACGCCACGCTCGACGCGAGCCAGGGACTGACGGGTGATGCCCGCCCCCTCGGCGACCTCCTGCTGGGTGAGTCCGAGCTTCTGTCTGCGACTCTTCACAGTCCGCGCGAGGTCGGAGGGCTTGGTGATCTGCATCGCGCCTCCGTCCGAGAGTGTTCGATGTGTGTGACATGGGCACCGTGTTAGATCAACATAACATAGAGCCCGTGGTAAACGCATCGAACATTTGATTGCGTTGGTCGCTGGGTGTCAAGTGGGGAGCGCGGTGATCCCAGCAAGCCGCGGGGGACTTGAGCGAGGCGAACGCTCCCGGTGTCACAGAAGTGCGGTGTGTGGAGGGGCTGACGGGAATCGAACCCGCGCTGTCTGCTTGGGAATCTGTCCAGACCACTCTCTCAGTGACGCGTCCGTTCGCGGAAACCCGTGATGAGACGTGATTTCACCCAAACATCTGGTTACCGTCGATGACCGTCATTTGCCGGGGCGGAGTCCACGCGAGTCCACATGATCCGCAGGCGTGAGTCTCCGGCCCGATAGTCGAGCTGCTTGCGCGGTGAGGAGCAGGTTATGTGCGCTCGGTGGCCCTCTTATGCGGAATGCCTTGCTAGTCAGTGGGTCCGCGACGCTATCGTGTAGGCATCGCTCATGGTGCGGCCCTGAATGGCGGCCCCCGCGCGGCGCATCGGCCGTCACCTTCGAGCGCAGACTCTTCGAGGGGGAACCTTGGCCAAGGTGGCTCGCGCCCTGACGTTCATGAACAACAAGGGCGGTGTTGGAAAGACCACGCTGGCCTGCAACCTCGCGTACGACCTGTCCGAGCGCAAGGGCAAGAACGTTCTCGTGGTGGACCTGGATCCGCAGTGCAATGCGACGCAACTGCTTCTCGAAGAGGACGTGTGGGCCGGGATACTCAGCGACACCGCGGCCCACAAGGACCCGCGATCCATTCTCTATTCGCTCAGTGAGATACGCAGAGGCGACAGTGCGGTCCGCGCGGACCTAGCCCCGGTTAAGTCACCCCGGTTTGGCGTAAGTGTTCTTGCGGGTCATCCATCACTCGCCCTGGTGGAGGACACCTTGAGTGCCTCCTGGTCGCAGCTGCTGGCCGGCGACCTGGGAGGAGGGCGGCGGACCAACTGGCTATCTCAGTTGATTGCACAGATCCCTGGAGACTTCGACTACGTGGTTGTTGACGTGGGACCAAGCCTTGGCGCGCTGAATCGAAGCGTGATCATCGGAACCGACTATGTGCTGACGCCAACAGCGGCCGATCTTTTTAGCCTCTTTGCGCTAGAAAACATCGCGGACTGGATCACGCACTGGGGTCGACGATTCACCCAGGCGGTCGATCGGCTGGTTGAGACGTATGGGGACGACGCTCACTCGGTAGGGCTGGCGCGACACGAACAGCTGAAGGCCTCGTATCTCGGTTTCACGATTCAGCAGTACGTGACGAAGTCAAGCTCAGATGGGCAGCGGCGCGGAGTAAAGAGCTACGACTTCTATCGCAAACAGATACCCACGAAGGCAGAGAGGCTTGCGCAAGCTCTTCGGCCGTCTTCAGGGGGTACCGCGCATGACCTTGGCACGGTGCCGCACATGTTCTCCATGGTCCCGCTGGCGCAAGGGCGGCATGCTCCCATCGCGTCGTTGACGAAAGAGGACGGCCTACGCGGGGCTCAGATCAGTCAGCAAGCGAACTACCGAGAGCAGCTTGAACAGATCGGAGACCGTCTGTACGAGCTTCTGCCGTCCCTGGGGTCATGACGTGACTGCCCTGACGTGGCCAAGTGTGCTGATCGACGCGCTTGCCAGAGGTGAATGTGTTCTCTTCCTTGGGGCGGGGTTCACGAAGAGCGCGACATCTCCTGGGGGCGCCGCGCCGGTGTCCTGGAACGAGCTGCTGACCAAACTCCTGGATGGTATCTACCCAAAGGTTGCAAAGCGCCGGAGGTCGGGCTTGGGGGCATCGATAGCGGCGCAGATAAAGAACGGCGACCTTCTCTGGGCGGCCCAGGCGCTGGAGGCCGCATATGAGGAAGCAGGGCGCCAGACTGACTTCAAGGCATCTATCGCAGAAACGGTCGATGGACCACCTTCAGGCCATTTTCAACCGGGTGCGCCGCACGATGCGCTGGTCAACCTGGACGCCAGGACGATCGTGACGACCAACTATGACAAAGTTCTCGAGCGACTCTTTGGCGACGGCTACGCATACCTGACCTACAAGAGCGACAACGTCGCGGAGTCGATTCGCACCGGGAAATCTGTCGTTCTCAAGTTGCACGGCACGACCGACGATCCGCAGGGGATGATTCTGACACGCCTGGATTTCGCTCGACTGCGTCTAGACGGGAGTCAGGCTTTGGCGGTCATGGAGGCGTTGAGCCTCACCCGCACGATCCTCTTTCTCGGCTACAGCCTCGATGATCCGGACCTTCACCTAATCCTCGAGAACCAGCTGCGCGCGTCCGGATCCTCGCCAGGTCATTACCTGCTGGCGAACGCGCGCGCGGTCACCGATGCGCGCAGGAACGTGATGAGTAAAGCGTTCGGTGTGCAGGTCATCCGCTACGAGGGCGACTATTCGGCCGGATTCTTGGATGCGCTGCAAGAGCTTGTTGACCAGGTTCAAGCGGTGCGAGCAGCACGCATTGGGGCTTAAACTGGGTCTGATTGACCGGGGTGGAATATTCGCGCCACTCCCGTAAGAATGGCGACTGGGGCGGGGTGTCCTGTAGTCGATTCTCCGAAAAACGGCCCCCTCGCGTGCGAGGGAGTGAGAGCGACCGCCACACGCACCACACCGTCACACCCGAGACCGAAAACAACGTCTGACCGGGGATTCAGTGGCGATTGATAGTCGCCACACTGGCCGCCACACACCCGCCACACCGTATCGCCACACGACGATGCGCCCCGCATCACCGCTGTCTACCAGCGGGAAGCGGGGCGCATCATCTCGGATCCCGGCCCGATCGGGCGGGTGCGCGGGGAGAATGCTCACCTACCTGCGGCAATCTAGCGCCTGTAGATATAGCGCCCCTCTGGCCCCCCTATTGCGCCCATCGCGCCGGTAGAACGCGCGCCAGCGGTCCGAGGGCAATTGCTCGACCGTGCCGAGCTGGCCCGGCGTGCGGCGCGTCGGCGTCGCCGTGCGGCGGGTCACCGCGCGGCCCCCGTCAGCGCTTCCACGCGCGAGCACCAAGCGGCCTCGCGGGCGCGGGCGTTCTGCGCGAGCACTGTCACGTCATCGGCAAGCGGCGGCGCGGTCGTGATGCCGAGCGCGTCGAGTACGGCGGCGCGTGCCATATGCATCGCGTCGTCAGCTTCGACCAGCGCCCATCCGGCGCAGTCGGTGGACGTGTCGCGTGCTGCGCGCGCGGCGGCGTAGGCGTCGATCAAGTCGAGCAGGTGAGCAGAATCAGCAGCCATGTCGGCCCCTCATTTCGGCCCGTGAGTCCACGGGAGTCTACGAGAGGGTCTGAACTCGCTCCCAAATCCGACCACCAGCGAATCCTAGAAACCAGTGCTGACTAGGTGTTTCTCTAGTGGAGGGGCGGACGGGAATCGAACCCGCGCTGTCTGCTTGGGAAGCAGAAGTTCTGCCATTGAACTACAGCCCCGAACCCCGGCTCCCGCAGGATCATGCGGTCGGACGAGGTGTCGCAAGCCTACCCGCTCGACGCGGGTGCGCCAAAGTCACGCGGTCGTGGTGAGGAGCAGGAAGACGAGACCAGTGGTGTTCCAGATCGCATGGACGGTGATCGACGCGAGGATGTTCCGGCGCGACAGCAGGTACGTCGTCGCGAGGGCGGCCGCAAACCCGGCGTAGAGCACGGCGAGCGGCCACTCCTCGATACCGCGCAGGTGGATGACGGCGAACACCGCGCACGTCAGCACGTAGGCCGCCCAGGTCGGGACGCGATGACGCAGGCGCCCGAACGGGATCTCGCGGAACATCAGCTCCTCCACGAGCGGCGCCACGAGCCCGCCGACCGCCACGAACATCACTCCTCCGAGGGGCGAGGCCGCATTCGCGAGCACCTCGGCGACGATCGCGGCTTGATTGGCTCCTCTCGTCGGGGCGACGACCTGCGCGAGGGCGCTCAGTCCTGAGGCGGCACCCATGAGCGCGAGCCCGAGGGCCACGACGGCGACGGAGAGGCGTGGCCGCGCGCGGACATCGCGCCATCCCCGAACGAACGCGTCGCGCATCGCCCACACGCCGACCACCGCGGTCGCCGCGTATCCGAGGTTCTTGACGAGCCGGAAGGCACCGTCGCCGACGAGGTCGGGCCCGACCAGGATCCAGGCAGT
>JBMDWQ010000279.1:0-3472 GCA_048594675.1 Microbacterium sp. | reverse complement strand
GTACGCCCGGAAGTTCTCGCAGGCACAGCGAGATGTTGCCGGCGCCGGCTTCGCTCGCGTCGATCGCGCAGATGCGCGCGCCGGCGTCGCCCATGGCGGACAGGAGTTCGGTGAGGCGGGCGGAGGCGGGGGTGGTCATGGCGACCTCTCAAAGCGGCGTCGGTTACGGATGTCGAGGAGAATGAATCGATTCATCTTCGACGTCTCCAGCATACCGATGTGGTCCGACCACATGTCAACCCGCGAGCGAGACCTGCCCGGGATCGAGCCGACGCCACGCCCCGCGCTCGCGCAGGGACGCGCTCTGGATCGTTCCTGTCGCCGCGACGCCGCGACGGCCCGCCGTGTGCGGCGGCAGCCACACGGTGGAGTCCGGCGACAGTGGCAGGACGTGGACGGTCACGACGCTCGCGGGGGTGACGCCGACGTCGGCGAGCGAGACCGTCCACCGTTCGCCGTCCCAGAACCGGTCGTCCACGGTGACGCCGTCGACGCGCAGCTCGGCGACGTCTCCGGCCCACGCGATCTCCAGCACCGCATCCGTCCCCGCGTCGTCGATCCCGAGCACGTACACGGCGGCCGCGTCCTCGAAAGCGGCAGGACTCGGTGCCCGATGGCGGGAGCCGCCGAAGCCGTAGTCGGCGGGAACGGGCCCGGCGCCGCGGGTGCGCTGGATCGCGACAGCGCGTCGCGCGGGCGGAGTGCCCGTCTCGAGTCGCTCCCAGCGCCCCTGCGCCAGGTCGTATCGATCGAGTCGAGACCCGCCGCGGAACAGGACGATCTCGTCGTCCCAGGCCATCTCGCCGTCGGTGCGATAGAGCTCCTGCCCGCGCACCCACACGTCGTCGGCATCGTCGAGCACGAGAACGGCCGCGCCGCCGACGCGGTGGAGGCCGCCCGTCACGGTCCGCCGCGGGTCGCCCTCTCCGCAGATCTCCACCGGGATGCCGGGGTCGGCGACCACGACGAGCGTCGGGTCCGCTGCGCCGGGAGCCGGGGGGAGCACGGTGAGTGCAGAGGCGGTGACCGATCGCACCCGCGTCGATCCCAGGGAGAGGCCGACGGGCCAGCGCGCGAGCGTTCCGGGGGGAACATCGACGGGTCGAGACGGAAGGACGACGGTCTCGTCGTCGAGCTCGACGGAGATCCGCACCCCGCGTGCCGCCTCGACACCCTCGTAGGGCTGATGGTGACTGATCACCACGAAGCCCTCGCGTCCGTCGGCGCGCAGAGCCCACCGGAGCGTCGACCGGTCATCGAGCCCGGTGGGGCGGACGGCGGGGAGGGTCGAGGTCATCACGCCGAGGCGGTCGCCGAACGCGGCCAGGAACGCGTGCTGCGCGCGCAGCAGCGCCGACGACCGTCGCGGGTCGCCCGCCTGACTGATCGGTGCGCCGAAGTCGTATCCGCGCGAGGGAAGGTCGTTGGGGTATCCCGTGTCCTGGGTCTCCTGCAGGCCCGGGCCGGGATTGCAGCCGCCCGCGTACATGAAGTAGCCCTGCCAGCCCGACCCGTTGCCGATCTTCACGTGGGCAAGCGCCGCGACGTCGCGTGCCGACAGCACCGGACGGCGGTGGTAGGCCGCCGCCATCCCCGATCCCAGCTCGCACGTGGCGGGCGGGAAGCCGTGCAGGTCGGCCGCCCGGCTTATGTCGTCGGCGGCGGGTGCGAACCCGAGGCGCCCGCGGACGTCGTCGCCGACACCGGGGTCGTCCCAGTCGCGGGAGGGGAAGAAGTGAGCGCGGAAGTTCGGCTGCCATCCGCCGTCGGGGTCGACCCAGAATCCGTCGGCGTAGCCGCCGAAGAGGGGGACGACCTCTCCAGGCGGCAGCTGAGCCCCTCCCCACGCGGTGGCGGTCCACAGCGGAGCCGACATTCCGGCCTCCCGAGCGAGCACGACGAGGGTCGAGAGATGCTGCGGCCGGTCATACAGCTCGTTCTCGACCTGGATGCCGATGATCGGCCCGCCGGGCCGGGCGCGCCCGGCCAGCGCCCGTGCGAGCGCGTCGAACCACTCCCGCACGAGTGCGAGATAGGCGGGATCGTCACTGCGGTGGGCGACCTCGGCCTGCTGTACATGGTCGGGGAATCCGCCGTTGCGCGCCTCGCCGTGCACCCAGGGTCCGATCCGGAGAACGAGGTCCAGCCCGGCCGCAGCGACCTCGTCGACGAAGGCCGCGAGATCCAGCTGACCCGAGAAAGAGGTGCTGCCGTCGGCGCGCACGTGGTGATTCCAGAAGACGTAGGTCGATGCGATCGTGATCCCGCCGGCACGCAGCTGCCGCAACCGCTCCGCCCACCGGGCACGCGGCGTGCGGCTGTAGTGGATCTCGCCCGACACCGGGACGATCGGCGCGCCGTCGCGGCGGAAGGCCCGGTCGGTCGCCGACAGCCCTCGGGCCGCCTCCTCGGGGTGTGGCAGCGGCGCGGAGCGCTCGGGGTGCGGCCAGGGCTCGTGGTGGACGTGATGCAGCGGCATGGGGCTTCCGGCGGGGGAGGGGGCGAGGTCAGGGGATGCAGGGACGCTTCGGCGGAGCGGCGCTCTCAGCGGCGGGCCACGATGGCATTGTCCACCGCGTCGGCGTCGACGCCTTCCCGCTGGGCGCGTGCGGTGAGGAGCACCCACGCGAGCCCCGCGGTCGGATGCACCCAGAACTCCGTGCCGGACCAGCCGCTGTGACCGTAGACGTCGCGATCGATGAGCCCCGGCGCCCGCGAGCGCAGGTTCCAGGTGAAGCCCCAGTCCTGCCCCCGTTCGGCGGGGTGTGGCTCGAGCCGGGGGATGTCGCCGGTGAGCGGCCGGAGCATCATGGCGAGCGTCTCGGGAGCAAGGATGCCGTTGCGGTCCCCCTCGTGGATGCGCAAGAGCGCCGAACCGATCGCGAGGAGGTCGGAGGCGCGCCCGACCAGGGCCGCACCCGCCGAGCGGGTCGCGACGAAGCGGTCGTAGTCGAGTCCGGCCTGGGCGGCGTCGAGGATCGGCACCGCGCCCTCGGGGTCGAGCCGCAGCCCGTCGGCGCCGAGTGGTGAGGCCCAGTCGGCGATGCTCGTCTGCCAGTCCCGCCCCGTGGCGTGCTCGATGAGGGCGGCGACTCCTTCGAAGGCGATCGTGGAGTAGCGGGCGGCCGTACCTGCGGCGAAGTCGCGTCCGCGCGTGGTCAGTTCGGTCCGCAGTGGTGCCCGTGTGTCCAGCGGCGGCTCCGTGATCCCCGAGGTGTGGGAGACCAGGTGGCTGAGCCGGACGGTGTCCTCGCGCGCGGCCCCGAACTCGGGGACGGCGTCGCGCAGCGGCGTGTGCGGGGTGAGGAGCCCGCGTTCGACGGCCCGTGCGGCGCTGATGCCGGTGAGGGCTTTCGTGATCGAGAACAGGGCGTACGGATCGTCGACCCGGGCGGGCCTGCCCTCGACGGTGCCGAACGCATCGAGGGCGATGACCCCTCCCGAGGTCGCGATCCCGAGGACTGCGCTGGGG
>JBMDWQ010000278.1:0-1538 GCA_048594675.1 Microbacterium sp. | reverse complement strand
GACACGACTCCCCGCGCCCCTGACGACGGTGCGTCAGCCGATGGGGCGCCTCGGCGCGGAGGCGGCGGGCATGCTTCTGGCGTTCATGCGCGGGGAGGAGCCGGCCTCGACCCACTTGCGCCTGCCGACCAAGCTCATCCCGCGGGCGACGACGGCGCCGCCGCGCTGACGGGGTCGCGCAGCAGTTCGGCGAAGGCGACCTCCGCCGCGCCGATCAGGAGGCGGTCCTCGCCGAGCGCGGCCAGGCGGATCGACAGGTCCTCGCCGTTGGCGGGCATGGCCTGCGCGCGCACCGCGTCGGTGAGCTCCTCCACCCCGACCGCCGCCAGGGTCGCAAGGAATCCGCCGAGGACGATCACGCGCGGGTTGAGGACGTTGACGACGTTCGCGAGCGCGGTGGCGAGGATGCGACGCTGGCGAGCCACCTCGTCGTGTGCGGCGGCGTCTCCTCCCGCCAGTGCCGCGGCGAGGGTCGGTTCGTCGGCCGCGGAGAGTCCCACAGCGGCGAGCAGCCGTGCGCGGCTGACCTCGTCTTCCAGCACCCCGCCGTCGGCGCGGCGGTCGTCGGGCGAGGCGATGCCGGGCCGGTTCTGGCCGAACTCACCGGCATAGCCGCCGGCGCCGGTGACCGGGATCCCGTGGACGATGAGGCCGCCGCCGATGCCGCTCGCGCCGCCGTTGAGGTAGACGACGTCGTCGATGCCGTGGGCGGCTCCGAACAGGTGCTCCGCCAGCACACCCGCGCTCGCGTCGTTGGCGACGACCGTGTCGAGTCCCGTCGCGGTGCGAAGGAGGGGGCCGAGGGCCGCGTCGATCCAGTGCAGGTGAGGTGCTTCGCGCACGACGGCGTCCTCCGCGCGGACCAGACCCGGAACCGCCACTCCGGCCGCCACGAACCTCGCCGCGGGCAGGTCGGTCCGTCGCCAGCGGGCGAGCTCGGCGGCGACGAGATCGGCGGTCTCCTCGGGAGTCGGCGGGGCGGTCACCTCGATGCGGCTCCGCGCGGCGATCGTGCGGTCGAGGCCGACCGCGGCGATCGTGACGGCATCGATCTCGGGGTTGATGGCGAGGGCCATCACGCGGGGGTCCGCCGCGACGACGGGGGAGGGGCGGCCCACGCGCCCGACCGGATCGGGTGCCCGCTCCACGACGAGGCCGTGGGTGACGAGGTCGGCGACGAGGTCGGCGATGGTGGAGCGGTTCAGCCCCGTCGCCTCGGTGAGCGCGGCCCGGGAGAGGGGGCCTTGTCGATGGACCAACTGCACCAGGCGGGCGAGATTCGCCTGTCTGACTCCCACGGTGTCGCGCATCCGTCCACTGTAGGGCGTGGGTGGGACGCGGCGCGCGGGCTGGCGCGCGAGCGGATGGTGGTATAGGTTGTCGTTGACAACAATCATTCGCACGTCGCGCAAAGGAGCGTCATGCCCACCCCAACTCCCGCCGACAAGTTCACTTTCGGACTCTGGACCATCGGCTACAACGGAACCGACCCCTTCGGCGGTCCCACCCGTCCCGCGCTCGACGTCGTCCACGCCGTC
>JBMDWQ010000277.1:0-3799 GCA_048594675.1 Microbacterium sp. | reverse complement strand
GCACCGCGTTCGGCAGCGCTGCGCAGCAGTTCCGCCAGCAGCAGGCGTCCGCGTCCGCGGCCGCGCGCGTCGGCCGCGATCGCAATCGTCTGGATGTCCGCGTCGGCCGCTCCCCGCACCGCACGCACGCCGCCATAGCCGAAGAGGCGACCGGCTTCCTCATCGACGACGTACCGGCCGTGCGGAGACGCGAGCTCCGCCGCCATCATCGCGGGGCTCCACGCATCGGTCGGGAACGAGGCCCGCTCGAGGTCCATGATGTTCGGCAGGTCGTCCGGCGTGGCGGTGCGCAGCGTCATGTTCCGACCCGCTTCGGCCCCGAGGGCATCGTCACGTCAGGCACCCGCAGATACAGCGGGGTGCCGCCTGCGAGCTGGCGTCCGGCAGCGACGGCACGTGCCGCCACGAGGGCGGTCATCGCGGCCGAGACGGTCGCGACGTCGTGACGCTCGGCGGCGAGCTCTCGCAGCCGGTCGTCGACCTCATCTCGTGGGGCCAGTGCCGGGCCCGCGACGCATCGGGGCAGCCCGTCGTCATCGAGCCCGTCGTAGACGGAGTAGGCGAACTCCCGGCGGCGGGCGTCGGTGACCACCGCGAATCGGGGAACGGTCGTGAAGGGGTCGGACAGCAGCACCGACAGCGCCGCGGCGTCGTGGCTGGGCACGGCGACGACGGGGATGTCGCGCCCGAGGGCGAAGGCGCGGGCCGCCGCGATGCCGACGCGCAGGCCCGTGAAGGGACCGGGTCCCATTCCGGCCGCGACATGGGTCACCGCGACCTCGGTCGCCGCCGACGTCGCACCCACGGGACCGAACGCGGCCTCGGTGAGGACAGCCTCCAGGAGGAGCCCGATGACCTCGGCGTGGCCCAGCGGATCGGGACTCGACGCCTCGGCACGCACGACACCGTCGCGTTCCACGACGGCGACGGATGTGCCGAGCGAAGTGTCGATGCCGAGGATCACCTCTCCAGGGTAGCCGCGGTCGAGCTTCGGACGATCCGGGGTCAGGCGCCTCGTCGCGTCACGGTCACCCGTCGCGGAGCGTCGTCGTCCGGCACGCCCTCACTCAGCTCGGCCGCCGTGCACACGGTGTCCTGACCCGCACCGGACCACTCGCGGTCGATCTCGACCTCCCACCACCGGTCGAGGAGACCGTCGACCATTCCCCTGCCCCACTCGACGATCGTCACCGATCGGTCGAGGTCGAGGCCGAGATCGTCGAACTCGGCGGGCGATCCCAGCCGGTAGGCGTCGACGTGCACGAGCGCGGGCCCGTCGACGAGCGACGGGTGCGTGCGGGCGATCACGAAGGTGGGGCTCTGCACCGGTCCCCGAACGCCGAGCCCCGCCGCGACGCCACGGGTGAGCGTCGTCTTCCCGGCGCCCAGCGGCCCCGTCAGCACCAGCAGATCCCCGGCGCGGAGCGCGCCGCCGATGGCGCGACCGAACTCCTCCATGGCCTCCGGCGACGCGATCTCACGGACGCCTTCGAGCGCGGTCATCCCGCTCACCGCGACACCTCGCGGCGAGGAACCCGGGGACCCACCCGAGTCACGATCTCGTAGTTGATGGTGCCGGCAGAGGCCGCCCACCGTTCCACCGCGGGCTCGCCGAGCGTGGGGTCGCCGAAGAGCACGACGTCATCACCCACGGCGACGGGATGGTCTCCGACATCGACGATGAACTGGTCCATCGCGATCCGGCCGGCGACGGGGAACTCGGCGCCACCGATCCGCACCGCACCTCCCCCGGAGGCGTTGCGCGGCACGCCGTCGGCGTAGCCGAGCGGAACGAGCGCGAGAGTGGTCTCGGTCGCCGTCCGGTACTGGTAACCGTAGGAGACCCCCTGCCCCGCGGGAACGCGGCGGACGGCGGCGACCGAGCCGCGCAGGGTCATGGCGGGGCGGAGTCCGAGGTCGGCCGACGAGCGGTCTTCGAACGGCGAAAGCCCGTACATCGCGATCCCGATCCGGACGCTGTCGAAGCGCGTCGCGGGCAGAGCGATCGCCGCATGTGAGGCGGCGAGGTGCCGGAGGGAGGGTTGTAGGCCTGCGCCGGCGGCCGCTGCGAGCGCGTCCTCGAACCGCGCCGTGGCCGCCAGATCGTCGGCGTCGGACGTGTTCGAGAGGTGGCTGAAGATGCCGACCACCCGGAGCCGGCCGATACGTTCGAGACGCGCCGCCTCCGCGAAGACGATCCGCTGGTCCTCCGGGGGGATCCCGTTGCGTCCGAGACCGGTCTCGACCTTCAGGTGGACAGCGGTCGGCCGGTCCGGACGCGAGGCCGCAGCGGCGGCGACGAGCTGGTCGAACGAGGAGATCCCGATCTCGACCCCGGCCGCGGCGGCCTCGACGAAGGTCTCCCCCGGCGCGTGCAGCCACGCCAGCAGCGGTGCGACGATGCCGGCGCGACGCAGCGCGAGAGCCTCGGTGACGTCGGAGACGGCGATCCGGCTCGCTCCCCCGTCCACGGCCGCTCGCGCCGAGCGGACCGCACCGTGGCCGTAGCCGTCGGCCTTGACGACCGCGATGATCTCGGTGTCGGTCAGCCGCCGGAGGTGCCGCACGTTGGCAGTGATCGCGGCCACATCGATGACGGCTTCGCGCAGACCCGTGATGCTCTCGCTCACCGCGCCGCTCCGCTCTCTCCACGCTTCGTCGCCGTTGCGGCCGCTTCCGCTTCCGCCACGACGTACGCCACCGCCACGCCCGCGTCGTGGGAGAGGGACAGGTGCAACGCGGTGATCCCGCGATCCCGCACCGTACGGGCGGTCTCACCGCCCAGCGCGAAGACCGGCCGGCCCGACGGTTCCGACCCGACCTCGATATCGGTCCAGTGCACGCCGTCCGAGCCGCCGAGCGCCTTGATCAGCGCCTCCTTCGCCGCGTATCGCGCCGCGAGCGACGGCGGCCGCAGTCGGCGCTCACTCTCCGCGAAGAGGCGCTCCATGAGGCGCGGCGTGCGCTGGATCGAACGCTCGAACCGAGGGATGTCGACCAGGTCGACCCCGACGCCGACGATCATCCGATCACGATCATCATCGATGGCCTATTCGACCGTGACCGACTTCGCGAGGTTCCGCGGCTGGTCGACATCCAGCCCCTTCGCCGTGGCCAGTCCCATCGCGAAGATGTGCAGCGGCACCACCGCGAGCAACGGCTCGAACAGGGCGGCGGCCAGCGGGATGCGCAGCACCTCGTCGGCGAAGGGAAGGACAGCAGCGTCGCCCTCTTCCGCGACCGCGATCACCCGGGCGCCGCGGGCACGGATCTCTTGGATGTTCGAGACCACCTTCTTGTGGAGCTCCCCCGATTCCCGCGGAGACGGGACGATCACGAACACCGGCTGGCCCGGCTCGATCAGGGCGATCGGGCCGTGCTTGAGCTCGCCCGCGGCGAAGCCCTCGGCGTGGATGTAGGAGATCTCCTTGAGTTTCAGGGCCCCCTCCAGAGCGATGGGGTAACCGACGTGACGCCCGAGGAACAGCACCGACTGCGTGTCCGCCATCCAGTGGGAGAACTGCTCGATGTGGGCCTGTTCCTTCTCGAGAACCCACGCGATCTTGCCCGGCACCGCCTCGAGCTCGGCGACGTTCCGCGCCGACTCGGCGGGAGTGAGCGCTCCACGGACCCGTCCCATGTGGAGGCCCAGGAGGTAGAGCGCCGTGATCTGCGCCACGAACGCCTTGGTGGAGGCGACGGCGACCTCGGGGCCCGCGTGCGTGTAGACGATCGCGTCGGACTCCCGCGGAATCGTGGCGCCCTGGGTGTTGCAGATCGAGAGCGTCCGCGCGCCCTT
>JBMDWQ010000276.1:0-7374 GCA_048594675.1 Microbacterium sp. | reverse complement strand
CTCGACGACCTGGCCGCCTGCGGCCCGGTAGGCCTCCAGGACGTCGCGGGTCTGCGACACCATCTCCTGCGGCGGCGCCAGATCGGGGCCCGGCCAGTCCGCGAGGACTCCCGCGGCGCCCCGCTGATTGGTCTCCCACGGCGAGGCGTCGGAGACGAGGGCATCGGCGGTGCCGTGCACCCACAGGACCGGCGGCTTCGGAGACAGGTCGACGATCGCCGACGCATCGAAGTACCGCGGAGCCAGCGCATTGACCACGCCGGTCGTCCCTGCCGCGAATCCCGGCCAATGCGGGCTCGGCACGTCGTCGCCCGGATAGTTCCCGGTCGCCGTCGAGGTCGCCAGCATCGCCTCGACCCAGACGTCTTCATACGTGGAGGAGTAGCCGGGTGCGACGAAGAGGGAACGGAAGACGTTCCGCGGCGACGTGGGAGCCTCCTCGCTCGTGTCGCGATCGATGAGCCGCTGGATGAGGTCGGGATCGATCGTGCCGCCGCCACAGCCGGCGTCGTCGTCGGTCAGGCGCGTGCCATCGCGGCGCGTGCCACCGAAGCCGTAGGGGGAGACGGGAGCCTGCAGGGTCATCGACAGTACGGGGTGGTCGAGCGCGTACTGCAGGACGACGGCCCCTCCGAGGCCCCAGCCGACGAGGTGCGCGGTGGGGATCTCCAGTGCTGCCAGGGTCGCGGAGACGTCGTCGCTGAAATCCCGCACTCCGCGCGTCGCGTCCACCGGCGCGTGCTCGGTCGCCCCGAAGCCGCGCAGGTCGATGGCGATGACGCGCAGATCGCTCGGGAGGTCCTGCATGAGCTCCTGCCAGATGAGGCTCGACGAGAGGCTGTCGTGGAGCAGAGCGACCGTGCGCTCCGGCGGTGTCGTGACGTCGTCACCCGTGCGCTCCAGAATGCCCACGGTGAGTCGATCCGTCTCGACCAGCCGAGAAGTGATGCCATCGAAGAGGGTCATGACGCGGGTCCTTCGTCGTTGCGGCGGGGCGCCGGCGCCCCGGGATTTCCACTCTAGCCGCGTGCGGGCGCGCCGCCCGTGCCCGCGGTGACGATGCCAGGATGGAGGGATGCAACATGCTCCGCTCCCTTCGATCGCGATCCTCGGTGCCGGCTCGATGGGAGGCGCGATCGCCCAGGGGCTGGCTCGCTCGGGCGAGGCCTCCCGCGTCGTGGCCACCAACCGCACCGCCGCGCGCGCCTCGTCGCTGGCAGGTCTCGACGGTGTTGTCAGCGTGGCGCTGGAAGAGGTCCCGGCGGGAAACACGGACGCCGCTGCGGCCGCCGACATCGTCCTCATCGGCGTGAAGCCGCTCATGGTCCCCGATCTGCTCCGTGAGATCGCTCCGGTCCTGCGCCCCGGAACGATCCTGGTGAGTCTGGCGGCAGGGGTGACCATCGCGACGTTCGAGGGCATCGTCGGCGACGGGGTGCCCGTCGTGCGATCGATGCCGAACACGCCCGCGGTCGTCGGCAAGGCAGTCACGGGACTCGCGGCGGGCTCCTCGGTCTCCGCCGACGAGATGGCGCTCGTACGACGACTGTTCGAGACGTGCGGCGCCGTCATCGAGGTCGCGGAGGACCAGATCGACGCGCTGTCGACGATCTCCGGCTCCGGGCCCGCCTATGTGTTCCTCCTCATCGAGGAGCTCACCGAGGCCGCCCGCGGGAAGGGGTTCTCGGAGGAGGACGCGCGGATGATGGCCGAGCAGACCTTCATCGGCGCGGCCGCGCTGCTGGAGGCGACCGGGGAAGACCCGGCCGAGCTGCGTCGGCGGGTGACCAGCCCGAAGGGGACGACCGAGCGCGCCGTCGGCGTGCTGCAGGGCGCCAACCTGGCGGGCCTGTTCGCCGAGGCGACCGACGCCGCCCTGGCCCGCGCGCGGGAGCTCGCCGCCGGCTCCTGACCTGGCCGCGTTGCCCGCTTCAGCGGTCGGGCGTGATCAGTAGAAGTTCTTGCCCCCGACGACGATGCCGGCGCGGAGCGAGGTCTTTCCTCGCACGTCACGCATGGCGCCGATCAGGTAGTACTTCTTCTTTCCGTTGGAGTACCGCAGCTCCACACGGCCGGTACCGACGATGCGGTATGTGCCTCGCTGGTCGGGAGGCACGACGGCCCACGAGCTGCCGATTCCGGACCAGTTGCCCACCGAGCTGCGTTGCCACACGAACCGCCCGTTCTTCGCGAACGAGATCCGCTCGCTGGTGGCGGTGCAGGTGATGGTGCAGTAGCCCGTCCAGTCGTCGCGTTCGAGTGTGACGGCGATCTTCGCCCCCTTCGCCAGAAGTGTGACGGGTTCGAAGTGCGCTTTCCGAGCGTCTTTCTTGCGGGCCGTGAAACGGAAGCCTTCACTGGTGACCGTGAACTTCTGCGCGCCGATCTTCGCCACACCCTTCTTGGCGTTGTAGGTGTAGCGCTTGCAGCTCGAGGTGGTCTTGGTGCAGCGCGGCTTCTTCCCGTCCTTCGGGACCCCGATGTAGGCCCATCGCTTGTCGAGGAACCAGACACTGCGTGTCTCCCGCCCCTGATCGTCACTGAGGGTGGTCGGGACGAAGCCCCAGAAGTATCGGCCGGAGAGACTCTTGTACCGGGATGGGCGCGGTTTCTGCGCGACGGTCACCGTCGCCTTCGCGCTCTTCCCGCCGCTGGGGGTCGCCGTGACCGTCAACGTGCGCGAGGCGGAGCCCTTGAGGGTCACCGAGAACGTCAGGTATTGGGAACTCCCCTTTTTCAGTGTCGACACGGTTCGCTTCGCCTTGGCGATCGAGAGTCCCTTTCCCGACGCCTTGACGGCGATGCTCTTGCTGCTGCCCTTGCCGACGTTCTCGATCTGTACGCGGACCTTGACGGCCTTGCCCTTGTAGTTGCCGACCATCGCGTCGTCGGAGCGCACGGCGACTCGCGGAACGTAGGTGTTGACCAGGTCCTTCGGGAAGAACGAGCTGTACACCACCGGCGTCGCATCGGTCGACTGGTTGAACCCGAAGGCGCAGTCCCACGCACCGCTTCGGACACCGTCGTGCGCTTTGCTGGTGATCGTGAGAACGGAGCCCGATCGAGCGGCCGTGGTCGGGAGTGGGCCGCTGACCGATCCGTTCGCGGAGTAGAAGGCTCCGTCTGCCTCCCCCGAGGTCGCTGCGGCCGCGACGGCCACGCGATGTTGACACGTGCTGCCGTTCCACGACCCCAGCAGGACGTACACGACGGAATCGCGGCTCGAGGTGGGTGCGGACTCGAACGTCACGCGCGCCGTGAGGGTCCGCTTCTCGAGGTCGCGCGTGACCTCGATCCGGCTCAGACTCTGCTGCGGGGAGGGGCCGCTCTGACGTCGGTCGGTGAGCGTGGCCTTCTGGATGCGCAGATCCCCACCGTAGGTCGCGGGAGCGGCGGTCGGGGCTGCGGCGACCGTGCGCGATTTCGCGGTCGCGGTTGCGCGGGCCGATGCGGTCATGCCCAGAGAGTCGCCCTGCGAGAGCAGATCTCCGGTCGTCGCGGACGCCGGCGCGGTGGTGAGGGTCAACGCCAGTGCGAGCGCCCCGACGATCGAGACGGCGCTGCGGGCTCCTGCCCGTCCCTGCGAAAGAAAGAGCGGGGAGCGTCGAGGGGGTGGGAGGGCTCTCATGCCGCCGAGGCTAGCGCAACGCGACTGATCGCGGGCGTGATCAGCGATCGAGAGAGGCGAAGCGCTCGATGTCGGAGTTCGTCCCCGACACGATGATGAGGTCGTGGTTGGTGACGACGGTATCGGCTTCGGCGTAGCGGAACGGCTTGCCGGGGCTCTTCACCCCGACCACCGTCACGTTGTACTTGGTGCGCACGCCCGATTCGTTCAGACCCACCCCCCGGATGAACTTCGGCGGGTACATCTTGGCGAGCACGAAGTCGTCGTCGAAGCGGATGAAGTCGAGCATGCGGCCGCTGACGAGGTGCGCGACGCGCTCACCCGCCTCGCGTTCCGGGTAGATGACGTGGTTGGCGCCGACGCGGGCGAGGATCTTGCCGTGCGACTGCGATACGGCCTTGGCCCAGATCTGCGGCACCTTGAGGTCGACGAGATTCGCGGTGATCAGCACCGACGCCTCGATCGAGGAGCCGGTCGCCACGATCGCCACTTGGAAGTCTTGCGCACCGATCTGCTTGAGCGCCTCGATGTTGCGCGCGTCGGTCTGCACGGCGTGGGTGACGCGCTCCGACCACTTCTGGACGAGCTCCAGGTTCGCGTCGATCGCCAGGACCTCACGGTCCAGCCGGTCGAGCTCCCCCGCGCACGCGGCGCCGAACCGGCCGAGGCCGATGACGAGCACGGGAGCATCGTTGCGGATCTGCTCAACCAACGATCGGCCTTTCGACGGGAAGCGAGTAGTGCTGCGAGCGGCTCGTGGCCGCCACGGCCGCGGCGAGTGTCACTGTACCAACGCGCCCCATGAACATGGTGGCCGCCAGGACGTAGGAGGCCGAGTCGGGGAGCTCCGAGGTCAATCCCGTCGACAGACCCACCGTCGCGAAGCCCGAGATGACGTCGAACAGGACGGTCTCCACCGGTGCCTGCGTGATCTGGGTGATCGTGATCGTGGAGACCGCGACGATCGTCGCCCCCCACGCAACCACCGACAGGGCGACGCGTTGCACGTCGCTCGGGATGCGCCGCCCGAACGCCTCCACGCTCTGGCGCCCCTTCGCCTCCGACCACACGGCCAGGGCGAGGACGGCGAGCGTGGTCACTTTGATGCCTCCCGCGGTGGACGCCGAGCCGCCGCCGACGAACATGAGCATCGACCCCGCCACCAGCGACGAGCCGTGCAGGTCGCCGATGTCGATGATGGAGAAGCCGCCCGACCGCGTCATCGCCGACAGGAAGAACGCCTGGAAGGTGGTGTCCCACGCGTCCATCGCGCCGAAGGTCTTGGGGTTGCCGTACTCCAGGAGCACGAACACCCCTGCACCGACGAAGAACAGCACGGTCGTCGTGATGAGGGTGAGCTTGGCGTGCAGCGACCAGCGGCGCACGTGCCACTGGTGCTTCCAGAGCGTGAAGATGACGGGGAAGCCGATGGACCCGAGGAAGACGCCGGTCATCAGCACCGTCAGCATGACGTAGTCGTGGGCGAACGGTGCGAGCCCTTCGGCGTTGGGGGAGAAGCCCGTGTTCGTGAACGACATCGCCGCGTAGTAGGGCGCCTCCCACAGGGCGGTGAGGGGATCCACGCCGTTGATGAGGAGCGAGGGATAGAGCAGGACGGCAAGGCCCGCCTCGATCACGAGGGTCGAGAGGGCGACGGTCGCCAGCAGCGTTCCCACTTCGCCCAGCCGCACCGTCTGACCCTCGTTGATGGGTCCGCCGTGGGCGCGCATCGGATTGGAGTCTCCTGCGGCGATGAGCTTCGCCCGCAACCCGAGGCGCTTGGAGATCACGAGACCGAGGATGGAGGCGAGGGTCAGGACGCCGAGCGCGCCGACGTTCACGCCGATGAAGACGAAGACGTGCCCGAGCGGTGACCAGTGCGTTCCCATGTCCACGGTCGACAGGCCCGTGACGCAGATCGTCGAGACGGCCGTGAAGAGGGCGTCGGCGAGGGGCGTCGGCCGCCCGTCCGCCGCCGCGAAAGGCAGGGAGAACAGCGCCGTGAACACGAGGATGAGCGAGCTGAAGACGAGCACCGCGAAGCGAGAGGGAGACGCGGTGGCGAGGTCGCGCAGTCGTTGCCAGAAGTGTCGTTGAGCGGTGAGCAGGCGGCGCCACGCGCGGACGCCAGCGGATTCGCCCGCCATCTGCTGCCTCTCTCTCCCGATGGACCGTTGTCATGGTACTCCGACGCGTACGCGGGCTAACCTAAGGTCATGGCGGACATCTTCGACGTGATCGCCGACGGCACTCGTCGGGACATCCTGCAGCTGCTGCGCGAACGCGGCGGCGATGGCCGCGGGACGAGCGTGTCGCAGATCGTCGCGGAGCTGGGAGTGAGCCAGCCCACCGTCTCCAAGCACTTGAAGGTGCTGCGCGAGGCCGATCTCGTCTCCGTCCGAGAAGAGGGTCAGCACCGCTACTACAGCCTGTCGCCGGAGCCGCTGGACGCCGTGGACGAGTGGCTCGTGCCCTTCATCATGGGCGACGAGCCGGTGTCGACCGCGTCGGTGACGCTGCCGGATTCCGCGGCCGCGGCCGCCGATCTCGTGGGCCGCGCGGCGGCGTCGACGAAGCACGCGATCGAGAGCGTCTTCAAGCGCATGCCCGGTCGCTGAGCGTTCTGCCGCGCATTCTCACCGGTCACAGAGGTTTACACGCGTCGCGCGCACCCTCTAGGCTGATCCCGCACCAATTGGGGACGATCTGGGGGAGAGGGATGTCGGACTTGGCGGATGTGCGCTTTTTGACCGTCGCGGAGGTCGCGGAGATCATGCGCGTGTCCAAGATGACCGTGTATCGCCTCGTCCACGCCGGCGAGCTTCCCGCGGTGCGTTTCGGTCGGAGCTATCGCGTTCCGGAGACGGCCGTCACCGCCGCTCTGCAGCGTCCGATCGCCGACGTCGGCTAGACTATCCCGAGGCATTTCTTCGGGGTGCCTGATCCCGGACGCGAACGATCGCGTCCAGACCCCTGACTTAGTGAGGTTTTCCGTGGGTTCTGTCATCAAGAAGCGCCGCAAGCGCATGGCGAAGAAGAAGCACCGCAAGCTGCTTCGTAAGACTCGCCACCAGCGCCGCAACAAGAAGTAAGCCGGCACGCCAGCCGGTTGCGGCCGTAAACACCGAGCGCCCCGATCCGCCCGCGGATCCCGGGGCGCTTCGTGTTGTCCGCCGTGTGACGCGATCGGTGTTGCAGGATGGAAGGGTGACCCGACTGACGATCATCTCGAAGCCCGACTGCCACCTTTGCGACGTGGCGCGGGAGATCGTCGAGCAGGTCGTCGCCGAGCTTCCGGACCCCGACCTCGTCGAGGTGGAGGAGAAGTCGATCCTCGATGACCCCGCCCTCTACGCGCGGTGGTGGGAGAAGATCCCCGTCGTCCTGATCGACGACGAGCTGCACGCTCACTGGCGGCTCTCGGCAGACCGCCTCCGCTCCGCCCTCCGTTGACGCCTCCAGCGCGCTGCTGAGGCCGCCGCCCGACTGGAAGCGCGGCTTACGGCGCGAGGCGCGTGGGGCCGCGGAAGAGGTAGGTGACCTCGCGGATCGACGACTCTCCGAGCAGCAGCATCAGCAGACGCGCGAGCCCCATGCCGAATCCGCCGTGGGGCGGGGCGCCGTACCGGAAGAAGTCGAAGTAGAAGGCCAGGTGCTCGGGGTCCAGACCCTTCTCGCGTGCCTGGACCTCCAGCACATCGACGCGGTGCTCGCGCTGTGCCCCCGTGGTGATCTCGACGCCCTTG
>JBMDWQ010000275.1:0-2525 GCA_048594675.1 Microbacterium sp. | reverse complement strand
GGCGACTCGCGGGTGCCGACCATGAAGGCGGCGTTGGACACGCTCGTCGCGCACTACGGCCGGCAGGATGTCGCCGAGCTGTACGACGCGCTGGAGTCGCAGTTCGTGGAGCGCAAGGGGATCCACCCGAACCTCGACTACCCGTCCGGTCCCGCGTACAGCCTCATCGGCTTCGACACGCTCACCTTCACGCCGCTGTTCGTCGCGGCGCGGGTGACGGGGTGGACCGCCCACGTCATCGAGCAGGCGGGCGCGAACGCCCTGATCCGCCCGCTGTCGCACTACGACGGCCCCGACGAGCGGCACGTGGCCGGCTGACGGCGTTCAGAGCGTACGGAGCCAGCGGCGCAGCCGGCCCCGTGCGTTCGCGTACGGCGACGAGGTGTTGAGCGAGATCATGCGTCCGAGCGTCCACCGCCGGTACCAGGGGGCGCCGTAGAGCTCTTCCTCCGAGCGGTCGCGGACGAGCTCCACGATCCGGCGTTCGGCGTCGTCGAGGCGGGCGCGGAGGTCGTCCCAGGACTCGTGCTCGTGCTCGCGGTAGAAGCGGAGCGCGAGTGCCCCGAGGTCGTTCCACGCCGCACCGGGCGCCGGGAACTCGTCGGGGAGGCCGGCGGCGCGGCGCTCGTTCCAGATGAGGACCTGCTCGTTCCAGCCGATGAGGTAGGCCACGAGATCGGCGGGGCTGATCGAGGTGCCGGCCGCGTGCCCCGGGAGCACCTTCTCCCGGACGCGGGCCGCAGGTACCCGGTCGAGGTCGTCGGACAGTCGGGCATAGGACGTCTCGATGGCGGCAAGGAGCTGATCCTTCGTCGCAGGGATGCCGGACATCCCCCCCACCTCCGTTCGAATCGCCTGATTGGCTCCATTCTCGCCCGGGAGGGAGCCATTCGCGCGATTCGATGCAGTAGCGTGCCGACGCTCCGGGGTCAAGCGGATGCGGCGGATTTCGGGGAGGAGTAAACCGGATCCGGGACGGACGACCGTCCCGCGAGAAGGAGGCCCCATGTCCGCGTCCGACGTCACCGTCAAGGAGGTCCGGTCGCTCGTCCCCGCGCGCATGGACCGGCTCCCCTGGTCGCGCTTCCACTGGATGATCGTCGTCGGACTCGGGTTCTCCTGGATCCTCGACGGCCTCGAGGTGCAGATCGTCGCGGCCAACGGGTACGCGCAGACGCTGGGGATGGGCCCGGCCGAGGTCGGCCTCGCCGGCACCTGCTACCTGCTGGGCCAGGTGTTCGGCGCGCTCGTGTTCGGCCGTCTCGCCGACCGCCTCGGCCGCAAGAACCTCTTCCTCCTCTCCCTCGGCGTGTACCTCGTCGGCTCGGCCGTCGCCGGCCTCGCGTTCGCCCCCTGGTTCTTCTACATCTGGCGCTTCGTCGCCGGGGCGGGCATCGGCGGCGAGTACGCGGCCATCAACTCGGCCATCGACGAGATCATCCCCGCGAAGTACCGCGGCCGCGTCGACATCGCCATCAACGGCACGTACTGGGGCGGTGCGGCCCTCGGTGCCGTCGCCAACATGTTCTTCCTCAACACCGACATCCTGCCCGCCGACATCGGCTGGCGGCTGAGCTTCTTCGTCGGCCCGATCCTCGGCCTCCTCATCATCTGGCTGCGGCGGCACATCCCGGAGAGCCCGCGCTGGCAGATGACGCACGGCCGCGAGGAGGAGGCGGAACGCAACGTCGACGAGATCGAGGAGCGCATCCGCAAGGAGGGCAAGACGATCGAGCCCGTCGACGAGAGCAAGGCCATCACGGTCAAGGAATACGGCAGCGTCCCGTTCCTCGTGATCGCGAAGGTGCTGTTCAAGAAGTACCCCCGGCGCACGCTCGTCGGCATCACGATGATGGTGACGCAGTCCTTCCTCTACAACGCGATCTTCTTCACGTACGCGCTCGTGCTGGAGAACTTCTACGACACCCCGCCGGCATCCGCGTCGCAGTACTTCATCGTCTTCGCGGTGGGCAACCTCGCCGGCGCCCTCATCCTCGGCCACTTCTTCGACACGTGGGGTCGTCGGCGGATGCTGTTCGGCACCTACGTGCTCGCGGGACTGATCCTGCTCGTCAGCGCCTTCCTCTTCAACGCGGGCGTGCTGAATGCGGGCACGCACACGGCGTTCTGGTGTGCATCGTTCTTCTTCGCCTCGGCCGGGGCCTCCGCCGCGTATCTGACGGTGAGCGAGATCTTCCCGCTCGAACTGCGCAGCCAGGTGATCTCCTACGTCTTCTCGATCGGGCAGCTCGTCGGCGCGGTCGCCCCGGTGCTCTACGGCGCGCTGATCGGTGCGAGCGCGGAGTCCGGCGACCGCGGTCCGCTGTTCTGGGGCTACGTGCTCGGTGCGGCCATCATGATGTTCGGCGGTGTCGTGTGCGGCGTCTTCGGCGTCAGTGCCGCCGGGAAGTCGCTGGAGGACATCGCCGATCCGCTCTCGCTCGTGGTACCGGCGAAGAAGGGTGTCACCCCGGGCGCGGAGTCCGGCTCCTGAGTGGCGGCGCTAGCGGGCGAGCCAGTTCCGG
>JBMDWQ010000274.1:0-17525 GCA_048594675.1 Microbacterium sp. | reverse complement strand
GGCGCGGATCTTCTCCAGCACGCGCGGGACGACCACGAGGAAGGTGGGGCGGCGGTCCTCGAGCACCGCGACCACGCGGCTCGTGTCGGCCAGGTGCGCGATGCGCATGCCCGATGCCAGGCAGATCAGCTGGAGTCCGCGCGCGAGCACGTGGGCGAGGGGGAGGAAGATCACCGTGTTGCCGTCCTCTCGGACGACCTCTCGGTAGGCGGCGGCGATGTTGAGCACCTGACCGACGAAGTTGCGATGGGTGAGGATCGCGCCCTTGGGCTCCCCCGTGGTTCCCGAGGTGTACACGTAGGTCGCGGGGGTGTCGAGGTCGGCGGCCGTCCGGCGGGATTCCAGCTCCTCGTCGTCGACCTCCCCGGCGCGCGCACGCAGGGCGCCGAGTGAGCGCTCGCCGTCGTCCATCGTCCACACGCCCAGCGCGCCGACTCCCGCCGCGGCGAAGGCGCGGGAGAGGACCTCGGCGTGGGTGCTGCCACCGCCGATCCCCAGTCGGACGGCGGCGTCGCGGGCGATCGCGGTCACCTGGTCCACAGACGACGTCTCGTAGACGGGAACGACCACGGCGCCGGCGAACCACGCGGCGAGGTCCGACACCGCCCACTCGTACCGGGTGGGGGCCATGACGGCCACCGCGTCGCCGACGTTCACGCCGTGCGCGATCAGGCCCTTCGCGAGGCTGCGCACCTCGCGCAGGAACTCCATGGTCGTCACGGGTCGCCAGCGCTCGTCCGGCTGCTCGCCGGCCACGTCGAAGGCGATGTGGTCGGGAGCGGCGGCGGCGCGCTGGATGAGCAGATCCGTGACGTTACGGTACTCGTCGATCTCGACGAGGGGGTCGGTGCTGCGCTCGCGCATGGGCCTCCGTTCGGGTGCGGCTCCGGCGCCGGGAACGGTCGCCGTGGCCGGGTGGCCCACAAGCCATCCTGCCGTGTCCGGGATGCCGTTCCGGGCATCGAAGCGGGCCGTGCGGTAGCGGCCCCGATGCTCATTCGGAGCCGTCCGGGGATCGGATGGGCGCTCTTTTCGCGGCGGGGCCGCCCCGTCCAGCCCGCGCACTGATGGGGCGGGTAGCGTGATCGATCGGCGCGACCGTCCGGCGCGTGTGAGAACGAGGAGTATCGCGATGAGCCACTCGACCTTCGACCCGAACCAGGACGACGTCCTCGCCGCACGGCCATGGCTGCGCGCCTACGCCGACGGGGTGCCGGCGGAGATTCCGCCGGTCACCGACACGCTCGTCGAGATGATGGAGTCCTCGGCGCGTACGCACCGCCGGCGCGTGGCGCTGGAGTTCTTCGGCGCGCAGACGACCTATCGCGAGCTGGGCGATCGCATCTCTCGCGCCGCCGCGGGGCTGCGCTCGCTCGGCGTGCGGGCCGGCGACCGCGTGGCCCTCGTGCTTCCGAACTGCCCCGACCATGTGGTCGCCTTCTACGCGGTGCTCCGGCTCGGGGCGATCGTCGTCGAACACAATCCCCTCTATACGCCCCGGGAGCTGCGGCACCAGTTCGAGGTGCACGGGGCGGACGTCGCGATCGTGTGGGATTCGGTGGCCGACACCATCGCGACGATGCCCGACGACGTCCGCCCGACCCACGTCGTGGCTGTGGACCTCACCGAGGGGATGCCGTGGCGCACGCGGCTCGCACTGCGGCTCCCGGTCCGGCGTGCACGGACCGCGCGCGCCGCGCACACGCGGCGCCCGACGGCGAAGGGGATCCGGCGGTGGTCGTCGGTCGCCTCGGGCCGCCGGCTGTCCTCGCGGATTCCCCGGCCCGCCCTCGACGACATCGCGCTCCTGCAGCTCACGAGCGGCACCACCGGTGCCCCGAAGGCGGCGATGCTCTCCCATCGCAACCTCCGCTCCAACGCCGCGCAGGGGCGTGCGTGGCTTCCGGGGCTCCGCGACGGGGAGGAGGTGGTCTACGGGATCCTGCCCCTCTTCCACGCCTACGGGCTCACGCTGTGCCTCACCTTCGCGATGTCGATCGGCGCCAAGCTCGTGCTCTTCCCGAAGTTCGACCTCGACCTCGTCATCGCTGCCAGCCGGACATCGCCTCCCACCTTCCTCCCCGCCGTGCCGCCGATCTACGACGCACTCGCCCGCGCGAGCGTGCAGGGCCGGATCGACCTCCGCGGCGTGCGCTTCGCGATCTCCGGCGCGATGAGCCTCCCCCTCCCCACGGTCACCAGGTGGGAGGAGGCGACCGGCGGTCTCCTCGTGGAGGGGTACGGGATGACCGAGACCTCACCGGTGGCCCTGGGCAATCCGGTGGGCCCCTCGCGCCGTCCCGGCACCGTGGGCGTCCCGTTCCCCAGCACCGAGATCCGCGTGGTCGACCCGTCGGATCCGACGGTGCGCCGCGGCCCCGGGGAGGAGGGGGAACTCCTGATCCGCGGCCCGCAGGTCTTCCGCGGGTACTGGAACGGCACCGCCGAGACCGACGCCGTGCTCCTCCCCGGCGGCTGGCTGCGCACGGGCGACATCGTGACGGTGTCCGGCGACGGCTTCGTCACGATCGTCGACCGCGTGAAGGAGCTCATCATCACCGGCGGCTTCAACGTGAGTCCGAGCGAAGTGGAGCAGGCGCTTCTGCTCCACCCGGATGTCATGGAGGCGGCGGTCGTCGGGATCCGCCGCCCCGGAGGAGGCGAGGACGTCACAGCGGCGGTCGTCCTGAGGGAGGGTGCCGTCTTCGACGCCGCCGCCCTGCGGGAGTTCGCTCGGCAGCATCTGACCGCCTACAAGGTCCCGAAGCGGATCGTCGCCCGCGCATCCCTGCCGCGCAATCAGGTGGGGAAGGTCCTCCGTCGCGTGGTGCGCGAGGAGATGAGCCGGCCGGACACGGCGCCGGACACGACGACGGCGGGCTGACCGCGCCGGAGCGCAGATCAGCCCGCCGTCGCGGTGCGGGTCAGTACCAGCCGGTGGACTGGGAGTGCGACCACGCGCCGCACGGGGTCCCGTAGCGGCCGTCGATGTAGCCGAGACCCCAGCGGATCTGCGTGGCTGCGCTCGTCTTCCAATCGCCGCCGGCACTGCCCATCTTGCTTCCGGGCAGTGCCTGCGGGATGCCGTAGGCGCCGCTGGAGGAGTTGTACGCGCGGTAGTTCCAGCCCGACTCCTTGTTCCAGAGCTTCTCGAGGCAGGAGAACTGGTCGGAGCCCCAGCCGCGATCGGCCAGCAGCGCGCGGGCGGTGGCCTTCGCGCCGGCGACCGAGTTGTCGCCCGACGACGCCGGCGAACCGCTGCTCGTGCCGCCGGAGCCGCTCGATCCGCTCGAGCTCGACGCCGCCTCAGCCTGTGCGGCCGCCTCGCGTGCCGCCTCTTCTGCCTTCTTCTTCGCTGCAGCGGCGGCCTTGCGGCGTTCCTCGGCCTTCTCGGCCTTCTCGAGTCGTGACAGCAACCGGTCGGTCGCCTTCTCGACCTTCGCCGTATCGGCGGCGGCCTCCTCGGTCGAGGCGGGCAGGAGCAGCACCGGTGTGACCGCGATGGTCTGGAGGGTCTCGATGTGATCTTCGACCACCGAGGTGTCGATCGTCTTCGCGCCGGTGATTTTCAGCTTCGACCGGGCGACCTTCTTCTCCGCCGCTTCCGCCTCGGCGACGGCCTCGCGCGCGTCGCCGAGAGCATCGCGCGCATCGTCGACGATGTCGTCGAGCGGTTCGTTGGCCAGCGCCTCGGCTTCGGCAGAGAGGTAGGGCGCAGTGGTGTCCACGCCGGCCTCGGAGACGAGGGAGGGCGCGACGGTGGCCGAAACGGCGGTGCGGACGACGGGGCCGGTCGTCTGTTGCGCGACGGCGGCGGGCGCGTTCGAAGTCTGCGCGGCCTGCGCGGCGGTGGACATGCCACCGACCAGGCACAGACCGAGAGCGACGGCGACGGCAGCGGAGACGGACGATTCGCCGGGACGGCGGGGGGTGAAACGCATACGCGGAGATGTCTTTCGGGTGGCTTCGACACGGGCTGATGACCGTGACAGTGCCCTCGGGCCGGGCACAAGTCCCCGAGTGTGCAGGCCGAATCTGGACGAAACGTGTGGCGATCCTGGGTGATCAGTGAGAGCGGAGGTTCTCCGGGGGAGCGGAAACGAATGTGGTCAGACCTACGGCCGCAACCCCCTGTCGGGGGTGGGAGTGCCGGTATAGAGTCCCGTCTGAGAGATTCCTGAGAGGACGAAGAACATGGCATCCAGTCCTGCAGCCGACATCATCGACGCGGTCGGAGGACCGCAGAACGTCGCGAGTCTGACGCACTGCGCAACGCGCCTGCGATTCCAACTGCGCGACGGCGACAAGGTCGACAAGACCACGGTGGAAGCCATTCCCGGAGTGATGGGCGCCGTGCCGCAAGCCGGCGATCGCTTCCAGGTCGTGATCGGCGGCGGCGTGCAGACCGTCTACAACGACATCATGGCGCTGCCGCAGATGGCCGACGTCGAGGCGCCCTCCGACGCCGACGTGAAAGCGGCGCAGCGGGCGCGGGGTCCCCGGGGGAACGTGGCGTGGCTCGATTCGCTCTTCGAGTTCCTCTCCGACTCGTTCCGCCCGATCCTCGGGGCGCTCTTGGGGGCCTCCCTGTTCATCACCTTCATGGCCCTCATGTCGACCCTCGGCGTGATCGGCAACTGGGCCGACCCCCGGACCGAGCTGCCGCCATCCTGGCAGTTCGTCAACCTGATGTGGCAGTGCGTGTTCGTCTTCCTGCCGCTCATGGTCGCCTACAACGCGGCGAACAAGCTCGGCGCCGATCCATGGGTGGGCTTCGCGATCATGGCGGTTGTGATGCTCCCCGGCTTCACGAACCTCGCGAATCAGGATGGCGCCCAGCAGGTCGCCTTCGCCGGATCCGACATCACGACGATCCCGATCTTCGGGATACCGCTGACCATCTTCAACTACAGCTCGCAGGTGTTCCCGCCGCTGCTCATGGCGGCCGTGCTCGGTCCGCTCTACAAGGGTCTCAAGCGGATCATTCCCGACAACCTGCAGCTGATCTTCGTGCCGTTCCTCTCGATGCTCGTCATGATCCCGCTCACCGCCTTCCTGCTCGGTCCCATCGGCGTCTACGCGGGCGCGGCGCTGGCGAACCTGCTGAGCTCGATCAACTCCTTCTCGCCCTTCATCTTCGCGATCATCATCCCGCTGGCGTATCCGTTCATGGTCCCGCTGGGGCTGCACTGGCCGATCAACGCGATCATGCTCCTGAACATCCAGAACCTCGGCTACGACTTCATCCAGGGGCCGATGGGAGCCTGGAACTTCGCGTGCTTCGGGGCCACCGCCGGCGTGCTGCTGCTGGCCTGGCGCGAGAAGGACAAGCAGATGAAGCAGACGGCGACCGGTGCCCTGGCCGCCGGCCTCCTCGGCGGCATCTCCGAGCCGTCGCTCTACGGCATCCATCTGCGGTACAAGCGCATCTACCCGCGGATGCTCGTCGGCTGCCTCACCGGCGGTCTAATCATCGGCGTCGGAAGCCTCCTCCTCGGGCTCGAGAACGGCGTGACGACGAAGGCGTTCGTCTTCACCTCGCTCCTGACGATCCCTGCCTTCGACCCCATCGGGCTCTACGCCATCGCCGTGCTGGCCGCCTTCGCCGTCTCGATGTTCCTCATCGTCATCGGCGGCTACAAGGACAAGGAGCCGGCGGTCGCTGCCGACGCGATCGCCGACACCGCCTCGCAGGGTGGCGCCGCGCGGAGCGCGGGTGCCGCGACGGCCGGATCGGTCTCGGAGGTGGCGGGCGGATCGGCCGTGGCTGCCGCTCCCGCTGCCACCGCGACCGCCACCGCCCCTGTGGCGAAGGGTGCGGCGGCGGAGGCTGAGCACGTCGCCGAGCTCACGCTGGTCCAGATCATGTCGCCGCTGGAGGGCACCGCGGTGGCGCTCTCGGAGGTGCCCGACCCCGTCTTCGCGGGCGGCGTCATGGGCCCGGGCGTCGCGATCGAGCCCACCGGCGACACCGTCAGCGCGCCCGGGGCCGGCGTGGTCGTGGCCGCGCAGCCGACGGGACACGCCTTCGGTCTGCAGCTGGACAACGGCGCCGAGATCCTCATCCACGTGGGCATCGACACCGTCAACCTGAAGGGTGAGGGGTTCGACGTCAAGGTCTCCGGTGGCGACCGCGTCGACGTCGGCGACCCGCTCGTGGTCTTCGACCGCGCCGTCATCGAGAAGGCCGGCTATCCGCTCATCACCCCCGTGATCGTGCTCAACGCGGATGCCTTCGAGACCGTCGACCCCGTGGAGCTCGGCACCGTCTCGGCGGGCGCTCCGCTGCTCGACCTGCAGAAGAAGGGCTGATCGGGGCGGCGACGAAGCGAAGCGCGTCCGTCGACGAGCTCAGCGGTCGACGGGGTCAGCCCTCGACGGGCGGCAGCGCCGCCACGGCGTCCCACAGCGCGTCGGCCACGTCGCGTTTGGTTCCGCGGACGTCTCCGACGGAGCCGTCCGGGGTCAGCAGGACGGCTTCGTTGTCGGGTGACTCGAAGCCGCGGTCCCAGTCGACGCGGTTGACGACGAGCAGGTCCGCGCCCTTCCGGGCGAGTTTCCGCCGCCCGCGCTCGAGGAGTTCGGCGTCGTCGTCGGCGGTTTCGGCCGCGAATCCCACGATGCGCTGCCCGGCCTTCCGGTTGGCCACGAGATCGAGGAGGATGTCGGGGTTCGCGACCAACGACAGTGTGGCCGTCCCGTCCCCGTCCTCCTTCCGCAGCTTCTGGTCGGAGACGATCTGCGGGCGGAAGTCGGCGACCGCGGCGGCCATGACCACCGCATCGGCCCCCGCGCTCGCGACACGCATCGCCTCGTGGAGCTCGGCGGCCGTGCTGACCCGAGTGACCTCGATCGAGGGGTGGTGGGCGGCCGCCGTCAGCACGCCGTCGTCGACGTGCCCCGCCACGAGGCGCACCCGGGCACCCCGGGCGGCTGCTGCGAGGGCGACCTGCGTGCCCTGCCTTCCGGAGGAGCGATTGCCGAGGAAGCGCACCGGGTCGAGCGGTTCCCGCGTGCCGCCGGTGGACACCGCCACGACGCGGCCGGCAAGATCACCGCGCGGCGCGAGCAACGCCTCGGCGGCCGCGGCGATCTCCTCCGGCTCCACCATGCGTCCCGGGCCGCTGTCGCCCCCGGTGAGGGGACCGTCGGCCGGTCCGATCACCTGCACTCCGCGGCTTCGGAGCGTGGCGACGTTGTGCTGTGTGGCGGGGTGCTCCCACATCGCGGTGTGCATCGCGGGCGCCACGAGCACCGGCGCGGTCGTGGCGAGGAGGGTCACCCCGAGCAGGTCGCCGGCGATCCCGGCCGACATCTTGGCGAGCGTGTTCGCTGTGGCCGGCGCCACGATCACGAGGTCGGCGCGGGTGCCCAGCGCCACATGGCGCACCTCGGCGACGTCGTCGTGGACGGAAGTCGTGACAGGATGGCGGCTGATCGCCTCCCAGGTGGCGGTCCCCACGAACCGTAGCGCGTCGTCGGTGGGAACAACGTGCACCTCGTGCCCGTTGGTCACCAATGCGCGCACGAGAGTGACCGTCTTGTACGCGGCGATGCCGCCGCTGACCCCCACGACAACGAACATGACCCGATCCTCCCACGGCCGCAGGAAGGCAGTCCCATGTGCACCGTGATCGTCCACGTGCCCGCCGATTCGGAGACCCCCACGCGACTGCTCGCCGTGCGGGACGAGGATCCCCACCGAGCGTGGGATCGGTTGGGGCAGTGGTGGCCGGCCGACCACCCCGGCGTCGTCGGCGTCCGTGACACGCGGGCCGGGGGTGCGTGGCTCGCGGCCGATCCCGCGAGAGGACGCGTGGCCGTGATCCTCAACCGCGCCGAGCTCACCGACGTGGATCCGAACAGCCTCGGCTCGCGGGGCCACGTCGTGCTCGCAGCGGTCGCGGGCCGATCGCTTCCCGACGCCCCCCGCGTCCATGGCTTCAACCTCGTCGAGGTCGATGCCGACGGCACACGTGTGACCATGTGGGACGGCGAGCGTCTGCGCACCCAGCGCCTCGCGCCCGGCGTCCACATGATCGCGCACGACGACGTCGACGACCCGGCGACGGCGCGGATCTCGGCCTGGCGCGACGAGTTCGCGGCGCCGACCGACGAGGCGCCCTGGTGGGAGCCGTGGCTGCGGACGCTCGAGCACAGTGCCGAGCTCGGACCGGCCGACGACCGCGCGATCGTGCGCGACAACCGGCCTCACGGCTACCCGACGCTGTCACTTCTCGTGACGGTGGCGGCGGTGTCTGCGTCCGGCGTCGAGCTGGCCTATGGCGAGTTCGACGAGCCGGGTGCCTGGAACCGTCTCGATTTGCGGCCGCTCGAGCTCTGAGATCGAGGGCACGCGGCCCGGCCATGCCGGTGGGGGCTGGGGCCTCCGGTGCTCGTCCGTACCGATCTCGGTCCCAGCACGGCCCGCGTGAGGGCGTGGACGGTGAACATCACGGGCACCGTGAGAAGTGCGACCGCCGTGGAGCGAGCATCGATGTCGCGGATGCCGTGCCGACGAAGCGCACGGCGAGCCCACAGCCAGTAAGGGATCACGATCGCGGGAGAGGTCGCCACTCCCGTCGTGTAGCCACGCGTCACCGCGCTCGCCCCCAGATGACTGCACCCGTGCAGGCCGAAGCCCTGCAGGGCCCCGCGAAACCACGGGGACCGTCCGCCGGTGCGGGCACCTGCGAGAGCAGCGGTGGCGACGACCGCTCCCATGATCGCGATGCTCACGTTCACGTGCGTCTGAGACACCCCTTGCGTGCGCAGATCGGAGCCGATGGGAACCCACGCCGGCATCCGCGAGAGGGTCCCACCGGAGGTGTGTGACATCGTGGCGAGCTCTTCCACGTCGTGGAGAGCCCAGGCGGCGAACAGGCCGAGGGACGCCGCCGTGGTGGTCTTCATGAGTCGCCCTTTCAGTATTACGCTACTGTCAGTAGTGTAATGACGGACGCTGGTCCACGGGAAGGTCGGGAACGGAGGCTCAGATGGCGAGGCCGCGCGACGCTGCGCTGGATGACGCGGTACGGGAAGCCACCATGGTGCTGCTGGCGGAGCGAGGGTACGCGCGTCTGCGTATCGATGACATCGCTGCGGCCGCGGGCACCGCGAAGTCCACCGTCTACCGCCGGTGGCCGACTCTGACCCACCTCGTGGTCGACGCCATGGAGCGGGCGCTCGACCGCCGTTCGTTCTCGCCGACCGGTGACCTGGCCACGGATCTCGACGCCCTCGTCGACGTCGGTCTCGGGGCGGTCACGGGAGGGCCCCCGGCCGTGCTCGCCGCGGCGCTGGACATTCATCGTCAGGGTGACCCCGCGCTGCGCGCGGACTATCGCACCCGCATCATCGACCCGGTGCGTGACCACGCGATCGCCGTGATCGAGAACGCGGCTGCACGGGGGGACATCGGTTCCGGAGCATCGGCAGCCGATCTGGTGGACGCCGTCATCGGGGGGCTGATCTATCGGGTGACCGTCCTGGGGGAACCGGTGTCGATCGACGATGCGAAGAGGTTCTGGCGTGTACTCGTGGCCGGTCGCGGCAGTGCGCCGCCGGAGGTCTCGCCCGGCGGCTCCGCCGCGTCGGAGGGTGGGGGTATTCTCGCGCCATGAGCGAGTCGCGCGCGGGTGAGGAGCCGGCCGAGGCGCGCTCGGCGATCTTCTTCGCCGATGCCGAGGAGTTCCGCGCGTGGTTCGAAGAGCACCACGAGACGGCGACCGAGGTGTGGACGGGGTTCTATCGCAAGGGTGATCCGCGGCTCGGGCTCACCTGGGCCGACGCGGTGCCGGTGGCCCTCTGCTACGGCTGGATCGATTCGGTGAGCCAGCGCATCGACGAGTCGTCGCGCCGCCAGCGGTGGACACCGCGCAAGCCGTCGTCGCACTGGAGCGCGGTGAACGTCGCGCACGACGAGCGATTGACGGCCGAGGGGCTGATGCGTCCGGCGGGGATCGCCGCCTTCGAACGGCGCACTCCCGAGCGCACCGGCGTCTACTCCTACGAAAACGAGGTCGCGCTCACTCCTGACCAGGAAGCGGCCATCGACGGTGATCCGTCGGCGCGGGCTTTCTGGCGCGAGGCGACCCCGTCCTATCGCCGGGTCGTCACCGTCTGGCTCCAGAGCGCGAAGCGTGAGCAGACGCGCGCCGACCGACTCGCGACGATCGTCGCCGCCTGCGCCGCCGGCCGCCTCGTCCCGCCGCAACGCTACGGCGACCCGCCCGCCTGGCTCCCGCGCGCCGCAGCGGCAGCCGAGGCGGCGCGCGCCGGCTAGGAGCGCGATCCGGAATGCTGCTCAGCGCGGCGGCGGAGTAGCAGTACCCCGTCGTCGAGGGTGGCAGCGTTTCCGTCGGGCCCCGTGATCGAGCGTCTGCGCACTTCTGCCCTCTCGACGGTCCAGATGTCGGGGTCGAGGGCGAGTTGCCGCCATTCCTCCTCGGGGGTGTGCAGCACCGGTCCTTCGTGGTGCTCGTCCGCCGCCCACGACGGCGCCGACGCGTGCGACACCGCGAGCAGCCAGCCCCCCGGGGCGACACGCTCCGCGGCATCGCGGAGGATGCCGATGCGGGGGAAGTCCTCCTCCCAGGAGTGGAGGAAGCTGGAGACCACCAGGTCGAAGGGACCCTCCGGGAGGGCGCCTGCGGCATCCTGAGCGACGAAGCGAAGACGCTCGGGGGCGATCCCGCGCTTCGCCGCAGCGGTGCGGCCGCGCTCGATCGCCGTGGGTGCCACATCGATCGCCGTCACCGACCAACCGTGCTCGGCGAGCCAGACAGCATCCGCGCCCTCGCCACAGCCGATCTCGAGCGCCGTGCGGGGGGTCTCGCCCGCGGATGCCGTGAGCTGCTCGACCGCGGCGATCGTCGTGGCGTTGGTGCGCCCCGACCACACCTGAGTGCTGTCGGCGTAGCGCTGCTCCCAGTGCGCGTTGCGGCGACCGGTACGGTCGGCCACGGCGCGATCGGCGTCCTCGGCGACAAGGGCGGCGTTGACGGCGGCGCCCGCCATCGATCCCGCGCCCATCGAGAGCGGCACGTTGCCGTAGGGAGAGACGACGTTGCCGGCGGCCCACACGCGCGGATGGCTGGTGGCACCGACCGGGTCGACGCTCAGCGGCCCTCCCGGAGCGTCCGTGCGGCGAAGATCCAGGTCGCCCAGGAACTCCAGAGCGAGCGAGGGCGACGGCGCCGTGAAGAGCGCGTCGACGGCATGAAGCACTCCGCTCGCATCCTTCACGCCGGTGAGCTCGCCGCCCTCGGTGACGACGGCGACGACGGGGGTGCTGACCACCCGGATGCCGCGCGCCGCCCATCGCGCACGCACCGCGGGATCAACCGGCTCCGCGAGAGCGGTGAACGCCGTGACGTCGGCGCTCCACTGGCGCACGAGTTCGATCTGGTGAGCGCTCGCCGGCGAGGTCGCGATCACCCCGAGCCGCCGGTCGGCGACCTCCCAGCCATGGCAGTAGGGGCAGTGCAGCACGGAACGGCCCCACAGGGCCGCCAGCCCCTCGACGTCGGGCAGCGTGTCGCGCACACCCGTGGCGACGATCACGGCCCGCGCGGTGTCGACGGCGCCGTCCCGCCGCTCCACATCCAGGTGTGAGCCCCGGTCGCGCATCGCGACGACCTCGGTCGAGGCGGCGGTGACGCCGTAGGCGGCGGCCTCCCGGCGCCCCCGGGCGAGAAGCTCGGCCGGGTCGACCCCGTCGTGACCGAGCACGCCGTGCATGTGCGCGGCGAAGCGGTTGCGCGGCGCGCCCGCGTCGATCACCAGCGTGCGACGGCGCGCGCGTCCGAGCATCTGCGCCGCGCTCCACCCGGCGATCCCGCCGCCGATGATGACGGCATCCCATTCGTTCGTGTCCATGCACACAGTCTGCGAAAGTCGATGCCGGACTGGCAAAGAGGTTTGCGATAATGGCAAGCTGGAAGAATGAGAGATGAACTCGGCCAGGTCGGTCCGCGGTTGCGCGCTGCGCGTCAGGCGCGCGGCTGGACGCTGGAAGAGCTGGCCGGTGCGACGGGGATGTCCGCCAGCACGCTCTCCCGGCTGGAGTCGGGCAAGCGGCAGGCCTCGCTGGAGCTGCTGCTGCCGCTGACCCGGCGCCTCGGCATGCGCATCGACGACCTTCTGCCGGGGGAGCCGGTCGACCCCCGGGTGCGCCGTGCCGTGGAGCGGCGTGACGGCATGATCATCGCGCCGCTGACCCTCGAGCACGCCCCGGTCAAGACGTACAAGATCCGCTACGAGGCCGCCTCAGGAGCCCCGGAACCTCGGATCCACGACGGATACGAGTGGCTGTACGTGCTGAGCGGTCGCATCCGCCTCGCACTCGACGGGGCCGAGCACGTGATCGAGCGCGGCGAGGCCGCCGAGTTCGACACCCGCGCACCTCACAGCATCAGTGCGACCGCCGACGGCCCCGCTGAGATCATCAGCATCTTCAGCGCCACGGGCGAGCGCATCCACACCCGCATCTCGGAGGACGAGCAGCCCTCCGCGTGACTGCCCCGCCTCCCGTCAGCCGCGGTGCTCGCGGTAGTAGGCGAGGAGCGCGCGCGTCGAGGCGTCCTGCGCGTCGATCGCGGCCTGATCGCCCTCGATCGCGGGCGCGATCTGCAGGGCGAGCTGCTTGCCGAGCTCCACGCCCCACTGGTCGAAGGAGTTGATGCCCCAGATCACGCCCTGCGTGAAGGTGATGTGCTCGTAGAGCGCGACGAGCTCGCCCAGAACCCGCGGCGTGAGCGCAGGGGCGAAGATCGAGGTCGTCGGGCGGTTGCCGGAGAAGGTCCGGGCGGCCACGAGCGGCCCTGTGGTGCCCTCCGCCTCGACCTCCTCGGCCGTCTTGCCGAACGCGAGCGCCTTGGTCTGGGCGAGGAAGTTCGCGAGGAACAGGCCGTGCACGTCGCGTCCGTCGTCCTGGAGCGGATAGGCGGGGTTCACGAAAGCGATGAAGTCGGCGGGGATCAGGCGCGTGCCCTGATGGATGAGCTGGTAGAACGCATGCTGGCCGTTGGTTCCCGGCTCGCCCCAGAAGATCTCGCCGGTGTCGGTGGTGACCGGCGACCCGTCCCAGCGCACCGACTTGCCGTTGGACTCCATCGTCAGCTGCTGCAGATAGGCGGCGAAGCGGCTGAGCTGCTGGGCGTAGGGGAGCACGGCGTGCGACTGCGCGCCGAGGAAGTTGGTGTACCAGACGTTGAGGAGTCCCATGAGCACGGGAACGTTGCGCTCCAGCGGAGTGCGGGCCACGTGCTCGTCGACCGCGCGGAAGCCGGAGAGGAGATCGCGGAAGGCGTCGGGCCCGAGCGTGATCACCAGCGACAGGCCGATCGCCGAGTCGACGGAGTAGCGACCTCCCACCCAATCCCAGAAGCCGAACGCGTTGGCGGTGTCGATGCCGAAGGCGGCGACCTTGTCGAGCGCCGTCGAGACCGCCGCGAAGTGGTGGGCCACGGCGTCGGTGCGCTGCGCCTCCGACGCATCGATCGCTCCCGCCGCTTCGAGACCGGCCCACAGCCAGTCGCGGGCGAGGCGCGCGTTGGTGAGGGTCTCCAGCGTCGTGAACGTCTTCGAGGCGACGATGAACAGCGTCGTCTCGGGGTCGAGGTCGGCCGTCTTGTGCGCGAGGTCGAACGGGTCGATGTTGGAGACGAAGCGCGCCTGGATGCCGGCGTCGGCGTAGGGCCGGAGCGCTTCGTAGACCATGACGGGGCCGAGGTCGGAACCGCCGATGCCGATGTTGACGACGTGCGTCACCTTCTTGCCGGTGACTCCGGTCCACTCTCCCGAGCGCACGCGGTCGGCGAAGGCCGACATCGCCGCGAGTACCTGCTGCACGTCACCGTCGACGTCCTGCCCGTCGACGGTGAGGGCGGGGGTGGTGCCGGCGGGGCGGCGGAGCGCGGTGTGGAGGACGGCGCGGTCCTCGGTGGTGTTGATGTGCCGGCCTGCGAGCATCTCCGCGAAGCGCTCCGCGACGCCCGTTTGCTCGGCGAGACGGATCAGGGAGGCCAGGATCTCGTCATCGACGAGATTCTTGGACAGGTCCACGCGGAGGTCGGCGAGGTCGAACGTCAGGCGCTCGACCCGGCCCGGGTCGGCGGCGAACCAGGCGCGGAGATCGGGGGTGAAGGCGTCGCGGCGGGCGGACAGATCGGCCCAGGCGGCGGTGGTGGTGGCATCGATCGGAGTGGTCACGGGTCCACGGTAGCGCGCCCGCCGACGACTCACGCCCCGTCGTCGCCGTGAATGACGGAGCGCTCGCGCAGCCATCCGGTGGCCAGCGCAGCGACGGCGATCATCCCGAGCACGCCGAGCGCCACGCCGCTCCAGCCCTGCCGGTCGTAGGCGAAGCCCAGTGCCCAGCCGAACAGACTCGACCCTCCGTAGTAGCCGAGGTAGTAGAGGGATGCCGCCTGAGCGCGCGCCTCGGGGTGGGCCCGTGCCGGCGCCCACCCCGACGCGACGGCGTGGGCGGCGAAAAAGCCCGCCGTCAGCACGAGCAGGCCCGCGACGACGAGCCACAACTGAGTCGACAGGGTCGCGGCGATCCCCGCCGCCATCACCCCGAGCGAGGTCAGCAGGACGGGGAGGCGGCCGAATCGGGCCGCGAGGCGACCCGCCCACGGTGAGGCGACGGTTCCGGCGAGGTAGGCGAGGAAGAGCGACGAGACGATCCACAGCGGGAGCGTGAACGGCTCGGCCACCAGCCGGAAGCCGAGGTAGTTGTACACCGCGACGAAGCCGCCCATGAGGAGAAAGCCCTGCAGGTAGAGGGCCACCTGGCCGCGGTCGCGGATGTTGATGCCCAGCCGTCGCGCGAGGTTCCGCGCGGCGCCTCGTGACGGCGGTGCCGGCACGAACCCGCGCGCGGCGGGGATGAGCCGGAGGAAGAGCACTGCGGAGGCGGCGCAGACGACCGCGACCGCGAAGACCCCGACGTGCCAATCGCCGAGATCGCCGAAGGGCCCGGCGACGAGGCGGCCGGTGAGCCCGCCGATCGTGGTTCCGGCGATGTAGCTCCCGGCCGCGCTGGCCGTGTGGGCCGGGGTGACCTCCTCGGCGAGGTAGGCGAGGGCGATCGCGGGCACCGCCCCCAGCGCCACCCCCTCCAGCAGCCGAGCCGTCAGGAGGACCTCGAGGGTGGGGGCCAGCGGCGCCAGCAGTCCGATCGTCGTCGCCGCGAGGATTCCGACGGTCATGGCCCGGACCCGCCCGATGCGGTCGGCGACGAACGACCAGCCGATCACGGATCCGGCGAGCCCCAGCGTCGTCACCGAGACGGTGAGGGCTGCGGTGGCCGGGGCCACGTCGAAGGTCGTGGCGATGAAGGGCAGGACCGCCTGGGTCGAGTACCGCTGCGCGAAGGTGGCGACCCCGGCGAAGAACAGGGCGACCAGCAGGCGACGGTACTCGCGATCGCCCGGCCCGTGTCCCGCGAAATCGCCCACGTCGCCACGCTACCGGCCCGGCCGCCGCGACAGGGCGGGCGACCGGGCCGGTCGGGTGGGTCGGATGCTCGGGTCAGTCGAGCGGGACCATGCGGACGGTGCCGGCCGAGACGCTGACGTCGATCCGATCGGGAGAGCCCGGGTCGACGGCGAGGTCGTGGGAGAAGTCTCCCGCCGCGACGTCGCTGCGCAGCGCATAGGTTCCGCGCGGCACGGCCAGGTCGATCCTGCCGGCGTTGACCTCCACCGACACCGCGGAGGGCGGCGTTCCGCGGAGGGTGCCCCGGAGCGATCCGGCGCTCACGGTGAAGGCGCCCTCGTCGACGCCGCTGAGGTCGATGTCGGCCGAGCCGGCGCTCACCTCGGTGCGAACGCTCCGGGCGGACCCGTCGACGCGGAGGGATCCGGCGTCGAGGGTGAGTGCCAGGTCGCCGAAGCGCCCCTCGGCCGTCAGGGTGCCGCCGCTGACTCCGGCCCGGGTGTCGGTGCCTTCCAGAGAGCGCGGCAGGATGAGCTCGGCCTTGTCTCCCGACTGGAGCCATCCCCACCCGGCCCACCAGTCGCGGCGGGAATCGACGAGGAGGCGGTCGCCGTCGCGGCGGATCTTCCAGCTGTCGGCGCCCGAGAGGCTGCGCACCTGGAGGGTCGCCTCGGTGACGTCCCCGTAGCCGACCGATACCTCGGCGGCGCTCGCGTTGATCTCCACTGCCTGGACACCCACGACCGACGAGGTGAGCGTGCCGTCCTGCACGGCGGCGGAGCGCACGATGCCGATCGTCCCGCTCGCGACGGTGCCCGCGATCAGGACCGCTCCGGCGCAGATCGCGATGATCGAGACGGTGCGCGACGATCCTCGCCGCGGGGTGGCGGGCGTGGCCTCGGGTGCCGGCTCGTGGGCCGGGGCGTCGGGGGGAGTGAGGGTCGTGCTCATCGGAGGGATCCGTTCTGTGTGTCGCCGCCGTGCTCGAGGTGGACGAGCGCGGCCAGCACGCGTCGGTTGCCGTGCTCGTCGGGTTCGAGCCCCAGCTTCTGGAAGAGGGAGGTGATGTACTTCTCGACGCTCGCTTCGCTCACGAACAGCGTCTGTGCGATCGCCTGGTTGCTCTTGCCCTCGGCGATCAGGGCCAGCACGGTGCGCTCCCTGTCGGTGAGGCGGGAGAGCCGTTCGTCGCGCGCACGTCGGGTGAGCAGCTGCGCCACCACTTCGGGGTCGAGGACGGTGGCGCCGGCCCGGATCCGTTCGACGGACTCGAGGAAGTCGCCGACATCGGCCACGCGGTCCTTCAGGAGGTAGCCGAGGGCGGCGCCGTGCGAGGTGATGAGCTCGCTCGCGTAGCGCTCCTCGACGTACTGGCTGAGCACCAGCACGGGCAGCTGCGGGTCGGCGGCGCGCAGGTCGAGAGCGGCGCGGATCCCCTCGTCGGTGTAGGTCGGCGGGAGCCGCACGTCGAGGATGCAGAGCTCCGGTCCGGTGGCGGCGACCGTCTCGGTCAGCCCTTCCGCGTCGGTGACGGCGGCGACCACGTCGTGCCCGGCGTCGGCCAATACGCGGACGAGTCCTTCTCGCAGCAGGGTGGAGTCTTCGCAGATCAGGATGCGCATGGGACGCTCACCTCCAGAGCGGTCGGACCGCCGGTCGGGCTGTCGAGGCGCGAGGTGCCCCCCGCCGCGACGATGCGATTGACGATGCCGTCGAGGCCTCCGCCCGGGACGACCCGCGCGCCTCCGACACCGTTGTCCTCCACTCGGGCCCAGAGCCAGGTCGCGCCGGCCTCGGTGCGGCGCCGCACCGTCACGCGGCAGTCGCTGGCACGCGAGTGCTTGGCCGCATTGGTAATCGACTCGGCGATGGAGAAGTAGAGCGCGGCTTCGGCGGTGCGACTACAGCGCCCGTCGAGCCGGACGTCGAGGGTGACCGGCACGGGGGAACGGGCCGCGAGGGCGGACAGTGCCGCGTCGAGGCCGCGGTCGTCGAGCACCGACGCGTGGATCCCTCTGGCCAGTTGCCGGAGCTCGGTGATCGCGGCCTTGGTGGAGGTGTGGGCCTCGTCGATCAGG
>JBMDWQ010000273.1:0-3507 GCA_048594675.1 Microbacterium sp. | reverse complement strand
GACCTGGGGGAAGTAGCGGACGTACGCCTCGCCCATCGTGTCGTGCGGGAGGCCCAGGTTCGGCCCGGCGTTGCGCTTGACCTGCACCCCGCGCCGGACGGCGAGATCGGTGTAGTACGCCCACATGTGCTTCTGGGCGGGCAGGCACTCCATCGCCGCGCGCTTGCGGGGGAAGGCGCTCGTGATGTCCAGGAGAACGTTCGGCTTGAAGTCGCTCTGCTCGCTCTGGTGCGGCTCGAAGAAGAACACGGGAGGCGCTCCGATGATCTCGTCCTTCGTCGGCACCCGGCCGTCGGCGTGGGGGACGCCGATCGCCTGCGCGAGCACCCGCGCCTGGAGCGCCATCCGCGCCGCCGCGGGGTGATCGCCGTTGTACGGGTCGGCGAGGGGGTGGGTCAGCACGACGGTGGGCTGGACGCGGCGGTAGACCTCCACGAGTCGCGCCACGGCCTCCGGGGACTCCACGAGGGGGTAGTCGCCGAGGTCGAGGAACTCGATGTCGGCCCCCAGAGCGGCCGCGGCGGCCTCCGCCTCGGCACGCCGGATGTCCTTGATCTCCTCGAGGCTCTTGCCCTGCAGCCACTGGCTGGCCGACTCTCCCCGCTCTCCGTACGACAGGCACACGACGGTCGCGCGCTCGCCACGGTCGGCCGCCGCGGCGATGGCTCCACCGGCGCGCCAGACGAAGTCGCCGGCGTGAGCGCTGACGACCAGGAGGGAGGGGGCGGTGTCGGACATGGGACTCCTCTGCGAATCGACGGTCCGGCTGCGATGCCGGGCGGGTCGCCGGTCCTCTCCGACCGGCGCAACTCGTCCAGCGAACCACAGTCGGCATTATTGGTCAAGATATTGGCGACAATTCTGTCGACGGAAGCGCTCCCGAATCTGGCGTCAATTGGATACGCTCATCCCACGCGCACGTGCGAGGAGGACCCGTGGCCGATCCCGGCAGCCAGCCGACCGCCCCCGCGGATGTCACCGCGCACATCCGCACGGCGATCCTGAACGGGGAGTTCGCTCCGCACCAGCGGCTCATCGAGGCAGACCTCACGGATCAGTTCGGCGCCTCCCGCGCCGCCGTACGCACGGCCCTCCTCACCCTCGCCGGCGAAGGACTCATCGAGCGGCTGCCGAACCGGGGCGCGCGGGTGCGTGCCATCAGCGTGGATGAGGCGGTCGAGATCGTCGAGGTGCGGGCGCGGCTCGAGTCACTCGTGGCCCGCAAGGCTGCCGAAACCGTGACCGACGAGGAAGCCGCCGAGCTCGCGGAGCTGCGCGAACGCATCCAGGCGGCCGTCGCCGCCGGTGACCTCGCCACCTACGCCGCCACCCACCAGGAGCTCGACCGCACCGTCCGGCGCATCAGCCGTCACGCGACCGCGACCCAGCTGCTGGAACGGCTGCAGGCACAGTCCGCCCGGCATCAGTTCCGCCTGGGCTTCCTCCCCGGGCGTGCCGCGACCTCCGCACCCGAGCACATCGCGATCATCGATGCGATCGTCGCCCGCGACCCCGACGGGGCCGAAGCCGCGACGCGCGCGCACCTCAAAGGCGTGCTGACCCTCCTCCGCACGCTCGGCTGACCCCGCTCGGACGCCGGTGCGACGGGTCCGTCCGCCCGCCGAGCACAACGGCGGAGCGCACTGCCGACACGCCGCCGGGCCCCGCCGGAACGCCGGCGTGTCGATCGCGCCATCCGCCGTTGTGCACCCCCGCGCCGCGATCCGCGTCAGCGCGCACAACGGCGGAGCGGACCGCCGACACGCCGTGGGGCCCGAGCAGGGCTCCGGCGTGTTGCCCCAAGCGTCCGCCGTTGTGCCCGCGCGCAGCGTCCGCCGTTGTGCCCGCCGCAGCGTCCGCCGTTGTGCACGCGCGCGGAATCCGCCGGCACGAGCCCGCCGGCGGCGCCGGTTCAGTCGAGCAGCAGCGCGGGCTCTTCCAGGATGGAGGCGACGTCGGCGATGAAGCGGCTCATGCCGTCGCCGTCGATCACGCGGTGGTCGAAGGATCCCGAGACGGTCGTGACGAACCGCGGCCGCACCTCCCCGTCGACCACCCAGGGCTTCTGCCGGATCGTGCCCATGGCGACGATGCCCGACTCACCGGGGTTGATGATGGGCGTTCCCGCGTCCATCCCGAACACACCGATGTTGGTGATCGTGATCGTGCCGCCCTGCTGGTCGGCGGGCGAGGTCTTCCCCTCGCGCGCGGTGAGTGTCAGCCGCTCCAGAGCCCGCGCCAGCTCCCGCATGCTGAGATCCTGCGCGTCCTTGATGTTGGGGACGAGGAGCCCGCGCGGAGTGGCGGCGGCGATACCGAGATTGACGTAGTTGCGCACGCGGATCTCGGCCGAGCCGTCTTCGCGGTCGATCCACGCGGCCCCCACCATCGGCGTCCGGCGCACGGCCCAGATCACGGCACGCGCCATGATCAGCAGCGGCGACACCTTGATGTCGGCGAAGTCGGGCGAGGCCTTCAGCCGCTTCACGAGCTCCATCGTGCGCGTCGCATCCACATCGGTCCACACCGACACGTGCGGCGCCGTGTAGGCCGAACGCACCATCGCCGACGAGGTGGCCTTGCGCACGCCCTTGACCGGAATGGCCTCCTCGCGCCCCTCGACGAGAGCCGGAGGGGACACCGGGGAGGGCGCTTCGGGAGCGACGGGGATCGTCCGCTCACGTTCGGCGGGAAGAGCGGGCGTGGCGATGTTGCGGAAGACGGAGGCCTGGTCGGCGTGGCGGACGACGTCGTCGCGAGTGACCTCTCCGGCGGGACCGGACGGCACGACGTCGGACACATCGACACCGAGAGCGCGGGCGTGCTTGCGCACGGGTGGCTTGGCGATCACACCGGCCGAGGCGCGGACCGCCTCGGCACGCACGGGCTTCTTGGACCGGCGGCTGGAGACCGCACCGCCGGTTCCGTAGCCGACGAGCACGGAACCCGCCGCGTCCGCCTCGGGCTCGGCCGGCTTCTCGCCGTGCTCGCTCTGCCCGGCAGCCGCATCGGGCTGTGCCGCCTCGCCGGCGATCGTGATGATCGGGGCGCCGACGGTGACGGTCTCGCCTTCGGCGACGAGCAGTTCCCCGATCGTGCCGGAGAAGGGCGACGGTAGCTCGACGAGCGACTTCGCGGTCTCGATCTCCACGATGACGTCGTTGACCTCGATCTGGTCGCCGGGCCCGACGCGCCACTGGACGATCTCGGCCTCGGTCAGCCCCTCGCCGACATCCGGGAGGTGGAAGGTCTGGTTGCTCATAGCGGCTCCAGTCAGTAGGCGAGGGCGCGGTCGACGGCCTCGAGGATCCGATCGGCATCGGGAAGGTACTGCCCCTCGAGCTTCGCGGGAGGGAACGGAGTGTCGAAGCCGGACACGCGCAGCACCGGTGCTTCCAGGGCGAAGAACGCCTTCTCCATCACCGTGGCCGCCACCTCCGAGCCGAGCGAGGTGAATCCGGGCGCCTCCTGCGCGTAGACCATGCGGCCGGTGCGGCGCACGGAGTC
>JBMDWQ010000272.1:0-3607 GCA_048594675.1 Microbacterium sp. | reverse complement strand
GTGGCTGATCGGCCTCATGTCGATCGGGGCCACGCTGGGAGCGCTCGGCGCGCTGTGGTCGATGGGACGCTCCAACTACCGCAAGGACTGAGCCTCGCGGAGCGACGCGATCCGGCTGACCACCGATTCCAGGTCGGCATCATTGGCGACGCGGATCCCGGCCTCGTCGGTGGCCAACGGCTCGAGGGTGGCCAGCTGGGAGTCCAGCAGCGACGGCGGCATGAAGTGATCGCGCCGCGACATGCGGGTCTTCAGCTCCCCCTCGCCGACGACGAGCTCGACGAACCAGGCGTCGCCACAGGTCGCGCGGATCCGATCGCGGTAGGAGCGCCGCAGCGCCGAGCACGCGACCACCACGGGTGCCTGTCGCACGAGGACGAGGGCCACGGCGTCGAGCCACGGTGCCCTGTCGACATCGTCGAGCGGGACCCCCGCCGCCATCTTGGCGACGTTCGCCCGCGGGTGGAGGTCGTCACCGTCGACGAACCGTGCGCCGTGCCGGGCGGCCAGTGCCGCACCGACGAGCGACTTTCCCGATCCGCTCGGTCCCATCACGACGATCCGGGTCATTCCGGTTCCTCTCTACTACGCGCGATCTGACGCATCCGGCCCACGCGTCCCGTCGGGCGCCCTTCGGCTCGGCCGCCCGATCTCGAGCCTAGGCGCTGACGACATCCGGCCACGCGCCCACACGCATCCGACTACGCTGAGAGGTACCCCGAGCGTGTGACGGCGCCCCGCCGCGTGTCGTCGCCCCGAGCGTCTATCTGAGGAGATCTCTGTGCCGGACCAGCCTGTCGCCAACATCGGAGTCGTCGGACTCGCCGTCATGGGATCCAACCTGGCGCGCAATCTCGCCTCGCGGGAGGGCAACACCGTCGCGGTGTACAACCGCAGCCGCTCCAAGACCGACGAGCTGGTGTCCGCCCACCCCGAAGCCGGCTTCGTGCCGGCCTTCTCCTACGAGGACTTCGCCGCTTCGCTCCAGAAGCCCCGGACCGCGATCATCATGGTCAAGGCGGGCCGGCCGACCGACGCCGTCATCGAAGAGCTCATGAACGTGTTCGAACCCGGCGACATCATCGTCGACGGCGGCAACTCGCTGTTCACCGACACGATCCGCCGCGAGAAGGCGGTCGGCGAGCGCGGATTCAACTTCGTCGGCATGGGCGTGTCCGGCGGCGAGGAGGGAGCCCTGCACGGCCCGTCCCTGATGCCCGGAGGCCCCGACGCCTCCTGGGTCACGCTCGGTCCGATCCTCCGTTCGATCGCGGCGGTCGCGGAGGGCGAGCCCTGCGTCACCCACGTCGGACACGACGGGGCCGGGCACTTCGTCAAGATGGTCCACAACGGCATCGAGTACGCCGACATGCAGCTGATCGCGGAAGCGTACGACCTCATTCGTCGCGGCACGGGCAAGAGCCCCGCCGAGATCGCGGACATCTTCGCCGAGTGGAACCGGGGCGAGCTCGAGTCCTACCTGATCGAGATCACCGCAGAGGTCCTGCGACAGAACGACGCCGCGACGGGGCTCCCGCTCGTCGACGTCATCGTCGACGAGGCCGGCGCCAAGGGCACCGGCGCGTGGACCGTGCAGACCGCGCTGGATCTGGGCGTGCCGGTCTCGGGCATCGCGGAGGCCACCTTCGCCCGGTCGTTGTCCAGCCACCGCGAGCAGCGCGATGTGGCGGGATCGCTCCCGGGTCCGAGCGAGGACTCGTTCACGGTCGAAGACGTCGACGCGTTCGTCGAGCAGGTGCGCCTTGCCCTCTACGCCTCCAAGATCGTCGCCTACTCGCAGGGGTTCGACGAGATCCGTGCCGGAGCGGCGCAGTACGGGTGGAACATCGACCTGGGCGCCATCTCGAAGATCTGGCGTGCGGGCTGCATCATCCGGGCGCAGTTCCTCAACCGCATCGCCGATGCCTACGACGCTCAGCCCGATCTGCCCGTGCTGCTGACCGCCCCCTACTTCGTCGACGCGCTCACCCGTGCGCAGGACGCGTGGCGCAAGACCGTGACGATCGCCGCACAGGCGGGGATCCCCGCCCCGGCGTTCTCGTCGTCGCTGGCGTACTACGACGGGCTGCGGGCCGAGCGTCTGCCGGCTGCCCTCATCCAGGGGCAGCGCGACTTCTTCGGGGCACACACCTATCGACGCACCGATGCGGCCGGCACCTTCCACACCCTGTGGTCGGGCGACCGCTCCGAGGTCGAAGCCGAGGACACCCACTGAGCGGCACCATCGACACGACCGCGTTCCGTGTCCAGCGAGTCGCGGCGCGGATCGTCCTGGCACTGTTGTCGGCGGCCTATCTCTGGGCAGTCGCGTGGATGACCCTCCGCGCCGCGCCGGTCGGATCGGACATCGGCGCGGCGCTCGACCGACTTCTCGCCTGGTTGGCCGAGCGGCCGTCGACGGCCTGGATCACGTTCGACCGCATTGAGTTCGCCGCCAATGTGGCGATGTTCGTCCCGCTCGGGATCTTCGCCGTGCTCTGGTTCGGCGTACGACGCTGGTGGACGGCACCGCTGCTCGGCTTCCTCGCCAGCGGGGCGATCGAGCTGACCCAGGCGGCCTTTCTCGACAGCCGCGTCGCCGACGTGCGAGACCTCGTCTCCAATACGCTCGGGGCGATCATCGGCATGCTGCTGATGCTCCTGCTGGCCTTCCTCCTGTCCTCCTCTCGCCCACGGCGCTGAGAACCCCGCATCCCCGCCGGCTGCCGCGCTCGGCCCCCAGGGGGAGGAAGGGATGCGAGCGCGGGAGCGACGGGGACGCGGGGAGTCGTCCGGTCAGCGGGTGATGTCGCGGACCGTGCCCTTCTCCAAGCGCAGGCGGCGCCGCGCCCGCCTGGCCACGGCGGAATCGTGGGTGACGACGACGAGCGTCAACCCGTCGGCGCCCAAGGCTCCGAGCACGGCGAGGATCTCATCGCGCATCGACTCGTCGAGGTTTCCGGTGGGCTCGTCGGCCAGCAGTACCCGGGGCCGCTTGGCGATCGCCCGCGCGATCGCCACACGTTGCTGCTGACCGCCCGAGAGCTCCCCCGGCCGGTGGTCGGATCGCTCCGCCAGACCGACACGGTCGAGTGCGTCGGCGACCCGCGCGGCGCGCTCCTCCCGGTCCAGGCCGAGTGGTTCCAGCCCCATCCCGACGTTCTCGGCGGCCGTCAGCGTCGGGATGAGGTTGAAGGCCTGGAACACGAACCCGATTTCGGTCGCCCGCACGCGCTCGAGGACTGCCGCGGACGCGCTGGCGAGGTCGGTGTCGCCGATGAACACATGACCGCTCGTGGGAGTGTCCAGCGCTCCGAGCAGTTGCAGCAGCGTCGACTTCCCTCCCCCCGTCGGCCCTTGGATCGTGACGAAGTCCCCCTGTGCGATCTCGAGGTCGACGCCTCTGAGGGCGCGGATCTCCCTGCCCTTCTGCCGATACGTCTTGGTCACCGAGGCGAGTCGGTAGGCGGGGAGGTCGGGCGACCCGATCCCGTCGGTGCGGTCGGTCTGTGTCATGGTCATCTCTGTCTCCTTGTGGGGTAACGGGTCATGCGACGGCACGGAGGGCTTCGGCAGGGCTGAGTCGGGCGGCGCGCCATCCGCCGAA
>JBMDWQ010000271.1:0-7580 GCA_048594675.1 Microbacterium sp. | reverse complement strand
CAGCGACCGGCTGAACGAGAGGAGGACGCCGCAGGCCATCAGCACCGAGAGCAGCGACGTACCTCCCTGGGACATGAACGGCAGCGGCACACCGAGGACCGGGAACACGCGCAGCACGACGCCGATGTTCACGAGGGCCTGACCCACGATCCAGACGGTGATGCCTCCCGCGGCGATGCGGATGAACGGGTCGTTCGTCTTCCGGATGACGTGGAAGGTGCCCACGGCGAAGAGCGTGAACAGTCCCAGGACCACGACGCAGCCGATCAGCCCGAGCTCCTCCCCCACGATCGCGAAAATGTAGTCGTGCTCCGCCGCCGGAAGCCAGTCGTACTTCTCGCGAGAGTTTCCGAGGCCCAAGCCGAACAGCCCTCCGCCGGCGAGGCCCCACACACCGTGCAGCGCCTGATAGCAGTCGCCCGTCGCAGCCGAGTAACACGCGAGCGAATCCACGTTGAGGAAGCTCATGATTCGGCGCATGCGGTCGGGACTCGTGACGGCGAACACCGCTGCCGCCACGACGACGCCGATGAGCGGCAGGAGGAAGATCCGGAGCTTCACTCCGGAGAAGAACAGGCATCCCAGCAGCACCGCCATGAGAACGAGGCCGGTGCCCAGGTCGCCACTTCCCACCGCGACGAGTCCGATCACGAGCGCGCCGACCGGCACCACCGGGATGAAGACGTGACGCCACAGCCCGAGGAGGGTCTGCTTCCGGTACAGGACGTAGCCGAGCCACAGGGCGAGGCTGAGCTTGAGGAACTCGGACGGCTGCATCTGCGCACCGGCGATCGAGATCCAGTTCGTGTTGCCGTCGTTGTAGATGCCGATGCCGGGCACGAAGACGAGCATCTGCAGACAGATCGCGCCGATCAATGCCGGCCAGGCGATCCGTTTCCAGAACGTCACCGGGAATCGGCTCAGGACGAACATGAGCGGAACGCCGAGGAGCGCGAACATCCCCTGCTTGATGACGACCTCGAACGGGGAGGAACCGGCCGAGATCGACTTCGCCATCGTGGCGGACAGCACCATCACGAGACCGAAGATCGTGAGGATGAGCGCCGTCGATGCGATCAGGAGGAACTCGTTCGGCACCGGCGCGAAAGCCCGTCCGAGCGACACCCTGGCCGCGAATCCGCGAGAAGCGGCGGGCTCAGTCGTGGTGGAGGGGCGGTCGGTCGTCGTCACCAGCACCCTCCTGCTTCTGTTCGGCCCGAGCGAGCCATGCGTGCACCGCGGCCGCGAACCGGTGACCACGGTCGGCGTACGACGTGAACTGGTCGAACGATGCCGCCGCGGGAGCGAGGAGGACGGTGTCCCCCGTTCCCGCCGCACGTGCCGCCAGCTCGACGACTTGCGCCATGACGTCTTCAGTCTGAACGTGGTCGACCTCGTAGAGCGGAACCGCCGGCGCGTGTCGCTCGAACGCCGCGACGATCTCCGCCCGCTCGACACCGATCACGATGGCGGCCTTCGTCGAGGGTCCGCGCTGCGCGACGAGTTCGGCGATGTCGACGCCTTTCAGCAGGCCACCGACGACCCAGACCGCGCCGGGATAGGCCGCGAGTGATGACGATGCCGCATGCGGATTGGTCGCCTTGGAATCGTCCACCCAGGTGATGCCGTCCCCGACGGCGATCACTTCGATGCGGTGGGGATCGAGGCGGAACGACTGCAACGCGTCGCGGATGGCCGCCGGCGCGACGCCGCACGAGCGCGCCAGTGCCGCGGCGGCGAGGATGTTCGCGACCACGTGCGGCGCGGACAGCCCCCTCTCGTGGAGCTCGGCGAGCGTGGTCAGCTCGAGCGCGCTCGTGTGTCTGTCGTCGAGGAAGGCGCGGTCGACGAGGATGCCGTCGACGACGCCGAGATCACTGGGGCCGGGCACGCCGAGATCGAAACCGATCGCGCGGCAGCCCACGACGACTTCGGCCTCCTCGACCATCGTGCGCGTGGCGAGGTCGCTCTTGTTGTAGACGCAGGCGACCCGCACGTTGTCGTACACGACCGCCTTCGCCGCACGATACGCCTCGAAGCTGCCGTGCCACTCCAGATGGTCCTCCGCGAGATTGAGGCACACGCTGGCGTGGGGCGAGACGCGGCGGGCACCTGTCTGCTGCCCGAGATACCAGAGCTGGTGGCTGGAGATCTCCACCACCAGGACGTCGAAGCCCTGCGGGTCTCGCACGGCGTCGAGGACGGGGATGCCGATGTTCCCGCAGGGAGCCGCGCGCAGGCCACCGGCGGCGAGCATGGACGCGGTCAGCTGCGTCGTCGTGGTCTTGCCGTTGGTTCCGGTGATGAGGATCCACTCGGCAGGGTTCCCGTCTGCACGGGTGACCTTGTCCCGCACGCGCCACGCGAGCTCGATGTCACCCCAGACCGCGATACCCGCCTCGCGCGCCCACGTGATGACGGGGTGATGAGGGGGGAAGCCGGGAGAGGCGACGATGACGTCGGGAGCGAACATCCGCAACTCGTCCGGCACCTCGGCGAGGTCACCGGTCCACAGGCGCGCCCCGATGACCGGGAGAAGCCGCCGATACTCCTCGTCGGCCGTCTCGGTGACCACGAGCACGTCGGCACCCAGTTCGGCCACGGTGTCGGCGACGGAGAACCCGGTGACCGAGAGCCCCAGGACGGCGACGCGGAGCCCGCGCCAATCGGCGTGCCAGCTCGTGAGCGCATCGAGGCGCTGGTGACGGGAGTCCGCGCTCATAGCGCCGCGAGCCAGGCCACGTAGAAGAGGCCGACGCCGGTGACGGCGAGCATCCCGGCGATGATCCACATCCTGACGACGATCGTGATCTCCGGCCACCCGCGCATCTCGAGGTGATGGTGGAACGGGCTCATGAGGAAGAGGCGTTTTCCGCCGGTCGCCTTGAAGTAGTACCGCTGCAGGATCACCGAGCCGGGGCCGATGATGAAGACACCCGCGATGATGACCGCGAGGATCTCGGTGCGAGAGAGGACCGCCATGGCCACGACGACACCGCCGATGGCCATCGATCCGACATCACCCATGAAGATCTTCGCCTTCGGCGCGTTCCACCAGAGGAAGCCCACCAGTGCCCCGACGAACGAAGCGGCGATGATCGTCAGGCCCATCGGGTCGCGCGTGGGATAGCAGGCGTTGGCGTAGGCGTCGACGAGAGCCGCGGTGTGGCAGCGCTGCTGGAACTGCCAGAACGTGACGAGGCTGTAGGCGGACACGGTGAAGATGCCGGCCCCGGTGGCCAAGCCGTCGAGGCCGTCCGTGAGGTTCGTGGCGTTCGACCAGGCGACCGACATGAAGGAGATCCACGCCAAGTAGAGGATCCAGCCCACCACTGCGCCGAGCGCCATGAACGACAGGGCCGGGATGTCGCGGAAGAAAGAGATGTAAGGAGAGGCCGGGGTCTCTCCCCAGCTGTTCGGGAAGTTGAGGGCGAGAATGGCGAACGGCACGGCGACGAGGATCTGGCCGACCACCTTGCGCCATCCCGAGAGGCCGAGGCTCCGCTGCTGGCGCACCTTCATGTAGTCGTCGATGAAGCCGACGAGACCGAGGCCGACCATCATCCAGATGACGAGGAGACCCGACGTCGTGGGCGGGGTTCCTCCGGCGAAGCTGCCGACGAAGTAACCCGTCAGCGATCCCAGAATGAAGACGATGCCACCCATCGTGGGCGTTCCGCGTTTGGTCTGGTGATTCGGGTTGTGGCCGTCTTCCGGCGTGCGGATGACCTGGCCCCAGCCGAGCTTCTCGAACAGCCGGATGAACAGCGGAGTGAGAAAGAGCGTGAAGGCCAGGGAGATCGTCGCGGCGGCAAGCAGTGATCTCACGAGAACGATTCTCCCAGACGATCGCCGAGGTGACGGAGCCCAGCCGAGTTCGACGACTTCACGAGCACGCGGTCACCCTCGCGGAGTTCGGTGAGAAGGTAGTCGTACGCTTCGTCCTGCGTCTCGAAGAACACCGCCTCGCCGTCCCAGGAGCCCTCTCCGATCGCGGCGAGATAGAGCCGGCGCGCGGCGGTACCGATCACGACGATCCGTTCGAATCGCAAGCGCACCGCGAGCAGACCGACCCGATCGTGCTCTTCACCGGCCTGCTCCCCGAGCTCGCTCATCGCCCCGAGCACGGCCACCTTGCGCTCCCCCGGTCCGGCGATCTGCGCGATCGTGCGGAGGGCGGCAGCCATCGAGTCGGGGCTCGCGTTGTAGGCGTCGTTGATGATCCGCACGCGCTCCGAGCCCAGCGGCTGCATCCGCCACCTCTCGGCGACCTCGACCGTCTCCAGCCGCGCGATCGCGGTGGCCAGCGGCACGCCGAGCACACGGGCGACCGACAAGGCGGCCAATGCGTTCATCACGTGGTGCTCCCCCAGCACCTGCAGCCGGAGAGGCAGCCTCTCGGTCTCCGTCACGATCGTGCACGAGGTTCCGGCGGCGGTCACCTCGACGTCGTCGGCACGTATCTGCGCGCGCGCCGACCTCCCGAACCACCGCACCTCGACACCGCGGGCTGCGGCGACCTCGGCCATCGCGGCCACGCGCGGATCGTCGGCGTTGAGCACCGCGACACCACCGGGACGCGTCGCCTCGACGAGCTCGGTCTTGGCGCGCTGGGTCGCCTCGACACCGCCGAAGCCTCCCGCGTGCGCGAGTCCCACCATGAGCACGGCACTGACGTCGGGGGTGACGAGCCCGGCGAGCTCGGCGATGCGTCCGATGCGCGATGCCCCGAACTCGCTGACCAGGAAGCGCGTCGACTCGGTCACCCGGAGCATCGTGACCGGAGCGCCGACCTCGTTGTTGAAGGAGTTGCGCGGGGCCACCGTCTCGCCTTCGCCCTCGAGGATCCGGGCGAGCATGTTCTTCGTGGTCGTCTTGCCGTTCGACCCGGTGATCCCGACGACCCGCAGAGCGCCGTGGGCGCGCACTCGCGCAACGACCTCGCGCGCGAGGGCCGCCAAAGCGGAGACGGCATCGGCCACGACGATCTGGCTGACGGCGACGTCGACACGGTGCTCCACGATCGCGACCGCGGCACCGGCGGCCACAGCTGCCTCGACGAAGTGGTGGCCGTCGGTCGTCTCACCGCGCTTGGCGACGAACACACCGCCGGGCGTCATCTCCCGCGAGTCGGTGTCGACGACCCCGGAGACGATCGTCTCCGCGTCGTCGCCGCCGGCGGGATGCAGGGTCCCCCCGACCGCGGCCGCCATCTCGGCGAGCGTCATCGAGATCATGTGCTGTGCTCCTCGTCCGCGCCCGAGCTACTTCGTGACCGGGAGCAGGGGTGTCTCGGACCCGGACGGCATGATGCGGTAGTGCGTGAGCACTTGAGTCATCGCCTTGGTGAAGACCGATCGGTTGGCCGACGACATCCGCTCCTTCTTGGGCTCGTCGAAGACCGTCAGTACAACGTACTGCGGATCCTCAGCGGGGGCGTAACCGACGAGGGAGGTGAAGTAGAGGTTCTTCTTGTAGCCGCCCTTGCCGTCGTAGATCTGCGCAGTTCCCGTCTTTCCCGCCATCCGATACCCGTCGATCTTGACGTCGTCGGCGAGCGTGCCCTGCGCGAACACGTTCTCCAGCATCTGGCTGACCTGGCTGGCCGTCTCCTTCTTGATCACACGGACCGGCTCAGGGAGATCGGGGGTGACCACCGTGCCGTCTGCCTTCGTGCACGACTCCACGAGCTGTGCCGGCATGCGGACGCCGCCATTCGCGATCGTCTGATACACGCTGGCGACCTGCGTCGCCGTGACGGTGAAGGCCTGACCGAATGTGGTGGTGTAGTAGGTCTGGTTGTCCCAGTCGGCGGGCTTGAGGCGGAAGCCCAGCTGCTCGGGCTCCCCCGACCAGTTGAGGCCCTGGGGCTGTCCCACGCCGAACTTCGTCAGATAGTCGAAGCGCGTCTGCGGGTCGACCTTCGCACCGAACTGCGACATCGCCACGTTCGAGGAGCGGACCAGTCCACCGGTCAGGGTCAGTGTCTCCGTGGCGTGCTGATCGGAGTCGTTGATGACGGCGCCGTTGGGGAAAGTCATGCGCGAGGGGGTCTTGACGCTGGACAGTGGCGTGAGCCCCGCGGCCTCGATGGCCGTCGCTGCGGTGACCGGCTTGAAGGTGGAGCCGGGCTCGTACGAGAACCGCGCGAGGCGCGAGGCACGGTCATCGGCGTCCGAGGCGGCGGGATCATTGGGGTCGACCGTCGGAGTCTCGGCGAAGGCGCGGATCTTGCCCGTGGCCACCTCCATCACGATGATGCCGCCCCAGTTGGCGTTGTAGCGCTTGGTCTCCTCGGCGATGAGCTGTTGCATGTACCACTGGAGATCGGAGTCGATCGTGAGGGTCAGGGTGCCGCCGTCCACGGCGGGCTTCTCGACTTCGGTGCCCGGGATTCGGACGCCGTCACGGCCGCGCTGGAAGGTGACCGATCCCGCCTTCGGATCCAGGCAGCTGTTCTGCAGCTTCTCCACGCCTTCCAGGGGTGTTCCATCGGAACTGACGAACCCGATGACGTTGCCGGCCACGGCACCGTCGGGATAGGTCCGCGACGCGACGGGCGGGAAGCTCAGGAACGGCAGGCCGAGATCGGCGAGAGCGCGATAGGTCTCGGTGGAGACGTTGCGCGTGACCGGCGCCCAGCGCGCCTTCGGGTTCTTCGCGAGCGCGTCCACCACGATCGCGGTGACGTCTTCGGGTGACTGCCCCGTGACGGCGGCGATGCGGGCGGCGAGCTCGGGCCAGGAGACCTTCTCGTTCTTGCCGTCTGCGCCCTTGACGATCTCGCCGTTCTCGTCACGCTTGTCGATCCCGTTCGCTGCGAGCATCGGGTCGATCTCGACGTCGTAGCGCAGGGTGCTGGTAGCCAGCACACTGCCCCCTTCGTCGACGATGTTGCCTCGCGTGCCCGCCAGAGTGATCCTCGTCTGCGTCGCCTTCTCCTTCTGGGCGGCGATGTGGCCTTCGGCATTGACGACCTGGATGTCGACGAGACGGACGACGAAGACCGCGATGACCGCCAGTACGACCATCAGTGCGGTCACGGTGCGGCGGCGGGGGCTGCGGGTGGCGCGAGTGGTCATAGTCTCAATGCGTGTTCGGGGTCGGCAGACCGTCGGCGATGGCGGGAGGGGATGCGGGGTTCACGGCGACGCTCTGCTCCGAGGCCTTGTGGGCACCCAGACTCGCGTCGGGGTCGGTGACGAGCGGGATGCCGCTGAGGAGTTCGTTGGAGACGGCGGCCTTCTTGAGCGCCTGAATGCTGGAGGTCGTCGTGGCCTTCTTGCCGCTGCCGACCAACGCGCCGTCACTGAGCCGGAGATAGTTGGGGGCTTGTCCGGTGACCATTCCGAGCGCGGCGGCATTCGCCGCCAGGTACTGGGGGGAGCTGAGGCCCGCGACCTCGTCCTGCAGAATCTGCTTCTGCCACTGCACGCTCCGCTGCTCCGTGGTCAGCGAGCGCAACTCGTAGGAGCTCTGCGTCGTCAGGATCGAGAGCCCCATCTGCGCGCCGGCGATCGTGAGAGCGCCGAGGACGGCGACGAGGCCGTAGACCAGGCGCGGCTTCCGGCGCGGGGCCG
>JBMDWQ010000270.1:0-5550 GCA_048594675.1 Microbacterium sp. | reverse complement strand
TCCGCCCGGGTCGGGTGGACCGGCGTCGGCGTCAACCTGCGGACGAATGCGCCGAAGCCGCGGCAGGTCGCCGAGGCGGTCCACCGCGTGTTGTCCGAGCCGAGGTTCCGCGACCGCGCCCGGCAGGTCGGGCAGGCCATGCGCACTGCGGATGCCTGGGGGACGCTCGATGTGGTGCTGGCCGGGATGACGACACGGGGTCCTGCGATGGAGCAGGCTCCGAGCCGGTCTTCGGAACGGTAAGGGGGACCTGGCGATGCACCAGGCCCCCCTTCGGAAGTGGGTCAGGTGAGGCGCGTGCCTCTCTTCGATCGGACTAGCCGCGATCGGCTCCGCAACGACCTCTTCCGTCGTTCGCGCTGGTGGTGGTGAAGGCGCCGTCTACCTCATTGTGAACATCGCGTTGGCCATCACCGGCGTGGTCCTGTTGACGCTCGCCGCGCGGCGTCGGTCTGAACGGAACTAGGGTGCGTCCCGCCAGGGGCGGGTGTCATCGTTGAGGGCGGCATCCGCGGGAAAGAGCATTCCCGCGCATGGACGCAACCGGGTGCAACGTGCGCTGGTATACCATCCGGGTACCGCCGCGCAGCGTCAGTCCCCAGCTGACCACGGGCGGGACGGCAGAGCCGTCACTGCGGAGGGAACGTCGAATTCCTTTCGATCCCGAGGGGGGATGGGGTGGGCGTCGGTTCCCCAGAACGACACCCACCCCCACATCGGTCTCGCCGTCAGTTCCAGCGGCTGAGCATCCAGACCACCGTGACGCCGATCATCACCAGGATCGGCACCCAGGTGCCGGTGCGCTTGAGGCGTCGCCCCTGCGGAGCGACGCCCGGCGGGGGCGTGAGCATTCCGGCCGGCGGGGCGAACGGGAGGGCATGTCCGCCAGCCGGCGCCGCGATCCCGGGGCGCGCGGCGGCGAGGCGGTCGTCGCGCCATCGTGCCCACTGGTCGAGTTTCGTCAGCAGCGCTCCGACGGCTCCGACCAGCCAGGCCCAGGTCGCGGGGTCGAGCGTGGAGGCGCGGCGGGGCGTGTAGAGGAACAGCCAGTCGTCGACGATCTCGACGTCGAGCTGCGCGGCATTGTCGATGAACCGCGCCATGATGTCGGGCGTGAAGAGGTAGAGCGCATCCTGCTCGTAGCCCTCGGGGCAGTACAGCGTGAAGTGCTGGTCGAAGTCGCCCTCGAGGGACAGCCGCTGCGCCCGCTGGAACGACGCCGGCAGGTTGGAGCCGAAGCCGTTGTTGCCCTTCGCGTCGAGCACGATGTTCGGCAGCGGCACGTCGAGCTTCACGGCCACGTAGCCCCACCGATACGTCGTCGAGTTCTTCCCGGACTGCACCGTGTACTGATAGTTGCCGAACTCCACGAAACGGGGAGTGGTCCCTCGCACGAGATCGGTGGCCAGGCGGGAACGGCCGAGATGGAAGATCATGCCGGGGAGGGGCGGATCGTCGATCCGTGGTTCGTAGGTCATGCCGTTCGCCTCGGCGAATCGGTGCAGGCGATACCGCCGGATGCGTCCGTTGCGGACGCCCATCCAGATGAGGGCCCCGACCCCGGCCGCCACGAGCACGAGCAGCGCGAGTGGGATCGCCGCGGCGGTGGGGGAGCCACTGGTCGCGGCGAGTGCGAACACCGCCGAGACGAGGATCGGGAGCAGCACGATCCCGGCGAGTGCGATGGCCACGATCGCGATGATCGTCGACGCGGTCGGGCCGCTCGTCCGACGGGAGCGCAGGGCGCTCGTGAAGGCACGGACGGCGGACGGGTCGACCGGGTCGGTGAGCGGGCGGGCGTCGAACGAGGCCGATGCCTGCGGCGACGTCATCGGTTGACCTCGTCGGCGTCCCAGGTGAGGTCGGCGCCCTCGCGCAGAGCTTTCGCCTCCAGCCGTTCATCCGTGCAGATCGCGCGGATGAGGTCCGGGGTGCCCGCCACGATCGTGGAGTCGTAGTCGATCTCCGACACCATCACCCAGGCGCGGTCCTGCGGCCAGAGAACGTTCGGGCTCTGCGCGGCGGGCGGGAAGCCGTGCTCCTCGCCGACCCGGTCGCGCCACGGCACGCCGAGCACCCAATCCGGGTCGGCGAAGGCCCTGGCGCCCCCGGAGAACAGCACGTAGTCGCGCCCGGGGAGCTGCAGCCGCGGCCCCTCGGAGATCTCACGCGAGAGGATGCCGTCCTGCCAGGTGGGCTTGCGGAAGACGTTGTTGAAGGGGTCGTGGATGCTCCGGTCGAGCATCGCCTGATGGTGCGGGTCTTCACTGGACGTGAGGAAGACGCGGGACGGCCCGCCCCCGAAGAAGCCGACCAGCCCGCCGAACCCCTCCCAGAGCGCGACGACGCCGTCGTCCGGCGTCGCGGTATGGGCGGCGAGGTGCCCGGCCAGGATCGCCAGGAGGTCGCTGTCGAGCGCGCCCTCCAGCGGTGCCGTGAACTCGCGGCCGTCCGGAGCGATGCGGGACCGCCAATCGGCGTCGGCGGGCGTGCGCACGATCCGGTGCCATTGCGCCTCTGCGTGCATCGTCGTGCCGAAGGCGGCGGCCGTCTCCGCCCAGCTCACGCGCACGTCCGAATCCGCCGACGGGGTCTCCCGCACGGTGGCGGGATGGAAGATCCGGGCGTATGCGGGGAAGCCGCGGGGGACGACTGCGTGCATGCTGCCGAGACCGTCGTCGAGGGTCTGGCGCAGCCACGTGCCGACGCCGGGGTCTGCGATCCACTCCATTGCACACACGCTACCGGGGGCATGCCCGGCCGGCCGGTGCGGCACCGGCGCGGCCCGCGCCGCACCGGTGCCGGGTCGCTCAGCTCGTGGCGAGGGCGATCAAGCCGAAGACCTCGCCCTGCGGTCCCTGCACGACGGTGGCGCGTCCGAAGGGGGTGTCCGACACCGGAACCCGCAGCTGCGCACCCAGCTCCTCGGCGCGCGCGGCGCTGGCGTCGACGTCGGCGGTGGCGAACCAGGTGAGCCAGTGGTCGGGCGCGCCGGCCGGCAGCTCGCCGTCGCGGAGGATGCCGCCGACCTCGGCGCGGTCGCCCGCACGGGTGAAGGTCGCGTAGACGAATCCCTCCCCGCCGACGTCGCGGTACTCGTAGCCGAAGACGGCCGCATAGAAGGCGCGCGCTGCGGCGTCGTCCCGCGCGTGGAGCTCGTTCCACACCAGGGAACCCGGCTCGTTCACCCGGCCCGCGCCGATGTGGTCGCCGGCCTGCCACAGCCCGAGCACGGCGCCGCCCGGATCGGCGACGATCGCCATGCGCCCCGAGGTCATCACGTCGAACGGCTCCGCGATCACCTGACCGCCGGCCGTGTTGACGGCACGGGCGGAGGCGTCCACGTCGTCCGTGGCCAGGTACGTGGTCCACACGGTGGGCGCACCCGGGTCCTGCTTCGGGCCGATCCCGGCCACGGCGGCCCCGTCGAGGGTGGCGAGCAGATAGCCGCCGGATTCCTCGCCGCCGGAGGAGTACTCCCATCCGAAGAGGGCGGCGTAGAAGGCCGTCGCGGCCGTCACGTCGCCCGCGCCGAGGTCGACCCAGGTGGGCGTTCCGGCCGGCCAGGGGTCAGTGCGAGTGGTCATGGGATCTCCTTTTCTCAGGCGCCGATCCGATCGGGCGCACCGGAGAGACGCGCGATCGGCCATCTCATTACGCGCGGTCGGCGGATCGGTGATCCCCCATAATCGAGGAGTGACTGCCACCGCGACCCTTCCTTCCCTCGACGGCCGACGATTCCGCATGGTCTCGTCCACGACCTCCGCCGTCGACCCCGATGCCCCCAGCGTCTTCGAGTACTTCGAGCGCGACGGCGCGATCTGGGGCGGTTACGAGGGCGACACCGTCACCTTCGGGAAGTTCGTCGGCACGCGCACCGGTGACACGATCTGGGTCTCTTTCGTCCATGTGCTGAAGACCGACGGCACGGTGGTGACGGGGGACGGCGAGAGCGAGCTGGAGCTCACGGACGACGGCCGCATCCGCCTCGTCGAGCACTACGAGATGCACGGCCTGCCCCAGCTCAGCGTCGTGGAGGAGATCGTCGCGGGCTGAGGGCGCCCGCCCCGACGTCAGAGCAGACCGAGAGACCGTGCCGCCCTCCGCGCGCCCGCGCGGTCGTAGATGCCGAGCTTGCGATAGATGTTCCTGACGTGCGTCTTCACCGTGTTGTAGGACACGAACTCGCGGGTCGCGATCTCGCGAAGCGTCGAACCGCGGCCGAGTGCGACCAGGACGACGCGCTCGCGCTCCGTCAGTTCTCCGCCCGATGCCGCGGCCGGCGTGGTCGGCGGCTCCGTGGCCCACAGGGGCGCGGTCGTCGCGGTCTGCGCGGCGATGAGCCGGGCGCTCACCGGGGCGGGGACCGCGGATGCTGTGGTCGCTGTCGACACCACAATTCCTCCATGCGAGTGGGAAAGACGTCGCCCTCGGGTGGGGCGGAACACTCTACGGGTAACACTTTACCGTGCGGAGACGGAGATCGGGTGCGTCCGGCCGCGCGGAGGCCGCCGCCCGCCGCCTCAGCGCGGAGGCAGCGCGTCCCGCCCGGGGGAGGCGGGAGTCCAGCGGGTCATGCCCAGCGGCACCTCGGTCTGGCGCTCGGGGAGGTCGCCGGGGAGCAGGTACGGGCGCCGGATCACCTCATCGAGGACGACGACGCTCACCACCGTCCGCACCTCGGGGAGCTGGGCGATGACACCGGTCGAGAACTCGTGCACCCCGCTGACGTCGACGGCGCGGATGAGCAGCATGGCGTCGTGCTCGCCGGTGGTGATGGCGCACCACTCCACGTCCGGCATCTCGATGATGCGCTCCCGGAACGAGGCCCACGCCTGCGGCATGACGGTCACGAAGACGAGTGCGCCGATCGACAGTCCCGCCTTGGCCTGATCGACCCGGGCGCTGAAGCCGGTGATGACCCCGTCGTGGACGAGCGACTCGACGCGGGTGTAGGCGCTGGCACGCGAGATGCCGACCTTCTCGGCGAGCGCGGCGATCGAGACGCGACCGTTATCGCGGAGCACGTCGAGGATTCTGTACGCCGTCTCATCCAAGGGGGCGGCACTTCGTCCAGATCGCTTCGGCGAATCCGCGTCCTTGCTGGACATATTGCTCCTCACGTCCGAGGTCGATGACAATGCGTGCCTGTGTGACGCGCACTTGCTGGACACATCGTCGCATATGATGCGAATCTGATCCCTGGTCGTCCACATTTGAGGCGATCGAACCCGAATGTACTCCTCGCCCCTGGAGGCCCTGATGTCGTCACGCCGTATCACGCCGGTCATCGCGCTCGGAGCCGTCGCGCTCCTGACGCTCGCAGGTGGCTCGGGAGGGAACTCGGCGACCAACTCCGAGTCGTCCCAGGGCACCGACTCCCTCGTCATCGACACGGCGTTCTCCATTGAGACCGCCGACCCGGGTCACACGTACGACCCGACCGGGAACATGATCGCGAAGGCGCTGTACGAGACCCTCGTCGACTTCGAGGGCTCCGACGTGTCGACTCCCGTCCCCGGCCTGGCGTCGTGGGAGCAGAACGACGAG
>JBMDWQ010000027.1:0-7974 GCA_048594675.1 Microbacterium sp. | reverse complement strand
GGGGTTATCCTCGGGAGGTTGCGGGTGCTCGTGAAGAGCGACTTTTGAGGGCCGTGTCACATTTCGTGCCGTGCTGGGCATTACCTGTTCGACAGCGGAAGTGCCGTGGTCTTCGACGGATGGGGTAGCGGTGAGCAAGCGCAGTGTTGATGAGGTTCTCTCGGGCAGCAGCCCGACTTTCGATCCTTCGGTCGCGACGGAGGCGGCGCTGGACGCGCTCGTTCTGGAGTCGCGGAACGCGGCGTTGGGTGAAGTGGGGAGGCGGCGGAAGCGCCTTCTGTGGTTGGTTCCGGGAGCGGTCGTCGCGGTGGGCGCCCTGACAGCGGGCGCTGTCGTGGCCGAGCAGATGACGCGGCTGGATGTCCCCATCACGGTCGAGTACACGACCGACACAGGTGTGACGGTGTCGTGCACTGCGCACATTGCGAGCTCGCTCTTCTCGCCTCGACTGGCGGAGGTGACCGATTACTACAAGACGCATGAGTTTGCCGCCGACGGCATCGGTCAGCGCATCTACAACTACGCGCTCGTCCTCACCGGCGAGAGGGAAGGAACGCCCGCAGATCTCCCCCGCTCCGTGGAATGGCTTCCCGGCGACGGGAGCAGTCCCGATTGGGAGCCGCAGTCGGCCCGTAGCGCTCTCACCGAGTCGATGCTCGACTTCATCGTGATCGACGTCGAGAACGAGCTCGGGCTTTCCGCCGGCCGCGGAGGCGCGGCCGAGATGCACACTGACTGCACGGGACAACTGCATTGACCGTCGCAGTGACGCAGTCCACTCCCCCGCTCGCGAGCGCGGATCTTGCGGAGGCGTTCCGGCGCGAGGCAGGTGGGCTGCTGGGCTACTTCATCAAGCGGGACGTCCCGGTCGAAGACGCCGCCGACCTGGTGAGCGACACCTTCCTCACCGCCTGGCGATCCAGCCGGACAAGCAAGATCGAGCCGGACCTGCTTCGAGCCTGGCTGTTCGGCATCGCCCGCAAGGTGTTGTCGCGGTACCGTCGCGGACGCAGCCGGAGATCCGCGTTGAGCGACAGGCTTCGGCTGGCCCTCGCTGCCGATCTCGCCGCTCAGCACTCCGCAGCCGCGGGCGAGGACGACCTGGACGAGCGCGTCCGCTCCCTCATCGCCCGCCTCCCCGAGATCGACCAGGAGATCGTGCGCCTGGTGTACTGGGACGGGTTCGCGCAGGCGGAAGTCGCCACGATCCTCGGCAAGCCGGCGACCGCGGTTCGCGCCCGACTGTCGCGCGCGCGAAAGGTGTTGCGAGATCAGCTTGCTGACAGCGCTGACATCGAGTGACGCACCCCAACGCGCCGTTCGCGCCGGAGGATGGACGGCGCTTTGCGTCGTCGATGGTCGACGGCGGATGGGCATCCTTTTTCATCTTGGCCGCGGCGCTCGTCATCACGATGGCCTGGTCCTGGGTGCCTTCCTTCTGGTACGACGAGGCCGCTACGCTGCAGCTCGCACGGTTGCCCCTGCCCGAGTTCGTCGGATTCGTGCGGCAGCGGGACGCGGTTCACGGACTGTACGCGTTCGTGATGCATGGGTGGATCCATGTCTTCGGAGAATCCGAGATCTCGGTCCGGTTCCCCTCGGCACTCGCCGTCGCCGTGGGGGCCGCGGGCGTGTTCCACCTCGGACGTCGGTGGTTCGGCGCGGCGGCGGGCGTCTTGGCGGCAGTGATCTTCGTCGTCCTCCCGAGGATGACGACTCAAGGTGTCGAGGCGCGCTCGTACGCGATCGCGACGGCCACGCTGATCGTCGCCGCCGTGCTCGTGGCGGCGGCACGTGAGCGCGGAGGTTGGGTGTTGTGGGTGGCCGTTGCGGGAGCGGCCACTGCGGCAGTGTGGATGTTCGCCTATGCCCTGTTCGCCCTCCCCGCGCTCGCGCTGCTCGCGGACGACACCGAGCTGCCCGGGCGCACGCGTGTCCTCCGGGCTTCAACCGTGCTCGTCATCCCGGGGATTCTCGCTGCGCCCCTCGTCCTCACGATGATCGCGCAGCGGGGCCAGGTCGCGTGGCTGGCCGGGCAGGACGTAAACCCGTACACCGTGTTGATAGAGCCCCTGTTCGGCTCCGCATTCTGGGTGCTGATCGGGTGGGCATTGGTGTGCGCGGTCGCGGTCCGAGCGGGGCGACGGGTGACGCTGTCGCGTCCCGTGGTATCGCTCCTCGTGTGGCTGTGCCTCCCCGGAACGGTGCTCGTGATTCTGTCGCTCGCGGGGACGCCCGTCTTCGCGCCGCGCTACCTCACCATGTGCGCGCCGGCACTCGCGCTCTTGGGCGGCTCGCTCATCGGGACTGCTCGTCGCCGGGTCGTGATCGCCGCGTGTGCGATCGTCTGTGTACTCAGTGTGCCGCACTACGTCGCATCGCGGCTGCCGACGGCGAAACCAGGGGCCACTGACCTGCGCGCGGCGGCATCCTTCATCGCGGCGCACGCCCGGCCAGGCGATGCGTTCCTGTTAGAGGCTTCCGGCCCCGGGGGAACGCGGCCACGCGTCGCCATCGCCGCCTATCCGCACGCGTTCGCAGGCCTTCGGGACATCGCATTCGCCTCGAGCTATGCGGACACCGGCACCTACTCGGATGCACTCGCCGAGCCGACGTTCAGCGAGGTCGCCATCGATGCTGACATCTGGGTGGTGACCAGAGACAGATCGGCGTTCGCACAGCAGTTAGCCGAGCACGGTTACGCTCAGGCGTCGGTTCGGGGATTCGGTGGTCTCACGGTGGGCGCGTGGCGCCGGGAGGACGCTCGCTGAGTCCGCTCGGCCCACACGTGCCCTCAGCCGCAGTGGACGCGGTAGCGGCCGGTCCCTGCAGCCGAGCGAAGCCCTCCCGACGCCGACTTCTCGAAGACGTGAGCCTCCACGTTGATGCACTGGCCGCGCCGCTGTGCGACGGTGTACACCGGTCCGGCGTAGGAGGCGTACACGCCCTTGTCCTGCGACCACTTCGTTTGGCCGGCCACTTGAATGCCGACGTAGCGCTGGAGCTTCACGCCGCGCGTGGATCCCACTGCGGTGTGGACGGCGCAGTTCTTCTTGGCGCTTGCGCTCCAGTACACGTCGAGTGAACCGATCTTCGTCCCGCGGGGACCGAACTTCTTGATGAACGTGGTGGAGGCGTCGCCGGCGATGGTCACGGGGTAGCTGGCGATCTTCGTGTACCCCGACCCGCAGGGGCCGGCTGCGCTGGCCGCGGGGGCACCACCTGCCCACAGGATTCCGGCGGCCAACACCGCCGCGAGAGCCGTACTCGCGATCTTTCGACGTCGCATCCTCGTTCCACCTTCCCTGGTGCCAGCTGGAGCGGATATCTCCGCTCGGAACAGGCTGTCGCAGCCGGTCGGCGGTGTCGATGGGGACAACTCCCCAGTGTCGCCCGGCAGGCGCTGCCGACGCGCCGGACCGCCGCTGCAGGCGAGGGTTCGCACGGCCCCGGCTGGTCGGCTCAGGAGGCAGGGGCGACGTCGTATCGACTCGTGATCGCGACACGGTTGAACGCGTTCATCACGATCGTCAACCAGGCGATCGCGGCGTACTCGTCGGCAGACAGGACCTCACGCGCCGTCGCCTCATCGCCATCGGCGGCGTGCGTGTCGGCGATGAGTGTCAGGCTCTCGACCAATGCGAGGGCTGCCCGCTCCCGGTCGGAGAAGTAGGCCGTCTCGCGCCAGGCGGACAGGACAGCCAGTCGATCGGGAGTCTCTCCGCGCGTGAGGGCGTCGCGCGTGTGCAGCCGGAGACAGAATGCGCATCCGTTGATCTGCGACGTCCGGAGCTTCACCAACTCCACGAGCAGCGCGTCGACTCCTGCCGCCGCGGCATTCTGCTCGGCCGCGGACGAGAGAGCGATCAGGGCCTTGTAGCTCGTGGGGTGCTGCGTGCCGAGGTTCACGCGGGTCTCGTGGGTCACGTCTCGAACCTATGCCCTGGTCCGCTGGCGGCACGAAACGGTCCGGCGTACCCGTCGAGGACTATCGCGTCAGGCGCGCCGGGGCACCGGCTCCGACCACGCCCGCAAGACCGCGGCGACATCCGCGGGCGCGGCGGCGACGGCGCGCGCGTGGGCATCGGCGAACAGCTCAGCGAACTCGACGGGGCGACCCGTCGCGGACGAGGCGACGGCTCCTTCGACCATCGCCAGGCTCCAGATGTTCGCGTGCACCTCCCCCGAGGGGGAAGCCCCGCCGTCGAGGGCGGTCAGGAACTCGTTCAGGGCTCCATCGAGTCCCTCGGCCGCATCGGGGAGCGCCGCCGTCTGCGGCTCGTCGCTTCCCTGCACGCGCACGGTCGTCTCGCCATCCCACGTCGCCGATCCGCCGTCCGCCGACGCATGCCAGTCGCCGTTCCACGACGTCATCAGGCCGTCCGCGCACCAGCTCCCCGAGTACGAGAACCGGGCGCCCCCCGCGAAGCCGAACACGGCGTCAGCGGCTGCGTCGCCCCGGTACCAGCTCCACGGCGGAGAGAACTCTTCGCAGTACACCCGTACCGGTTCGTCGCCCAGGAGGAACCGTGCTTGATCGAAGGTGTGGATCGCCATGTCGCGCAGGAGCGGGCTGTCCATCTCGTCGCGGACACCGCCGAAGCGCGGGTTCTGGAAGAACCGCGCCGAGAGCTGGGCGGCACCGCCGTAGATGCGGAGTGCGTCGCGGAAAGCGATGATGCCGCGCGAGAAACGCCGCGACTGGCTCGTGGCGATGAGGGTGCCGGTCAGCTCGCTCAGGGCGGTCAGCTCGAGCCCTTCCGCGAGCGTCTCGGTGAGCGGCTTCTCGCTCAGCACGGGCACGCCGGCCCGCAGGGCGGTGGAGCTGACGGCGAGATGCGCGGCGGGAATCGTGATGTTGAGGACGATGTCGGCGGATCCCGCTGCCAGGGCGTCGTCGAGCGAGGCGAAGACGGGCAGGTCCATCCCGCGTCGCCCCAGGGCATCGCGTGCGGCGTCGGGGCGGAGGTCGACGACGGCCGCCAGGCGCACATCGTCGCGGCGGGCGACCGTGTCGATCCAGGCCTCGCCCATGGGGCCCGCGCCGACGAGGACGACGTCTCTCATTCCTGGGGCTCCCCGTTCCACTCGCGCGGCGTCTCGTAGTCGCCCTCTTGATACATCGCGAGGCGCGGCAGTGTCCGTGGCCGGTCCTGATGCGCCCACCGGGCGGCGTTGGCCAAGACGCGCTGGATCGCGGCGTCGTGGTACACCGGGTAGTCCTGGTCGCCGGGCGAGAAGTAGAAGATCCGGCCGTGCCCGCGGCGATAGGTCATGCCCGAGCGGAACACCTCGCCACCGGAGAAGTTCGACACGAACACGAGCTCGTCGGGGGCCGGCACGTCGAACGGCTCGCCGTACATCTCCTGCGCCGAGATCACGAGCGGCTGGGGCACGCCCTCGGCGATCGGATGCGTCGGATCTATCGTCCACACCAGCTCCCGGTCCTGTGCCTGGCGCCAGCGCAGCGAGCACGTGGTGCCCATCAGTCGGATGAAGATCTTCGAGAAGTGAGCCGAGTGCAGCGGCACGAATCCCATGCCCGCCAGCACGTGACGGTGCACGCGGTCCACAATCTCATCGGCGACGGCGTCGTGGCGGATGTGGCCCCACCAGAACAAGACGTCGGTCTGCGCCAGGCGCTCCTCCGTGAGACCGTGCTCGGGATCGTCGAGGGTCGCCGTCTCGACCACGGCGTCGTCGCCGAGCACTCGCCGCAGACCCGCGGCGATCGTGCCGTGCATCGTGTCGGGATAGATCAGCTGCGGCACCTCGTGGTGCTTCTCGTGGTGGTTCTCACCCCAGACGAGGATCCGGATCGGCATCAGCGAGCCCTCTCGAGGTCGGCGCGGCGGGAGGCGGAAGCGATCATCCCTTGAACGCTCCGTCCATGATGCCGGCCACCATACGCCGGCCCACGAAGAAGAAGACGATCAGGAGCGGCAGTGTCGCCATGAACGAGCCGCCCATTGCGAGGGCCACGTCGACCAGGCGGTTGGCCTGCAGCTGCTTGAGCGCGATCTGCACCGTGAACAGCTCCTCCGACTTCAGGACGATGAAGGGCCACATGAAGTCGTTCCACACCGCGGTGAAGGTGATGAGCCCCAGCACGAAGGCTGCCGGCCGCACCACGGGGAACGCGATCCGCCAGAAGATCTGCCATGAGTTCGCCCCGTCGATCCGTGCCGCCTGGATGAGCTCGTCGGTCACGGTCGTGGCCATGTGCTGGCGCATCCAGAAGATGCCGAAGGCGCTCGCGAGCCCCGGGACGATGACCGCCTGGAGGGTGTCGACCCAGTCGAGCGACGAGATGATCAGGTACTGCGGGATCACCGACAGCTGCGCGGGCACGGTCATCGTCAGCAGCACGATCACGAAGAGCACGTCGCGTCCGGGGAAGTGCAGTTTGGCGAAGGCGAAGCCCGCGAGCGCGCACAGAATCGCGGTGACCACGGCGACCGTCGTGGAGACGTAGACGCTGATCAGGAGCGAGTTGATGAACGGCACGGTGTCGAACACCTTCGCCGCCACCTCGAAGAAGTTGCCGCCCGGCAGGAACTTGGGCGGGTAGGAGGTGACCGCCGTCGCCCCGATCGAGGCGATCACGAACATGTAGTACAGCGGGAAGACGCTGATGATGACCGCGATCCACAGCGCGAGATACACGAGCCAGTGCACCCGCCCGGCGCGGCCGCGGCTGCGGCGCGGAGTGCGGCCCTTTCCGCCCAGCGGCGGCGCGGCGGGAAGTCGGGTGGCGGTGTCGAGCGTGTCGGCCATCAGCGGTCTCCTCGCGTGCGGGTGGACAGGAAGAAGTTGATGAGAGCAGCGATCACGACGATGACGAAGAGGGCGACCCCGATCGCCGAGCCGTAGCCGAACTCGAACTGGCCGAAGCCCTGTTCGTAGAGGAACAGCGCGAGCGTCTGGCATTGACGTGCCGCACCGCACGTGAGGCCGGTCTCGGGGGCCACGAGGAGCGGTTCGGTGAAGATCTGGAGCCCGCCGATCGTCGACATGATCACCGTGAAGATGATGATCGGCCGGAGCGAGGGGATCGTCAGATGGATGAACTGCTGCCAGCCGGAGGCGCCGTCCACCGCCGCCGCCTCGTAGATCTCCCGCGGGATCGCCTGGAGTCCCGCGAGATACAGCAGGGTGTTGTAGCCGAACCACCGCCAGAAGACCATCGCCGAGATCACGGTCCAGGATCCGGTCTGGCTCGCGAGGAAGTTCACGGGATCTTGCCCGATGAGCTCGAGGAACCAGTTGACCAGGCCGAAGTTCTTGTCGAAGATCTGGCCGAACACGATCGCGGTCGCCGCCACCGAGGTGATGTAGGGCACGAGCAGCGCCATACGGAAGAAGTTCGCCAGCTTGAGGGTCGCGTGGTTGAGCAGGTGCGCGAGCAGGAGTGCCAGGGCGAGCTGGGGGATCGTGGAGAGCAGGAAGATCCCGAAGGTGTTGACGAACGCGTTCCAGAATCGGGGGTCCTGCAGGAGCCGTTCGAAGTTGGCGAGGCCGACGAAGGTCTGCTCCCCGATGGGGTTCCAGTCGAACAGTGCCACGTAGAACGTGAACAGCAGCGGGAACAGCCCGAAGACGAAGAAGATGACGAAGAACGGGGCGACATACCCGTAGGGGGCCAGGCGCTCCAGGCGCGATTCCCGGATCCGCGTCGACGGCGGTCGCTTTCGACGCCCCTTCTGGACGGGGATCGCGGTCTGAGTGGCGGTCGAGGTCATGAGGCCCTCCGGGGGTCGCAGGATGGTGGGGACCGGCGCGCGCCCGTCCCGACGGAAGGAGGAAGGGGCGGCCCGGTGACCGGACCGCCCCTGGGGACTCAGCCGCCCGCGACCGCCTGGTCGGCGGCGTCGACGCCGGTCTGCCACGCGTCGGCGGGAGCGGTGTTGCCTGCTTCCATCGCGATGAGGGCGTTGAGGAAGGCGCCGCCGATCGCGCTCGTGTCCGGACCGT
>JBMDWQ010000269.1:0-1892 GCA_048594675.1 Microbacterium sp. | reverse complement strand
CGGAGACCGAGGAGGACGACGGCGTCTTCGCCATCGTCTCCCGGTCGGACACCTATCTCCGAGGAGTGCAGACCTTCCTCCTCACCTACGAGCTGGAGAACGTGACCTGGAACTTCCCCGACACCGGGCTCGAGTTCTACTGGGACGTCAACGGGGTCGATTGGGCGCAGTCGTTCGGAACCGTGACCGCGCGGCTCCACCTCGACAGCGAGCTCGCCGCCCGCCTCGCGGGCAGGATGGCCTGCGCGCAGGGGGCGCAGCGGAGCACCACTCCCTGCGCGGGGATCGATCAGGAGCCGGCGACCGGCGGCGTGGTGATCACGGCGCGCGCGGAGAACCTCGGCCCGCGACAGACGCTCTCGCTCGCCGTCGGATTCGAGCCGGAGACCTTCACGGTGTTCGACACGTCGTTCGTCGCATCTCCCGCCGGATGGGTGCAGGTCGCCGGTGGTGTGGGGCTCCTCGGGGCGGTGGGGCTGGCGTTCCGGGCTCGCCGCCGGGCGCTCGCCGATGAGCCGGGCCGTCCGACGATCATCGCCGAGTACACACCGCCGCCGAACGTGGATGCGCTCGAGAGCGCGGTGCTGCTCGGTCAGAGCTCCAAGGCGATTCCGGCCGAGGTGCTGGAGCAGGCCGTGGTCGGCTCGATCCGGATCATCGAGGGCCCGGCGAAGGCGTGGGGCGGTCAGCGGCTCATCGCGGAGCTCGTGGATCCTTCCCGCGCCGACGGGGATGGGCGGATGCTCCTCGACGGGCTCTTCCCCTCGGGAGTGCCGGGCGAGCAGTACGAGTTCGGCCGGCAGGACACGCGGTTGTCGAAGGTCGCGCAGAAGATCCTCGCCGCGGCGGACAAAGCCCTCACTGATCAGGGACTGCGCCGATCGGTTTCGTTCGGGTCGCGGGCGTGGCCGATCCTGGCGGCGCTCGGGGCGGGCATCGTCGTCGCCGTGGCGGGAATCGTCGCGCTCGGGGGATACGTGTCCGCCGCGGTGCCCGTGATCCTGATGATCGCCGGGGCGCTCGTCTTCGCCGTGGTGATCGCTCTGGTCGCGCGCCGCCCGTTGACGGCCGCCGGGGCGGAGACTCGCGACCACCTGCGCGGACTGAAGGAGTTCATCGCGTGGGCGGAGGCCGATCGCATCCGGGTGCTGCAGTCGCCGCAGGGGGCGGAGCGCGTGGGCGTCGATGTCGACGATCCGCGGCAGATGCTCCGTCTGTACGAGCGGCTGTTGCCGTACGCGGTCGTCTTCGGTCAGGAGAAGGAGTGGTCGAAGCACCTCGCGGTGCTCTACGCGGCCGCCGGAGTGTCGGCGCCCTACTGGTACGTGGGCACCGGGGCCTTCGACGCGTCGTCGTTCTCGTCGGGCATCGGGTCGTTGTCGTCGGCGGCGATGTCGTCGTCGTCGACCTCGGGCGGGTCGGCCGGCGGGGTGAGCGCCGGTGGCGGAGGTGGTGGTGGCGGCGGCGGGGGCGTGTAGCGCCCCGCCGTCCCCGAGTTGCCGTCCTAGAGTCGAGGCATGGCGGAACGCACTGTCCTGATCACCGGCGGTACGCGCGGCATCGGCCGCGCCGTGGCTCTGCGGTTGGCCGCCGACGGTGTCGACCTCGTGCTCGGCTACGCGCACGACGAGGGTGCTGCGTCCCAGACGCAGGCGGAGGTCGAGGCGCTCGGGGTGCGCTGCACGACCGTGCCCGCCGACCTCTCCACCGAGACCGGGGTCGACGAGCTCTTCGACCGTGCCCTGGCCGCCTCGCCTCGGCTCGACGCGGTCGTCAACAATGCCGGCGGCACCTTCCACATCGGACGGCTGGTCGATACGCCGGTCGACGTCATCCGGCGGGTCGTGGACGTCAATCTCACCGGCGCCATCCTGGTGGCACGGCGGGCGGTG
>JBMDWQ010000268.1:0-7060 GCA_048594675.1 Microbacterium sp. | reverse complement strand
GCCTGCATCCTGGTCTTGACGGGCTGTCAGGCCGCTGAGCCCCCGCAGACGATCGTGCAGAATCGCTCGATGTGGACGATGCCGCTGGACGAGTTCAAGGCATTCGATCCGTCACTGAGCAACTACGCCGAACAACTGCTGATCGCGAAATGTCTCGAGGCACAGGGCTACAAGTGGCCGGTGCCGTGGCAGGACACCGAGTTCCCTCCGCCTGAGACGGTCAACGACGCGGCTCTCAAGATCTTCAACTCCGACATCGCGCGCCGCTACGGCTACCACGATGCGCCCGCAGCGAATCCCGCGGACGCACTCGCATGGGCAGGGTTCACGGCATGGACGAATTCCTACGATCCGGACGATGAGTTTCGTTCCCGGTTCGAAGCGTGCGGAGAAGATGCGCGGAGCGAGAAGACGGTGGCAGGTGCCGATGGGTTGAACTATGTCGCCAGCCTCGAGATGCAAGCGCGCGATGAGATCTCGTCGGATGACTCCGTTCGCGACGCAGCGCGATCGTGGCGAGCATGCCTCTCGGATCTCGTCACGTTCGACCTGCCGACAGATCCGTGGAGCGAGATGCCGACGACCACGATGGCACAGGAGTTCGGACTGTTCGGCTCCCACCTGACCGAGGCGGCATCGTCGGAGGAGATCTCCGTTGCCGAGGCCGACGCGCAGTGCCGTGAATCCAGCGGTTACGCCGAAGCCCGGTATCAAGCCGAATGGGCGGCGCAAGAGATTCTCGTGAGAAACAACCGCGACAAACTCGACCGGATTCGGGACGAAGCGGTCGCTCATATGGACGAGCTGAAGACAGTCATCGCATCGAACGCGCCGTCGAAATGAGGTTCATCCGGCGAGGTGGCGATCTGGACCCGATGACCGAGGACGCCTCCCTCCCCCGCGGATCCGCCGCGAGGAGGATCCGGCCGTTCGTCATCCTTCTTCTTTCGGCTCTTGTCGCGCTGACTGCCGGGTGGGCCCTTGCAACGGTCTTCCAATCATCAGCCCAGCGGGATGCCGCGACCGCCCCGCCCGCATCGACCCCCATCCTTGCCACGGTGACCACCGGAAAGCTCGTTCGCGAGACAGCGTTCTCCGGGAGCATCGTCGCCGAGAACCAGGAGTCCCTGAGCCTGGCGGTGCCGTCCGACGCGCTGCGCTCCGTGGTTACGGCACACCCGGTGAACAAGGGGATGACCGTGACCACCGGTCAGGTCTTGACTGAGGTCAACGGCCGCCCCGTCTTCGTCGTGCAGTCCGCGTTCCCGTTCTACCGTGATGTCGGAGTCGGCGATCAGGGTCCTGATGTGGCGTCTCTGCAGGAGACGCTGCAGAGCTTGGGGTACTCGCTCGACATCGACGGCTCGTTCGGCGCGCAGACGGAGATCGCCGTCCGGGACTGGTACGCCACGAACCATTACGCCCCGGCCACACGGGGCGGCGAGGCCGACAGCGGTGCGAGCACCTCCGACCCCGCGGCTCGACCACAGGACCCGAAGGCAGGCACCGACTCCGGAACGAGCACGGCATTCGTCCCCTACTCCGAGATACTCGGCGTCAAGGTTCTTCCGTCTGCTTCTCTGAGCGCACTGGCGGTGGGCAGTGCCGTGGGAGCGGAGGGTGAATCTGACATCGTCCTCGGTTCGACCACGACCACAGTGACGTTCGAGGCCGCGCCCGCGGATCTGACGTACATCGCTGAGGGTGGCGAGGTTTCCATCGAAGCGGATGGCGGCGTCACGAAGGGGGTGGTCTCGAGCATCGAGCCGATCGCCCCCGGCACCCAAGAGGACGCTGAAGGCGGCCAGCCCGAGACCGACGAACCTCCCAGCACGTCGCTCGTCACGGTGATCCCCTCAGAACCACTCCAGGCATCGAACGCCAAGGTGCGAGTCGTTTCTTCGCAGATCATTGTGGATGAGGAGGCGCTCCTCGTCCCCACGATCGCGGTGGTCGACCGCGGTGACACCAATCAGGTCGTCATCGTCCGCCGGCCGGGAGGGGAATTCGCCGAGGTCGAGGTGACTGTCCTCGGCGCTCTCGACGGCAAAGCGGCGATCAGGCCCTCGTCTCCGTCATCGATTCGCGACGGCGATCAGGTTCGGGTGGGGTCCTCGTGACCTTGATCGAACTGCGTGACGTCTCACGAACCTACACGCCGCCACACGGGCCGCGTGTTCACGCGCTGCGCAACGTCACGTTGACGATCGACCACGGTGAGTTCGTGGCCATCGTGGGCCCATCAGGCGGCGGCAAGAGCACTCTGCTGAATCTGCTGGGACTGCTCGATGACGCTTCGTCCGGCGAGTATCTCCTCGCGGGAAAGAACCCAGGGCCGGTGAACCGCAGCGCAGCGGCGAGATTGCGGGCCCGGCACATCGCGTTCATCTTCCAGGCCTTTCATCTGCTGGAGCGGCGCCCGGCGATGGACAGTGTGGGACTGAATCTCCTGTACCGCGGAGTCCCCCTCCGTGCGCGGCAGCGGGAATCGATGCGCGCACTCGCGGCGGTGGGCCTGGATGACATCGCCTGGCAGGACACGTCCACTCTGTCCGGCGGGCAGCGTCAGCGGATCGCGATCGCGCGTGCGATGGCCGGCGATGCTCACCTCGTCCTCGCGGACGAACCGACCGGCAACCTCGATTCGGTCAACACGGAAAGGGTCCTCGCCGAGCTGGAGCGAGTGAATCGCAGTGGCGCTGCGGTCGTCATCGTGACCCACTCTCCGGAAGTCGCGGCTCGCGCAGACCGGATCATCCGTATCTCGGATGGAGCTGTGGTCTCGGACACGGGACCATCGAATCCGAGAGCGACCCTCGCGAACGTTCCGACGAGTGAAGCCGTCGCGACACGAGGCGATGGGAGGGCTTTCCTTCGCGTCGCGGACATGATGGCCGACGCCTGGGCATCGATCTCGTCGCGGAAGAACCAGACACTTGCACAGTGCATGGCCGTGGTGATCGCCGTCGCGCTGTCGATCATCACCCTCGGCCTCTCCGCTTCTGCCGATGCCCAGGTCTCCGAGACCTTCGACGCCCACCTCACACGCGAAGTGACCGCCAGATGGTCCACGCAAGTGCCGCACTCGAAACCGCTCTCCGCGGCGCCGTCGACGGCACGAACGGTGCGAGGGGTGGAAGCCGCCGCGGTCGTCGTCGACCTGAGCGCGAGCGCGATCACGACGCCCGCCGCAACAGCGCAGGCGCAACCCCACGTCGTCGCGGGGGACCTGGAAGAGGCGACGAGGGTCGAGATCGACGAGGCACAGTGGCACCACGGCGGTCTCCTGCCCGGCGAGGCCTACGTCGGGGATCTCCTCGCCCGGGACCTCGAGCTCGCTGACGTCGATCTGGCCCCCACCATCCAGGTGTCGGGTGAACGCTACGTGGTCGCCGGTCTCATCACGGAATCCCCGCGGCTCCCGCTCTGGAGGGGCGAACTCGTGCTCGGCGCGGAGGCACAGGGCTTGGACACCATGGCGCCGGAGGCGACCCTGCTCGTGACGACCATGGCCGGAGCCGTTCCTCAGGTCTCGTCGCAACTCGCGCGTGCGATCAATCCCTATGCGCCGGACGCGATCTCCATCGTCGCAGCGTCGGATGACAGCCGGTTGAGGGTTCAGATCGAAGCCGGCGTGCAAGCGACGCTCGTCGCGTTCACGCTTCTTGCGGTGCTCGTTGCCGTCGCCGCTCTCATCAACACGACCCTCATGGCCGTCAACGCACGCAGAGGCGAGATCGGCATGCGGAAAGCGCTGGGCGCGAAGGAGCGCGACATCGGGATCCTGATCGCGGTCGAAGCTGTGTACGTCGGTGCCCTGGGCGGGATCGGCGGCCTCTTCGTCGGGATGATGGCGATCTTGGCGGTCACGATCAGCCAGCGGTGGGCCCCGGTCTTCGATGTCATGCTGATGCCGCTCGCTGTGCTGCTCGGAGTGGTCGTATCGAGCGCCGGCGGCGCCTTTGCGGCTGTCCGCGCGGCCACACTGCGTCCTGCCGAGAACCTGCGCGCGCCCTGAGGGCCGAGCCTCCGCGCCGTTCCCACCCTGCGACTCCGACAGGTCTCAGGTGTCGAGGAGTCGCAGGAGCCAGCCGCTCGAGCGCACCTGGGCGCCGGCCGCCGCGACACGCGCCTGCAGTTCGCGGTCGCTGGTCACGGCCAGCACCGGCTGTGCCGTGGCGACGCGACGCTCCACCTCGGCCACGATGGCATCGTCACCGGCGGCTTCCGCGCGCACCACGTCCAACGCCGCCCCCGCAACGCCGGCCTCCGCGGCCGCGACGTCGGCGGGCGAGCTCTCCGCGGCAGCTTCCGCGATGTCCCGCGCGCGCCCCTCGACGACGAGCGCCACCTCCGGGAACCAGGCGTCGCCCGCGAGCCCGAGGTCGTCCCCGGGGACTGCGAGCCCCGTCAGCCGGTCGCGCAGACGCGCGGCCGCACCCGCCCTGTCCTTCCACCAGCCGTCCGGAACCGACCCCACGACGTTGGCGGCGTCGACCACGACCACCGGATGCGCCGACAGCTGCGCGCGCAGCACCGGCCAGGCGGCACCGAAGCCGGGATGCAGCGGCAGCCCGTCCACCTCCTCGACCGGCACCCACGAGAGCGCGACGCTCTCGGGATCGCTGATCACAGGATCGAACGCCGTCCGCACGTCGGCGACGACGGTCGTGTAGGACCAGATGCCGAGGTCCAGCACGCTCGTGAAGCGCGGCCGCACCGCACCATCCGGCACTCCCGCCTCCTCCTGCGCCTCGCGCACGGCGCCCACGATGGCCGCCTCGCCCTCGTGCAGCGCGCCGCCGGGCAGGCCCCAGGTGCCGCCGAAATGGCTCCACGCCACGCGATGCTGCAGCAGGATGCCGCGCTCCGGGTCGACGGCGAGCAGACCGGCGGCGCCGAAGCGCCCCCAGTACCGCTCCCCGGTGTCCGCGACGACCCAGGCATCGCCCGGATCACGAGGCCCCTCGGGGCGACGCGGTTCACCGGCGGCGGGAGGTACGACAGTCACCCCCTCAGCTTTTCACAGCATCGGGGCTCCGGCGCCACCGCCGCGACATGCGCGGCAACGAGTCAGCGCTGACGCTTCTCGCGCACCCGCATGTTGATGACGATCGGCGTGCCCTCGAACGGGTAGAGCTCCCGCAGCCGGCGCTGGATGAATCGGCGGTAGCCCGGGTCGAGGAATCCGGTCGTGAACAGCACGAACGTCGGCGGACGGGTCGACGCCTGCGTCCCGAACAGGATGCGCGGCTGCTTCCCACCCCGCACCGGGTGCGGGTGCTCGGCGACGAGCTCGGCGAGGAACGCGTTGAACTTGCCCGTCGGAATCCGTCGGTCCCAGTTCTCCAGCGCCGTCTCCAGCGCCGGGACCAGCTTGTCGAGATGACGACCGGTCTTGGCGGAGATGTTCACGCGCGGGGCCCAGGCGACGTGCGCCAGGTCCTGCTCGATCTCGCGCTCCAGGTAGCGTCGGCGGTCGGCGTTCTCCAGGTCGTCGTCGTTGAGACGGTCCCACTTGTTGAAAGCCAGGACCAGCGCGCGGCCCGATTCGAGCACGAGGTCGATGATGCGCACGTCCTGCTCGCTGATCGACTCGGAGACGTCGAGGACGACGACGGCCACTTCGGCCTTCTCCAGCGCGGCCGAGGTGCGCAGCGAGGCATAGAAGTCGGCGCCCTGCGCCATGTGCACGCGGCGACGGATGCCGGCCGTGTCGACCAGGCGCCACATCTTGCCGCCGAGCTCGACGACCTCGTCCACCGGGTCGCGGGTGGTGCCGGCGAGGTCGTTGACGACCACGCGCTCCTCCCCTGCGGCCTTGTTCAGCAGCGAGGACTTCCCGACGTTCGGGCGTCCCAGGATCGCGACACGGCGCGGGCCGCCGATCTCCTGCTTCGCCACGGCGGAGACCTCCGGCAGCTTCTTCAGCACGTCGTCGAGCAGGTCCGCGACACCGCGACCGTGGATCGCGGAGACCGGGTGCGGCTCCCCGAGACCCAGGTTCCACAGGGCGGCGGCCTCCGGCTCCTGACGAGCGTCGTCGATCTTGTTGGCGACGAGGAAGACCGGCTTGCCGCTCTTGCGCAGCAGCTTCACGACGTGCTCGTCGGTCGACGTGGCGCCCACCATGGCATCCACGACGAACAGCACGACATCGGACAGGTCGATCGCGACCTCGGCCTGGGCTGCGACGGAACGGTCGATGCCGCGGGCGTCGGGCTCCCAGCCGCCGGTGTCGACGACGGTGAAGCGACGGTCGTTCCACTCGGCCTTGTACGTGACCCGGTCGCGGGTGACACCGGGGGTGTCCTCCACGACGGCCTCACGACGACCGAGGATGCGGTTCACCAGCGCGGACTTGCCGACGTTCGGCCGCCCGACGATCGCCACCACGGGCAGCGCGGGGCTGTACTGGATGCCGTCTTCGCCGAGGGTGATGCCCGCGAGGAGCTCCGCGTCCTCGTCGTCCAGTTCGTAGTCGGCGAGGCCGGCGCGCAGGGTCTCCGCGCGCTGTTCCGCCAGCTGCTCATCGAGCTGGTCCATCTTCTCGGCGAGCTGGTCGGGACCGCCTTCGTATTCGTCGTCAGCCACGGTGTGCTCCTCGGAGTCGTTCGATCACCGAAAGGACGGCGTCGATGGTCTGGGGGAAATAGAGTGCGGTCGAGTCGACGACCTCGACGCCGTCCGCGGCGTTGAGGAAGTCGACGACCGCACTGTCGGAGGCGTCGCGCTTGTGCAGGGCGGCCGCCACGGCGGCGGCGTTCTCACCGGCGAGCTCACCGGCGCGACGGGCGGCGCGCACCTCGGGCGCCGCCGTGAGCAGGATGCGGACGGGCGCGTCGGGGGCGACGACGGTCGTGATGTCGCGTCCTTCCACGACGACGGCCGGGTACGGCGCCGCGGCGACGAGGGCACGGAAGAGCTCGTTGACCTGCGCACGCACCTCGGGCACGCGGGCCACGCCGCTCACGGCGCCGGACACCCGGGGCTCGCGGATCGCGTCCGTCACGTCGACCTCGCCCACGCGGACGGTGCGGTCGTCCGGATCGAGCCCGAG